>JBMOHV010000065.1:0-8653 GCA_049317645.1 Bacteroidia bacterium
CCTGCTCGGGTGCATCCTGCTCGCTTTCCAGCTTGCGGATGGCTTCGCGGGCGGCTTTCTTCTCGCCTTCCAGAATCTGATCGCGCAGATCGGAAAGAGCACTCAACTCGCCCATGATGCCGGAATCGGAAGAATCCTGCTGGGATTTGGCTTGATAACGAGCAACTTCCTTCTCCTCACCGGCTTTTTCCTTGTCTTTGGTTTCCTGCCAGGTGCGGGCATGCGATGCAACAATGCGACGGTTCTCCTTGTTGAATTCGATGATTTTGAAGTCGGATTTGTCCTCTACTTTGAGCGACTTGTTGTCGGCCTGTAGCATTTGTTTTTTGGGAACAAAGGCTTCAACCCCGTAGGCAAATTGAACCATGCCACCTTTATCGTCTACGCTGACAATGGTACCCTGGTGAACCGAATTTTCAAAGAAGATGGTCGCGAAAGTATCCCATGGGTTTTCTTCCAATTGCTTGTGACCCAGGCTGAGACGACGAGCTTCGGTATCGATTTCCAGGACCATGACGTCCAACATCTGGTCCTTCTTGACGAACTCCGAAGGGTGGTTGATTTTTTTGGTCCAAGAAAGATCGCTAACGTGCACGAGGCCGTCCACACCCTCTCCTAGTTCTACAAAAAGACCGAAATTGGTCAAATTGCGAACCCGACCGCTGAGACGCGTTCCAACAGGGAACTTTTCGCGGATGGTAATCCAAGGATCTTGGGTCAATTGCTTCATACCCAAGGACATTTTGCGGTCCTCTTTGTCAATGGAGAGAATAACAGCCTTGACCGTATCTCCTTGTTTGATGAAATCCTGCGGATTGCGCAAGTGCTGTGACCAGCTCATTTCTGAAACGTGTACCAGGCCTTCGACACCCGGGGCGATTTCTAGGAACGCACCGTAATCAGCCACGGTGACGACCCTGCCCTCAACAATGGAACCGGCTTCCAAGCCAAGGGTCGATGCCTCCCACGGGTGAGGAGTCAATTGCTTCATGCCCAAGCTAATACGCTTGCGCTCATCGTCAAAGTCGATGACCACGACCTGGACTTTGTCGTCCAATTTAACCAACTCGGAGGGGTGGCTAATGCGGCCCCAGCTCATATCGGTTATGTGCAATAAACCATCGACACCACCCAAATCAACGAAGACGCCGAAGTCGGTCATGTTCTTGATGGTTCCTTCGAGGACCTGGCCTTTCTCCATCCGGCTCATAATCTCTACCTTCTGGGCCTCGATATCGCTTTCAATCAAAATTTTGTGGGAAACAACGGCATTGCGCAAGACCGGATTGATCTTGACCACCTTGAATTCCATGGTTTTGCCAACATATTGGTCGTAGTCACGGACCGGCTTGACATCAATCTGGGAGCCTGGCAAAAAGGTTTCGATGCCGTCAATTTCGACAACAAGTCCACCTTTGGTACGGGATTTCACCTTGCCCTGAATCACCAAATCTTCTTCGTGGGATTTGACAATGCGATCCCACGCATTCATAATGCGGGCTGCTTTGCGGGATAACAACAAATGGCCGTTGATATCCTCCCGGTTGATAATCAAAACTTCAACCTCATCCCCTATGGTCAGATTGGGCAGATCGCGGAATTCGGAACGGGGAACCATTCCATCGGATTTGAAACCAATATTGAGAATGACATCCCTTTCGGAGATCCCGGCTACCACCGCTTTGACCACCTCGTTGCTCTGAACGGTGGTGAGGCTGACATTGTACAATGACTCCATCCGCTGGCGTTCTTCGGATGAATAGGTGCCGAATTTGCCGGAACCGGCGGACCAATCGAAATCGGTCGGTGGAGCGACGTGGGTCGTTTTGGGGGTAGTTGCTTGGTTTTCAGTCATTTAATTGGTTTCCTTCCTGCTTTTTTTCAAAGCGAGCGCAAATCTAACCCTTTTGGGGCAATTTTAACCACCTCTCACCCAATTTATTGGATGGTAGTCCCCGGTGGAACACCGGTTGCGGTGTCAAAATGTCTTGATATCTGCCTGTTTTTGAGACAATTTGTCTTGCAACGGGTGGCTAGAGGAGCACGCCGGGGTTTGGCGGAGTTCTTGATTCGATACCCCACAAAGGAACCCGCTCGTTATGAACAACCCCGCCATGACCGACCACGTACAGCAATGCCTGCAGGTGGCCTTGCAAACCGTGGACCAAGAAAAACACGGCTATGTGCAGACCCCCCACCTGCTGGAGGCCTTGTTTGAGGTGGACCACCCTTGGTTGCTTAGCCTGGGTCGGGAATTGAAAATCGATACCGATCGGATACGACAACTCAATCGGGGCCTCCTCCAAAATTTAACGAGGGGTCAGGAGGCCCAAAACGCCCTGGACGCCGGGGCCAATCAAACCCTGGTGCGCGCTCAATCCCACCGAGAATCCATGGGGGATCGGTATATCGGCACCGAACACCTCTTGATGGGCCTGGCCGAAAGCGGCGATGCCTGCGGTGAAATGCTTCGCAAACAAGGCCTGCAGACGGCCACCCTCCGACAAACCTTTCTAAAACTCCGAAAAGGACAAAACATTATGGAATCCAACCAAGAAACCCCCAACCAAGCCCTGGGCAAATTTGCCCGCAACCTCAACGCCCTGGCCGCCGAAGGCAAATTAGACCCCGTCATCGGCCGGGACGATGAAATTCGTCGGGTTATTCAAATTTTGACCCGCCGAACCAAGAACAATCCCTTGCTGATTGGCGAACCCGGGGTCGGAAAAACCGCCATTGCGGAAGGCATTGCCCAACGCATTGTTCGGGCCGATGTCCCCGAAAGCCTCAAAGACAAAGAAGTCTATGCCCTGGACATGGCCGCCTTGGTGGCCGGTGCCAAATACAAGGGCGAATTCGAGGAGCGGCTCAAAAACGTGGTACGCGATGTCACCAGCAGCGAGGGCCGCGTGGTCCTCTTTATTGACGAAATCCATACCTTGGTCGGTGCCGGCGGAGGGGAGGGGGCCATGGACGCTGCCAACATCCTCAAACCTGCCCTGGCTCGCGGTGAACTGAGGGCCATTGGGGCGACGACCTTGGACGAATACCGCAAGTATTTCGAAAAGGACAAAGCGCTGGAACGCCGTTTTCAGCAGGTTTTGGTCGAAGAACCGGACCGTGAAGACGCCATCAGCATCCTGCGCGGTCTCAAAGAGCGCTACGAAAATCATCACCGCATTCAGATTCGGGACGAAGCCATTGTGGCGGCTGTCGAGTTATCGCAGCGTTACCTCCCCCATCGTTTTTTGCCGGACAAGGCCATCGACCTTGTTGACGAAGCCGCATCCCGCTTGCGCATTCAGATCGATTCCATGCCCGAAGCCTTGGACGAATTGAACCGCAAACTCATGCAGTTGGAAATCGAAAAACAAGCCATGCTGCGGGAAAACAACCAGGACAAGGTCCAGACCCTGGATATGGATCTCGAAAAAATCAAAGAGGAAGCCAGGATCCTGAGCGAACGCTGGCAATCCGAAAAAAAATGGGTCGAGCAAATCCAGCAATGCAAACAGCATTTGGAACAACTCAAAGTCCAGGCCGAACAAGCCGAAAGAGCCGCGGACTATGGGCAAGTGGCCGAAATCCGCTATGGCAAAATGAAAACCGTAGAAACGGAATTGCAAAGCCTCCTGGAACAACAGAAAAACGCCGAGAGCGCCGGCAAATTACTCAGGGAAGTCGTTGAATACGAGGATATTGCTGAGGTAGTGGCCCGTTGGACCGGCATCCCTGTTCAGCGCATGCTGGAAAGCGAAAAAACCAAACTCCTGCACCTCGAAGATGAACTGCACCGTCGGGTCATCGGTCAGAATGCCGCCGTGCAAGCCGTGGCCGAAGCCGTGCGACGCAACCGCACCGGTTTGCAAGACGAAAACCGTCCGGTCGGTACCTTTTTGTTCATGGGCCCCACCGGGGTCGGCAAAACCGAATTGACCAAGGCCCTGGCCCTGCTTCTGTTCAACGACGAGCAGGCCATGATCCGCATTGACATGAGCGAATACCAAGAGAAACACAGCGTATCCCGACTGATCGGCGCCCCTCCGGGCTATGTGGGTTACGATGAAGGAGGTCAGCTGACCGAAGCGGTCCGCCGCCGGCCCTACGCCTTGGTTTTGCTGGATGAGATCGAAAAGGCCCATACCGATGTTTACAACCTCCTCCTGCAAATCATGGACGAAGGCCGCCTAACCGATAACAAAGGGCGAACCATCAATTTCAAAAACACCCTTCTGATTATGACCTCCAATCTGGGGGCTGGACTGGAAGACGAGGACGGGAACCGCCCCGAACTGGACGACCTTTTGCGTTCCCGCTTTCGACCCGAATTCATCAACCGTATCGACGAAGTGGTGGAATTCCACCCGTTGAGCCACGATAACATCCGCTCCATCGCGACCCTGCAACTCAAAGAGCTCCAGGAACGCCTCGAAAAGCGACAGGTCCAATTGACCTACACCGATGCGGTGGTGGATTACCTGGCCCGCTACGGCTACGACCCCCGCTACGGAGCCCGTCCCCTTCGCCGACTGATCCAAAAGGAGGTCCTGAACCGACTATCGACGGCCTTGCTGAGCGGGGAAATCCATGCCCCGGATGCCATCCTCCTGGATTGGTTCGAGGAAAGCGGCCTGGTGGTCGTGCCCAGCTCCTCGGTCAGCCTCGAAGGACTGGTCTCCTAATTTGGCAAAGACATGGTGACCGAAGCGAGGACAGTCTGTCAGTTCCTAGTACCTGGCACAATCCTTGCTTATTTTGTACGAACCTAAGCCCCTCCCCCACCGACCATGACCCTCTACGAAGACGATTCCGAGTTTATCCCCATTATGTCCTTTAAGGAAGAGGAGGACCCCAGCCTGGACGAAGCCTACCAAAAGCCGGTTCCCATCCTGCCGCTGCGCAATACCGTCCTCTTTCCGGGGGTGGTCATTCCCATCACGGTGGGTCGCGACAAATCCATCCGCCTGATCCGCGAAGCCAACAACAAGACCAAGACCATCGGGGTCATGTCCCAGCGGGACATTTCGGTGGAAGACCCCGGCCCCGAGGACCTGCACCGGATTGGCACCCTGGCCCGCATTCTCAAAATGTTGCGCATGCCGGATGGCAATACCACGGTCATTATTCAGGGCCGGCAGCGTTTTGAATTGCAGGAAGTGGTTCAAAGAGAACCCTACCTCAAAGCCCAACTCACCCCCAACCCGGACCTGCTACCCGATCCCAAAAACAAGGAATTCAATGCCTTGATTTCGACCATCAAGGATTTGGCCCTCCAAATCATTGAACTATCCCCGAACATTCCCAGCGAAGCCGCCCTGGCCCTTCGCAACATCGAAAGCCCCGCGTTTCTGGTCAATTTTATTGCCAGCAACCTCAACATCGAAGTAGGCGAAAAGCAGACCTTGCTAGAAATCCACGATTTGCATGAACGCTCCACCCGGGTTTTGGAATACCTGCACAAAGAGCTGCAATTGCTGGAACTCAAAAACCAGATTCAGTCCAAAGTCAAAACCGATTTGGACAAACAACAGCGCGAATATTTTTTGCATCAGCAACTCAAAACCATCCAGGAGGAGCTGGGCGGGGCGACCCCGGACCTGGAAGTCCAAAACCTCAAGGAGCGAGCCAAGTCCAAGAAATGGAACGATGCCACCCGCAAACATTTTGACAAAGAAGTTGATAAATTGTTACGGATGAACCCGGCCGCGGCGGATTACAGTGTGGTTCTGAATTATGTCGAACTGTTGCTGGAATTGCCTTGGGACACGGTGACCAAAGACCGCTTTGACCTCAAAAGAGCTCAGAAAATCCTGGACACGGATCATTACGGACTCGAAAAAATCAAAGACCGTATTCTAGAATACCTGGCGGTCCTCAAACTCAAGTCCAATATGAAGGCTCCGATTCTGCTTTTGGTCGGACCTCCGGGGGTTGGCAAAACTTCCTTGGGCAAAAGCATTGCCAGGGCCCTGGGCCGGGAATATGTCCGCATGAGTCTGGGCGGTGTCCACGACGAGGCCACCATCCGCGGTCACCGCCGAACCTACATAGGTGCTATGCCGGGTCGTATTATCCAGAGCATCAAAAAAGCGGGCTGTTCCAACCCCGTCATGGTCTTGGATGAAATCGACAAGGTCGGGCAGGACTTTCGCGGCGATGTTTCGTCGGCTCTGCTGGAGGTCTTGGACCCGGAACAGAACAACGCCTTTTTTGACCACTACCTGGAATTGGATTACGATCTCAGCAAGGTTCTCTTTATAGCGACCGCCAACAGCCTGTCCAGCATACAGCCGGCCCTTTTGGACCGCATGGAAATTGTGGAAATCAACGGTTACACCCTGGAAGAGAAAACCGAAATTGCGCGCAAGTATTTGATCCCCAAGCAGCTCGAGGCTCATGGCCTGGATCGCAACGATCTTCGCATACCCATCCCCATGGTTCGCCACCTGATCGAGGCCTATACCCGTGAATCCGGGGTTCGTTCCTTGGACAAAAAAATAGCCTCCTTGGTTCGGGGTTACGCCAAGCTCAAAGCCTTGGAAGAACCTTACGAAATTCAAGTGGACCAGGAAAGCGCAGCCCGCATTTTGGGGGTACGGCAATTTGAACCCGAACTCTACGAAAACAACCTGCATACAGGGGTTGTTACGGGATTGGCCTGGACTTCATCGGGAGGGGATATCCTGTACATCGAAAGCAGTCTAAGCCAGGGCAAAGGACGTATCAACATCACCGGCAACCTGGGCGATGTGATGAAGGAATCGGCCAGCATTGCCATGGCCTATATCCGTTCGCATGCCGCTGATTGGAATATCAATGCGGAGCTTTTTGAACATTCGGACATCCACATCCATGTTCCCGAAGGAGCAACGCCCAAGGACGGCCCGTCTGCCGGCATTACCATGCTCACCTCCTTGCTGTCCACCTACACCCAGCGCAAAATCCGCAAGAAATTGGCCATGACCGGAGAAATCACCCTCCGGGGCAAAGTGCTCCCTGTTGGGGGGATCAAAGAAAAGATTTTGGCTGCCAAGCGGGCCGGGATCTCCGAAATCATCCTCTGCAAAGGGAACCGAAAGGATGTGGAGGAAATCAAGCAGACCTACCTATCGGACATGACCTTCCACTATGTGGACCGCATGGAGGAGGTGATTTCCCTGGCCCTGCTCAAAGAGACCATCCCCCACCGCAAGGATTATTCCTTGTACTACAACAAAAGCACCAAGGTCTAGGTGAAGGGGCTGGTACTCGAATCCCACGGGCATCGGGTTCTGGCCCGCATCCTGAACGAAGAGGGCTCCGTTGTTCAGGCCACCCTTCGGGGCAAAATTCGTTTGCAGAAGCTCAAATCCACCAACCCGGTTTGTTGCGGAGATTTGGTTGAATTGTGTTATAACCAAGGGACCGGTGATTGGACGGTGGAATCGGTCGAAGACCGTCGCAACCATATGGTCCGCAAGGCCACCAACCTTTCCAAGCAAACCCACGCCTTGGCCGCCAATCTCGACCGGGTTTGGATTGTTTGTTCCTTGTTTGAACCCCGCTTTTCGGGAGGATTTGCGGACCGAATCGCCTTGACGGCCGCTGCCTTTGGAATCCCCTGTCACCTGGTTTTGAATAAATCCGACCGTTGGACGGCCGATGACCGGACCCTCGCCCAGCATTGGCAAGAGGTCTACGCAGAGGCCGGAATCCAGGTTTGGTTTTGCTCGGCCCTGAACGGGGATGGCATTCCCGAATTGGCCGAAGCCATGAAACAAGGGACTCAATTGTTGACCGGTTATTCAGGCGCCGGCAAAAGCAGCCTGATCAACGCCTTGTTTCCGGGATTGCAAGCAGCGACTGGGGCGATCAGCGCCCACAGCGGCAAGGGAACCCATACCACCACCGCCGCCACCCTTTACGAAACCGGCCACGGAACCGCCGTCATCGACAGTCCGGGGATCAAAGAGTGGGGGATCCTCGATCTGCAACCCTACGAAATCGCTTACCATTTTCGTGAAATTCGGGCCTATGCACCGGCCTGCCGCTTCCCCAATTGCAGCCATTCCCACGAACCGTCTTGCGCCGTCCAGGAGGCGGTCAAAGAGGGGCGCATTCACAGCGAACGATTCTTGTCGTATTTAAGTATTTTGGTCAACGACGATCAATACAACTAGTTTAGATGCGTTTGTTGTTACAAAGAGTGGCCCACGCCGAGCTGTGCATCGCCGGCCAAACCCATGCCCGGATTGGTCCAGGACTGCTGGCACTGGTGGGCATCGAACCCGATGATACCCCCGATGATTTGGTCTACCTGGCCGGCAAAATGGTGCGGCTACGCATCTTTGGGGACGAGGAAGGGCGCATGAATCGTTCGGTCCAAGACATCCAAGGCGAATGCCTCATCGTTTCCCAGTTCACCCTGATGGCCGATACCGCCAAGGGAAATCGACCCGGCTATAGCAGGGCTGCAACCCCGGCCATTGCGGAACCTTTGTTCCATCGTTTTCTTGAAATTTGCCGTGAAGCCTGGCCCGATCGAATCCAATCAGGGGTCTTTGGGGCCGATATGCAAATCACCCTGCTCAACGACGGACCGGTCACCATCTGGATGGACAGCCGGGATCGCTCCCGATAGATTTAACCCAGGCAACCTTAACCCAGGCAACCT
>JBMOHV010000066.1:0-8079 GCA_049317645.1 Bacteroidia bacterium
CCGCGGGGTATCCCGCAGAAAGCGCCCTTTCGTAACAACGATCAAAAATGGAGGAGGGATCCGTCGCCATAACTCAAGAAACGATAACCCTTGTCCAGGGCATGTTGGTAGATTTTTCGCCAATCCTTGCCGACCAGCGCAGCAACCAGCAACAACAACGTGCTCTGGGGTTGATGGAAATTCGTAATGAGACCCCGAGCCATTCGCACTTTGTAAGGCGGAGCCAGCATAAGTCCGGTCCGACCGCTTAGTTCAGAACATTGATTTTTTTGGGCAAAATCAAGCAGGATTCCCAAAGCATCCTGAGCCGATAAGTCGGTTGTTGGGAGATCGTAGGGATCCCACTGATGCACTTTTGGGAGCGTTATTTTTGAGTTGATGGACTCTGTAGGGGTTGTTTTTTGGTGGATACGGACCGCGGCCCAATAGAGGCTTTCGAGTAGGCGTAAAGAGGTGGTTCCTACCGCATAAACCGGCCCTTGGCTGCGGTAAAGGGCTTCCAGAGCCTCTGTGCGAATCGAAATCCGTTCGGTATGCATGGTGTGTTCGGCCATTTGGGAAGCCTTGACCGGCTGAAAGGTGCCCGCACCGACATGCAGGGTGACCTCGGTTGTTAGACCGCCTTTTTGTTTAATTTGTTCCAACAACAAAGGCGTTAGATGCAAACCCGCCGTGGGTGCCGCCACTGCGCCGCGCTCCTTGGCATAGGTTGTTTGGTATCGTTCACGGTCCAGAGACTCGCTGCTACGTTGAAGGTAAGGCGGCAAAGGAACTTCGCCAACAAGATCCAGCAATTCTTCCAGGGTCTGTGGGCTGTTTGGCCCGGCATCCGGATTGGGTTGCCATCCAAAGTGGACTTGCCATTGACCATCCTTGCTTTGCCCACGTTCCAAATGCAGATTTCCCGTTGGTAACACCAGATCAAGAGTGCCACTTTTCCAGGCACGGTTGTTGCCGATCATGCACCACCAGGTCACCCCCTCCCCCTCCTCAGGGGTCGCGAGACCGGGCTCCAAGAGCAAAAATTCCACCATGGAACCGTTGGGCAAAGGCCAACGGAGGCGGGCAGGTACCACCCGGGTATTGTTGAGGACCAAATGGACTCCTTCGGGCAGTGCATCTGTTAGGTCCCCAAAGGATCGATCCATGATGGAACCGCCTCTGTATTCTAACATCCGTGCCTGCTCACGGAATTCGGTGGGATACAAAGCAATACGCTCCTGGGGCAAGTCATACCCAAAGTCGGAAATCCGTAAATCGCGGGGATGCACGGAGATGCTGTGCTGGCCGTCGGAGGGGCTGTTTTCGGCAGGCATGGTTGGAAGAATTTCGGGAAAGGTAAGTCTCCGCAAAAAAACAAACGGCGAAAGGCCGAATTGCACGCATTTTTGTTTTCCTATTGAAACAGGTGTTTATGTTAAAATTTTCAAAATTCGTAGGGGGCATGGCCCTCCTATTTTTGTTGGGGGGGACCTCTTGCCGTTGGGGTATCGACCTAGAAGCCTGTTACCGCCTTCAGGAAGGGGATTGGCGGGGTCTCCTACAGACGGAAGGTGGTGATTTGCCTTTTTTGTTCCGACTGGAACGTCAAGCAGGACCCAACAAGGAGCGCCCTTCGGATCGACTTTTCAAAGCCCGTCTGCAAGACGGAGATACGTGGGTGGAATCAAGTGCAGAGGTCCGGGGGGATAGTTTGTATTGGAACTTCCCGGTCTATGAGTCGGTGTTGGTGGCCGCTGTTAGCAACCTGGGCGATAGCCTGAAGGGTTTTTGGGTTAAAACCAAAAACGATACGGCGATCATGATTCCTTGGTCGGCTGCCCGCGGTGGACAGTACAAATTTGCATCGCGGACCGCAGGATTGCCGGCAGAGGTGGGGGCTCAATGGAAGGTGGACCTGGGGCCTGGTACCCCGGCTCTGATGCCATTGACCCAAAAAGGACCGGAAATCAGCGGTACGCTGCGTACCTCAACGGGGGATTATCGATACCTCAGCGGGATCATGGACGGGGATTCGTTGTGGATGAGCGGAATGGACGGTGGCAGTGCTTATTTGATCCGGGGACACCTGGCCCGGGATGGCTCCATGCAGGGTCAGCTTTACGCGGCGCGGGGGCCGGGCCGACCTTGGACCGCGGTTCGGGATAGCGCTGCGACCCTTCCGGATCCTTACGGTTTATCGACCTTGCAAAACGCACAGGCCCCGTTGTCCTTTGAATTCAAAGACATCCAATCAGGCGAGGTCGTTCGCCCCGGCCCCCCCGCCCGTGTTACCCTGGTTCAGTTGCTGGGGACTTGGTGCCCTAATTGCTTGGACGAAACCGAATACCTATCAGCCGTCTACCCGGAATGGTCTCGCAAAGGCGTTCAGATCATCGGCCTTGGTTTTGAACGGACGTATCAATCCGAAAAGGCCGTTCAGAACCTCCAAAAACTACGGGCTCGTTACCAGGTGCCCTACCCCCTGGTGCATGCTGGTCAACCGGATTCGGCCTCGGTGCGACGGGCCATCCCTCAGCTGGTCCGACTCAAGGCCTTCCCCACCACCCTCTTGCTGGACGCCGGAGGCCGCATTCGCTACGTACACACCGGTTTTGATGGACCCGCTACCGGGTCCGCTTTTGAACGCCAAAAGGCGTTGCTTCAAAACAAAATCAACGCCCTCCTCGCGGAGTAATTGGAAGCGTAGTTTTGCGGGCGATTTTGGAGCAGGAAGTTTGGAATACCGAGCGATTGTTGGAGGAATACGCCCGTACGGAGCGAATTCTTGGGGGAGTTTCATTTCTTAACCAAAACGAGAAGGTCACAGGCCATCCTTGTTGGGTTCAGGCCGAAGGCTTGGCAGTATCGGCGCGGTGGTGGATGGCAGCGGCGGCCCAGCGGGCCGGATTGCTGGGATTGCAGGTGGTTTTGTTGGCGGATCGTGAAGAAGCGATGTACGCCTGTTCTGATTTGGAAGCCTTGCTAGGGGGTGCCCATGTTTCCTTGTTTCCAGGTTCGTACAAGCGAAAATTTGGGGATAGCGAAAAGGATCCTTACTTGGTTTTGCAAAGGGCCGGGGTTTTGGGTCAGATGAGCCTTCGCAACAACGAAGCTCCTCATTGGTTGGTGACCTGGCCCGAGGCCCTGATGGAAGAGGTGGTGATTAACACAACCCTTGCTCGTAACACCATAGAAATCAATAAAAACGAAGCCGTTAATCTGGATTTTTTGATCGAATTGATGAGCGAAATGGGCTTTGAGCGGGTGGATTTTGTGTACGAACCCGGTCAGTACGCCATCCGGGGAGGAATTTTGGACGTCTTTAGTTACGCATCGGACTGGCCGTACCGCCTTGAACTTTACCGCGATTGCGCCGAACGCCTCCGCACCTTTGATCCCGAATCTCAGTTGACCGTGAAGGAGATCGACAAGGCCGTGATTCTGCCCAACCTTCAGGCCGATTTGCTGGAACAAGGCCAACAATCCTTGGTCTCGTATTTTCCAACGCAGACGGTGTTATGGCACAGCAATTGGTCCATGCTCATGGCCTCGGCCGAAGAGCGTTGGAACGGGGTACCCGATGACTTGCAGCGATGGTTGACCAGCCCGGACGAGTGGTTTGATTTGTTGATGGGATTCAAAAGAGTTCTTTTGGAAGCGGAAGGAGGACAGGACCCCCGGACCAAAGCGGCCTATGGGCCGGGCCCTTCCTACAAATGGACCTTTCACACCACCGAACAACCCGTCATGCGCAAGCAGTTTGACCGTTTGGTTGCCACGGGTCGGGAACTGTCCGAACAGGGTTACCGGCTTTTTCTGTGCGGCGATAACCCCAAGCAAATGGAGCGCCTGGATCAAATTCTGGAGGATCTACAGGCCGGCTTCCGCATGCAACCCTTGCCGCTGGGCTTGCATGCTGGTTTTACGGACCACGACCAAGCTGCGGTTTTTTGGACGGAACACCAGCTTTTTGAGCGTTTTCATAAATACAAAGTGCGGGGTCGTACCTCCGCTTCCGAAAAGTTAACCCTCAAAGAAATCCTGGATTTCAAACCGGGAGACTACGTTGTACACATGGACCACGGGGTCGGCAAATACGCCGGCATGGAGAAAATACAAGTCAACGGTCAGTGGCAAGAAACGATACGAATTAGTTACCGGGATGACGATTTGCTTTATGTTAGCATTCATTCCTTGCACAAGGTTTCGCGCTATTCCGGCAAGGACGGTACCCCGCCCAAAATTCATAAACTGGGATCCGACACGTGGGATAAACTCAAAACCAAAACCAAGGCCCAGGTCAAGGACATCGCCAAAGACCTGATCGAATTGTACGCTCGTCGAAAAGCATCCAGGGGCCATGCCTTTCCCCCGGATAATTACCTGCAGCACGAGCTGGAAGCCTCGTTTTTGTACGAAGACACCCCCGATCAAAGCAAAGCCACCGAAGCGGTCAAAGTGGACATGCAAAAAGCCTACCCCATGGATCGATTGGTCTGCGGCGATGTGGGGTTTGGCAAAACCGAGGTTGCTATTCGGGCGGCCTTTAAGGCGGCCTGCGACGGGAAACAAACGGCCGTCTTGGTCCCAACCACCATCCTTGCCTTGCAGCATGCGAGGACCTTTGCTTCGAGGCTCCAAGGACTGCCCGTACGGGTTGATTACTTGAATCGTTTTCGAACAGCGGCCGAGGTCAAAGGGGTTCTGGAGGATTTGGAAGCCGGCCGCATTGATATTTTGATTGGTACCCACAAAATCGTTGGCTCCAAAATCAAATTCAAAGACCTGGGGCTCTTGATCATTGACGAGGAGCAAAAGTTTGGGGTCGCCACCAAAGAAAAACTCAAAGCCATGAAGGTCTCGGTGGATACCTTGACCCTTACGGCCACCCCAATCCCCCGTACGATGCAGTTTTCGTTGCTGGGCGCCAGGGATTTGAGTGTGATATCGACACCCCCGCCCAATCGTCAACCGGTGCATACCGAATTGATGGTCATCGACGAAAACAAGGTCCGGGAGGCCATTTTGTTTGAGACCGACCGAGGGGGGCAGGTCTTCTTTGTACATAACCGGGTTCAGGGCATCGAAGGGGTGGCTGATCTAATCGGGCAATGGTGCCCGGGACTGCGTATAGGAGTCGCGCACGGTCAAATGCCGGGGGATATGATGGAAAAGGCTTTGCTGCAGTTTATTGAAGGCAAGATGGATATCTTGGTGGCTACCAACATCATTGAGTCCGGGTTGGATATTCCCAATGCCAACACTATTTTGATTAATCAGGCCCAAAACTTCGGGCTCAGTGATTTGCACCAAATGCGAGGACGCGTGGGGCGTTCTAATCTCAAAGCTTTTTGTTATTTGATTGTGCCCCCTCTTTTTTCGTTAACGCAGGAAGCTCGGCGCCGCCTGCAAGCCATTGAACAACATTCTGAATTGGGCAGTGGCTTTCAGATTGCGTTGAGAGACCTGGATATACGAGGGGCTGGTAATATGTTGGGAGGGGAACAAAGCGGATTCATTACGGAGATTGGATTGGAGCTTTTCCAAAAAATTCTGGACGAAGCTATTCGCGAATTGCGTACCACCGATTATGCAGATTTGTATGCCGATCAGCCTCTGGACCCGCCGGCTACCGAGGTTTTGCTGGATACCGATGCTCCGGCTTTGTTGCCGGATTTTTATGTTCGTAACACAACAGAACGCTTGAGTCTGTACCGAGAGCTGGATGATTTGGAGGGCGAGGACGCATTGGGCGCCTTCGAAGACCGCCTGACAGATCGTTTCGGGCCTCTGCCCGAACAGGCTCAGTTGTTGCTGACTTTGATGCGTTTACGGATGCAAGGCGGTCGTTTGGGTTTCGAAAAAATGGTATGGCGCAAAGAAATGTTCAAAGCCCATCTACCAGATGGAAGTCGGCAAGACTATTACCAAGGCCCTGTTTTTGGGGCGGTTTTGCAGGCGGTTCAAGAAAAGCCAGGGAACTGGGTCTTGCGTCAACAGGGTTCCACCGTGCAGATGGTTTACCAGCACAAGGTCACGGTCGATTCGCTTTATAAAATGTTGCGTGATTTGGCGGATGTTGCCGGATGCTGACCTCCTTGGTTCGTCCCAAGGCCTTTACCATAACATAAGACCGGCAATCGCGCTGAGCAAAACGATTTTGAGGAGACGCTGAGCCGTATGCAAGCGTTGGGTCGCCATGGAGTTGAGCAGCAGGCCCAAAGCCCCAAGAACCATGACCAGTTGGGCGACCAAGAGGTAAGGAAAGAAGGGATGAACGCGGCCGTACAACGATAGCCAAAGGATGGGCGGTATGAACCCAATGGGTGATAACAAAAGAAGATTTCTGGTTTTGCGCAGGCCTAGAACGACCGGCACGGTGCGGTAACCGTAGATGGCATCCCCTCGTACGTTTTGGCAGTCTTTGATGAGACCACGGATCCACTCCAGCACCCCGACATAGAATACAAACACGAGGGTTGGGATATTGGCATCCCGGTAATAGAGTACCAACGCCATAAAAGCGGCCAGCAGGAGGAGGATGGAGGCGGCATTCCCCAAGAGTGGGATTCGTTTGAGTTTGTGGGAATAAAGCCATAAACCCATTCCGTAAAGGGCGTAATAGGCCAAAAAACGCAGGCCGAGGGGCCAGATGACCAGTATCGTCAACAGACTCAAGGCTACCCAGGCCTGAAGGGCTTGGGAAGGGCGAATGACCCGGCCCATGATGACCTTGGACGGGTGGTTGGCCATGTCCTTTTCGAGGTCATAAAACGCATTGAGGAGGTAACCCCCCGCCAACATCAACGCTGTTCCCCCCACGATCAACCAAAGTTCCCGGTCCAACAAAAAACGCCAACCAACCGAGGTTGCCTGATCCAGCAAAAAACCGGCGGCCAGTAGTTGTGCCACGGCCACCATGGCCAAATTATACCATCGGACCAAGCCCAAAAAGGCCAGTCCACGCAAAAATCGAAGATTACGGGCCCCGGGTTTAGATGCAGGGCTTACCGGTTCAGAACCGGTGGATGACACGGAGTTCGTAGGCATCCAACAAGCGCTGGGTTTGTTCCAGATCCCTGGTAAAACCTAAGAGATAACCGCCTCCACCTGAGCCACATAGCTTGAGGTAGTAGACCCCGCTATCGATTCCTTGTTGCCAAACCTGCCGGAATTTTTCCGGAATCATGGGTTGAAAATGCTGAAGCACCAGGTGAGAGAGGGATCGTAGGTTTTTGAACAAAAGCCCTGGTTTGCCATTCAAAAAGGCCTTGATGCATTCGTTGTTATACTGATTGAATTCCTGGCGGATCATTTGGCGGAATCCTTCGTGTTTGAGCTTTTCGAGGAAGACCGAAACCAAGGGTTGGGTCTCGCCGGGCTGCCCGGTATTCAACAAGAAAATGGCTCCTTGCCCGTCCGGTGCTTCGCGTGGCAGGGTGACCTGGCCCAAGCGCCGGTCGCGGTCCATGAGCATGGGAATTTTGAGGTAACATATCAACGGGTCCATGCCCGAGGAACGTCCGTGAAAAAAGGACTCCATCCGGCCCAAGCGGGCCTTGATGTCTTGAATGGCGTCCGGGTCTTGGAGGGCGCTGTTGAGATCAAGGTTTGAAGGCCCGTATTGTTCATAAACCGCCGCTACCAAAGCCCCGGAACTTCCGACCCCAAACCCTTGAGGAATATTGGATTCAAAATGAAGTCCGGCCTCCAAATCGCGATTCAAGCGATCCAGATCCAGACCTGGAATGGCCGGGGAAAGTCCGCCGAGGTAGCCCGCAAATGCCTTGAGACTGGTGTTGCTGGCTTTTTGGTCTTCGGTTACAGCAGGACCCGCTTTGAAACGGCCCTGGAAATGTTGAAAGGGAATGGACAACCCCATGGCATCCTCCATGATGCCGTATTCCCCAAATAGCAGGACTTTGGCGTAGTAAAGGCTGTTTTGGAGGGGAGATTTCACCATGCGGTCTTAGGATGGAAGGATTATGGGTCGAGGACCGGCCCCTAAACGGTCCCAAAGGTACGAATCCGGGCCTAGGATTGCAGCAATCTGTTTATCAAGCAGTTCCATGGCGTCGTTTTGGGCGTTGGCCGGAA
>JBMOHV010000067.1:0-8036 GCA_049317645.1 Bacteroidia bacterium
CTCAGCGAGATGGTGAATCCATGGGGCGAGGTCATTCCAGGCAGCCTGCGGGTTGATCGTGCCATCAAGGCCGTTCACAACGTTCAAATGTTCCCCAATCCTGCCCAAAACCGTGTGAATTGGACCTGGAATTCTGCACAGGGAGCACCTTCAAGTTTAATTGTTCGGGATTATACCGGCCGCGTTGTTGCATCCATGCTTCCTACCCAGGGTAGCACGCAGGCTACCTTGGAATTGGGCCAAATTCCTGCCGGTGCCTATACCGTAGAGATGGTTTGGACCGGATCGAACGGAGCGGAGCAGAGAGAGCGGGCAAACTTGGTTGTCCGTCCCTAAAGTCGGTTCCATATTATGAATTTAGGGCGTCCCGCAAGGGGCGCCCTTTTTTTTTGGCTCGTATCAAAAAGGAGGTTAAAGGCGTTGGCTCAAACGAGGCAGGACTTCGTCTTTCCAATCGGAGAAATCCCCTGCTAAGAGATGTTGTCGGGCCGTGCGCGTCAGGTCCAAATAAAAATGCAAATTATGCAGGGTGGCCAAACGGGGCCCGAGCATTTCGTGGCATTGGAACAAGTGCGCGAGATAGGCTTTGGAATAAAGGCGGTCTTCAGCCAAGGGGCTTTGGGGATCCACTGCGCTCAAATCACTGCGCCATTTGCGATTGCGAAGGTTGATAACGCCATTCCAGGTAAATAACATTCCATTGCGGGCATTGCGTGATGGCATGACACAATCAAAAAGATCGATGCCCCGCGCGATGCTCTCCAGAATGTTGGAGGGCGTTCCAACCCCCATGAGGTACCTAAATTGATTTGGGGGGAGTACCTCGGTGACCGCTTCGGTCATTTGGTACATGTCTTCGGGAGGCTCACCAACACTTAGGCCACCGATAGCACAACCATGGGTGGCCCGTTCGGCAATAAAGCGAGCCGATAGGACCCGTAGGTCCGGGTAGGTTGAGCCTTGAACGATGGGAATGAGGCGTTGTTCGTGACCATACAATGGCTTGGTATCGGACCAGGCTTGCAGGCTACGGTCCAACCAGCGGTGGGTGAGTTCCATGCTGGCTTTGGCGTCCTGTTTGGGACAGGGGTAGGGGGTGCATTCGTCAAAAGCCATGCAAAAGTCAGCTCCGATGGACCGCTGAATGCCCATGGAAACTTCGGGGCTAAACAAATGACGTGACCCGTCAATATGACTGGCAAATTCAACCCCTTCTTCGCGGATTCGGCGTCGATCAGCCAACGAAAAAACCTGGTAGCCTCCGCTATCGGTGAGGATGGGCCCGTTCCACTGCATGAAGCGATGCAGTCCCCCTGCTTTTTCGAGCAAATCGGTTCCAGGTCTTAGGTAAAGATGGTAGGTATTGCCCAAGATAATTCCTGCCCCAACGCTGCTCTGTAGTTCCTCGCTGCTCAATCCTTTGACCGTGCCCAAGGTGCCAACCGGCATAAAGAGGGGGGTTTGAACGATCCCATGGGCCGTTTGCACGAGACCTGCTCTGGCTCGACTTCCCTTGTCTTCGGCCTGAAGGAGAAAGCCGGTCGAGGGAATAGGGGGCTGGTTCGTGGAATCAAATGGCTGCATGTGGACAAAGGGTGATAAAGGCCAAGGCAAAAATCGGCAGGCTATTCTATTTTCGCACCTTATGCAGGTTTTGTGGCAAGATTTCCCGCTTTGGGCCTTGTGGGCCCCTGCGCTCCTATGGCAATTGTATTTTGTCTTCCGTTATTGGTGGCCGGTGGTTTGGCGCCGGGATGCTTGGAAGGAAGCCCCCGGTGCGGCAGCCTCCAAGCCACTTAGCTTGGTGATTGCGGCACGCAACGAAGCCGATAATCTGCGACGCAACCTTCCCGTTTGGATGGCCCAAACCCATCCCGATTTTGAAGTGGTGGTGGTGAACGATAGCAGCTGGGACGAAACCGCGCTGGTCCTCAAAGAATTTGCCGAGGTCTATCCCCGATTGCGCATTGTTTCGGTGGAGGAACAGGACAAATACCCCACCGGCAAAAAATTCGCCTTGACGCTCGGAATCAAAGCAGCCTCGCATCCTCATCTGGTTTTCACCGATGCGGATTGCCGGCCGGCGAGCGAGACCTGGCTATCGGGTATGCAAGGCACCTATCGTTCAGCGACCGAATTGGTGATCGGTCACGTGCAGCTAGAGAATACCAGGGGAATCCTGGGCCTGTTTCAGCAGACCGATGCGCTCTTTACCTCGATTCAATGTTATGGGCACGCCTTGACGGGTCAAGCTTTTATGGGCCGCGGAGGCAATCTATCCTACCTGCGCAATTTGTTTTTCTATCACAAAGGCTTTAGTGCCCACCTCAAACATCTATCCGGGGATGACGGCCTCTTTGTCAACCAAGCGGCCACCAAGACCAATGTCCGAGTATGCCTTCAACCTTCCAATTGGACCTACACGCAGGCTCCCGATGGATGGGGTGCTTGGTGGTCCCAAAAACGTCGGCACCTCAGCAGTGCGGCCTATCTACGACCTCGTCATCGGTTTCGTTTAGGGGTTTACGGGGTTACGCTTTGGATGTTGATGGTTTGGCCTGCCGTGGCCCTTCACCTTCCCTGGCTTTTTTCCTTGCCGGTCGCTTTTTATTTTTTGAATCGATGGCTGGTCCTTGGTTTGCTGGCGGCTCGCTTTAAACAAGCGGGACTCCTTCCGTTTTTGCCGGTTTTGGACCTCCTTAACCTGCTCCTTCGCACATTTTGGACTTTGACGGCTCCCAAGCCTACCAAAGTTCGTTGGTAAGGTCATGGAAATACCGGCCTGGCATCGTTATTTCCCCCAGCTGACGGAGGACCAAAATCACAAGCTGAACCAATTGCCAGGCCTGGTCCTGGAATGGAACCAGCGAATCAATTTGATATCCCGCAAAGACGAGGATCGCGTCGCCATTCATCATGTGTTGCACAGTTTGGCTCCGGCCAAAGTGTTGGCCTTTCCCAAGGGTTCGAGGGTTTTGGACATTGGTACAGGTGGGGGCTTTCCCGCAATCCCTTTGGCCATTCTCTTCCCGGATGTAGAATGGGTGGCAGTGGATTCCATTGGCAAAAAAATCAATGTTGTCAAAGACTTAGCTCAACAATTGCAGTTGAACAATCTGGAGGCCATCCATCAAAGGGCCGAGGACGTGAAGGGGCCTTTTGATTTTGTTGTCTCCAGGGCGGTGGCCCGAATGGCTAGCTTGGTGCAATGGACCAAGCCCGTATTGGCCCGAAACCGAAAAGGCGATACGCCCAACGGTTGGGTTGTACTCAAAGGCGGGGATCCTGACGCCGGTCTCAAAGAAGAATTGGAGGAGGCCGGATTGCCGTACAAGTTGTTCCCGGTTTCGATGTATTTTGAGGATCCTTATTTTGATCAAAAGTTTGTTGTTTATATGACCCCAACCCCTTTTCCAAGCGCGTCATGAAGGCCTACCACCAACTCCTTGAGCAGATCATCCAAACCGGCGTTTCCAAAGAGGACCGAACCGGGACGGGCACCCTCAGCATTTTTGGACCTCAACTTCGTTTTGATTTGAACGAGGGCTTCCCCTTGCTAACCACCAAAAAGGTTCATTTCAAGTCCGTTGTTTACGAATTGTTATGGTTTATAACCGGTTCAACCAATGTTCAGTATTTGCAAGAAAACGGCGTGAGCATTTGGGATGAATGGGCCGACGCAGAGGGGGAATTGGGCCCTGTTTACGGGAAGCAATGGCGTCGCTGGCAAAAACCCGACGGCTCCGTTGTGGACCAATTGGCCGAGGTGGTGGATCAGTTGCGTCGAAATCCTGATTCTCGTCGTTTGTTGGTTTCTGCTTGGAACGTGGCGGATATCCCCTCCATGGCTTTGCCTCCTTGCCATGCCTTTTTTCAGTTTTATGTAGCCGATAACAAATTATCGTGCCAGTTGTACCAACGCAGCGCCGATGTTTTTTTGGGGGTTCCCTTTAACATCGCTTCCTACGCTCTGCTCACACACATGGTGGCCCAGGTCTGCGGTCTGGGTGTGGGGGAATTTGTCCATACGATGGGCGATGCCCACCTCTACCTCAACCACTTGGAGCAGGCCAAGCTGCAGCTAAGCCGTGAACCCCGTCCCTTGCCTCGCTTGGCGCTAGACCCTGCGGTGAAAAATTTGGATGACTTTGTGTACGAACATATTCAATTGGTAGGGTACGACCCGCATCCAGCCATCAAAGCCCCCGTCGCGGTATGACGAGTCCTGTGAATCAAGGTCGGATGGGGTTGTTACTGGCCTCTTCCACCGATGGTGCAGTCGGGGACGGTCGTGATTTGCTATGGCATCTACCCGAAGACCTTCAACGTTTCAAGAGCCTGACCATGGGCTGTACCTGTCTTTTGGGTCGAAGGACCTTGGAGAGTATTGGTCGGGTTTTGCCGGGTCGCCGTTTTGTGGTCTTGACCCGCCAAAGGCCAGCGCCTGATTCTACTTTATTCACAGGCTATCCAGGGGTGATTTGGGCGACGGGGGTCGAAGAGGCCTTGGAAGCGACCGCGGATGTCGATCCACTTTGGGTCATTGGGGGCGCGGATGTTTACCAAGCCTTGGAAGAAAGGGCCGATTGGATTGATCGCACCGAAGTGGAGGGGACCTGGCCGGAGGCACCGGCCCGGTTTACAATCAATCCGATGTTATGGCATTGCGAACAGAACGGTGAATGGCAGGAAAGCCGAAGCGGTCTGCGATATCGCTATCAGCGTTACCTCAGGATTCGCCCATAAAGCCCAATCGTTTGGCCGTTTTGAGTCCGGCCCCGCTGTGTTCCATCAAAAACTGACCCAAAACAACCTGGCTAACCTCTTCGTAGGGAGGTGCCATCAAATCTTCGTTCAAGCTGTATTGGACGGCCAATGTTAGAATTTTCTCAAGCTCCGCTTCGTTGAGGATTTGCTGATCCAAGTTGTTGTAGAGAAAGCCAAATTGCTGTTTTCCGTCCACAAAGAAATGGTTTTCTCCGTCCACAAAAATTCGAGCCAGCAATTGGCCTCCGTCCTGCAAGCGGTTGTATTTGAAGCTGTCTGAGAGGAAATTATAAAGCTGAATTTGGCCAAAATAAGCCCGCATACCGTTTTCTTTGACACGTTGACTTTTGTGTACAAAATGTTGCGAATCAAAGGTGAAAATATTGGTGTGCATGACCAAGCCCAAGGTATCGCCCGAAAATTTGAGGCTGCATTCAAATTTGTTTTTGTCCTTGTACTCAATCTCCACCCGCGGATCTCTTTTTTGCATTTCATTGCCCCAGGCCTGGGCCATGCCGCGCAAGATGCCTTTGATCGACTCAAAATGCCGAATGGTATTGTCGTAAATCGCTTGTTTGTTGGAAGATTTTCCGGCAAGCGTGTTGAGGATTTGCTGATGGGCGCTGGTCATAGGGATGCCTGGTTGGTGTAGGTGGGGTCGGTAAGCTTAGTAGGCTTTGGCAAAGACCACCCTTCGTGCCGAGGGTTGTCCGGTCCAAACACAGGTTCCCGTTTCATCGGGTGCGTCCAGTGGAATGCAACGAATGGTGGCTTTGGTAGCTTCTTTGATGGCGGTCTCGGTGGCGCTGCTGCCGTCCCAATGCGCGAGGACCAAACCGCCCTTCTCCAATTGTTGAATAAATTCTTCTTTGGAATCCACGCGATGGGTGTGTTCTGTCCGAAAGGCCAAGGCTTTGTTATACATCTCTTCTTGAATTTCTTCCAAAAGGTTTTTGCAGTGCAAACCCAAGCCATCACGGGTTGTTTGGGTTTTGGTCCGGAGATCCCGTCGCGCCAATTCCACCTCTCCGTTTTGGAGATCACGCAGTCCCAAGGCAATACGTATTGGAATCCCTCTCAATTCGTGGTGCGCAAATTTCCAACCCGGCCGGGCATGGTCTTCGGTATCCATTTCGACCCGCAGTCCATGTGCCTTGCATTCTTCGGCGATTTGTTGGCAAGCTTCGGTGAGAACGGGGATGCTATCACCTCCTTTGTAGATGGGGACAATGACCACCTGTACCGGGGCTAGAACAGGAGGCAGTACCAAGCCTTCGTCGTCCGAATGGGCCATAATCAGGGCGCCCATCAGTCGGGTGGAGACCCCCCACGAGGTGGCCCAAACATATTCCCGTTCGCCTTGGGCGTTGGCAAATTGGACGTCAAAAGCTTTGGCGAAATTCTGTCCCAGAAAATGGGAGGTACCGGCCTGCAGGGCTTTGCCGTCCTGCATGAGTGCTTCGATGCAAAAGGTTTCAACGGCTCCTGCAAAACGTTCTTGTTCGGTTTTGATCCCTTTGATGACCGGCATGGCCATCCATTTTTCGGCAAAGTGGGCGTAGATATCCAGCATTTGCCGGGTTTCGACCATCGCTTCATCGGCCGTGGCATGGGCGGTATGCCCTTCTTGCCAAAGAAATTCGGTGGTGCGCAAGAAGAGGCGGGTTCGCATCTCCCAACGGACCACGTTGGCCCATTGGTTGATCAAAAGGGGGAGGTCCCGGTAACTCTGAATCCAATCCCGGTAACTGTTCCAAATGATGGTCTCCGAAGTGGGTCGAACAATGAGCTCTTCCTCCAATTTGGCCTGGGGGTCCACCTCGATTTGCCCATCGGATCCCGTGCGCAATCGGTAATGCGTTACAACGGCGCATTCTTTGGCAAATCCATCCACGTGGGCGGCCTCTTTGCTAAAGAATGATTTGGGTATAAAGAGGGGAAAGTAGGCGTTTTGGTGCCCGGTTGCTTTGAACATGGCGTCCAGGGCATCCCGCATTCTTTCCCAAATGGCGAAGCCGTAGGGCTTGATCACCATGCAGCCCCGGACCGCCGAATAATCGGCCAAACCGGCACGCAGGACCAGGTCCTGGTACCATTGTGCGTAGTCTTGGTGGCGGGGGGTAATTTCTTTGGCCATAATGCGTTGAGTGTAGAGCGTTGATTGTTAAAATATCGGTAAGTTAAAATATCGGCAAAGAGAATGGTAATTTTGTAATATTCAGCCTTTCCCGCTTCCTTTTTCGGTCAAACCTAAACCCACCCAACATGAACAACTCGAAGAAATTTTGGTTCCTGGGCCTGATATGGATGGCTTCTTGTTCCAGTCGTATGAACGGGGTTTCGGGGCGTACCGATCATTACGATACCGACGCTTACCAGGTTTCCGGTGGCTTTGAGAGCGACAGAGAGCGCATTACGGTATCGGATCGAGCACTGCGCCCCTTGGAGGAGCGTTACGAAGGGGAGACGGATCGGAGCCAGCGCGATGAAGATGCGGTGGAAAGTGTGAGTGTTTCGGATTATCGCCGGGCCTACCGGCAGGGTTATCAGGACGGGAATTTGGATGCGTCGCTTCTGCCGGGCTTGTATCGGCCCAATTACGGGGGATGGGGATGGGGTATCGGTCCCGGAATTGGTTGGAATGCGCCCTGCTGGAGTTGGGGTGCACGTTGGAATTATTTTTCGTATTGGAACAATCCTTGGAACGATCCCTGGGGTCCTTCTTGGGGGTGGGGAGGATGGAACAATTGGCATTACGGGCCGGGTTGGGGAGGTTGGGGATACGGTGGCTGGGGTAATGGTGGCTGGGGATACGGTGGCTGGGGTAACGGAGGTTGGGGCAACGGAGGCTGGAACCATGTTGGCTGGGGTGGATGGAACGGCTGGGGCGGAAACCCCTATGTCTGGGTGCATCGCGGTCCTAACACCTGGGCAGGTCCTCGTCGTGATCGCTTGAACAGGGTACATACCACCACGCCTCGAAACAATCGTTGGACCCCTTGGGGTCAGTCCGCCTCGAACAACAGGCCGGTTCGAGAGACCCGCGTTGCTGGTGTCACAAGTGCCCCCAACCGGACAGGGTCTTGGTCAAATCGGACCACGGCCGCGGCTACCGATGAAACCCGTCGTCCCCTCCAAGCCGAAACTCGTTACGGTGGGAATGTCGAGTCCGGCAACAGAACCCGCTCTACCTTCAGCACTCCGTCCAAGGTTTATACCGAGCCCCGGACGTACACGGCGCCCCGCTCCGAGCCCCGCTCCTACACGGC
>JBMOHV010000068.1:0-8026 GCA_049317645.1 Bacteroidia bacterium
CGTATCCGGAAGGTCAGGCGATGCCAAGGCGTGGGGCCCTGCGTTTGCACGGCGTTGCGGTGTTCCGCCGTAGGGTAGCCTTTGTTACGATCCCATCCATAGGTTGGAAATCCCCGATGCGCTTCCATCATGAGGGCATCCCGGTGGGTTTTGGCCAAGATACCGGCCGCTGCGATGCTGCAAAAACGCCCATCCCCTCGGATTTCGCAACGATGGATCACCTCCCCCCAGGCCTTGAATCGGTTACCGTCCACCAGAATCAACTGAGGGACCACGGCGAGTTGTTCCAAGGCCCGATGCATCGCCCAAATACTGGCCTGCAGGATGTTCATTTGATCGATTTCGGCCGGGCTGCAAAT
The DNA here is from genome assembly GCA_049317645.1 of Bacteroidia bacterium. Classification (GTDB taxonomy): domain Bacteria; phylum Bacteroidota; class Bacteroidia; order UBA7662; family UBA7662; genus SYHX01. The sequence continues at coordinate 360 of JBMOHV010000068.1, forward strand.
CCCCACCGCCCAGCCTAGGGCCCGCTCGCGGATGCGCAGAGCGTATTGTTCGCGCTGTGCCTCGGATAGTTTTTTGGAATCCCGCAACATCGACCAATCCGTGTGGGGGTCCAGGATCACAGCGGCCGCGACCACCGGACCGGCCAAGCAGCCCCTGCCGGCCTCGTCGCATCCCGCTTCACCCTCGAGGGGTGGGACATATCCTTGGATGGGTCCTTTTGGGGATGGGGGGAAGCCGGCCATGCGGTTCGCTCAAACGTTGCGTTGAACAACGATTACAAATCGCCTTGGAAGGGGCGAAGGAGAATTTCTTCAAAAACCGTCCGGGGCGAGGACGAATAGGCATGCAAGATGGCCGCCGCCACATCGGCGGGGGGCATCAAACGCTCTTGGGGCCAAGGACTTGCGGACCAGGAATCCGTATAAACAGCACCGGGCAAGATGGCCGAAACAGCGATGCCTTCTTGGATCCATTCCTGGCGTAACATTTTGGTGAATCCCAGCAAGGCAAATTTGCTGACGCAATAGGAGGCCCCTCCGGGATAGGCCCTCAAAGACGCCACCGAACAAAGCGTGAACACATAGGGTCGGTCGGACTTTTTCAACAACGGATGCAAGGCCCTGCTGAGGCGGTAAGCGCTGTAAACATGCAGGGACATCTGCCCTTCCAATTGACCGGCCGGAGCATCCATCAGGGTATCTGCCACAAAGGAACCCGCGTTGTGAACCAGCATGTCCACCCGATCGCAGTGTTGGGTCACCAAGTCGATCCATCCTTGGCAACCCGCCTCGGTGGACAAATCCGCCGATGCATAATGCAGGCGACCCGTATCATCCGACCATTCCAAATCCTGGGGGGAACGCCGAGCGCATCCATAAACCACCCAGCCCTGGGCCAGCAATTGACCGGCGATTTCCCGGCCTATGCCCCGGCTGACCCCGGTAACAACGGCCACGCGGTTTTGCTGAGGACTGGTGGGGCTTGAGTGGCGGGTCGTTGTTGACATACCCAAAAGTAAGGGCATCCATGCTTGGTACGGGGCATCCCGCCCGCCGAAGCTGGTTACTTTCATGTAATTTTGAGCGAAATGAAATTTTTCTTCCACTTTGGGCGATACCTGCTCATGCTGCGCCAAATGCTATCCAAGCCCGAGAATGGGCGTATGTACTGGGAGGAGACCGTGCGTCAAATGGCCTCCATCGGTTTGGGCTCGGTCGGTATTGTGGCCTTTGTGGCGGTCTTTATGGGGGGCGTTTCGGCGGTTCAAACCGTCTACCAATTGGTTGCACCCTACATCTCCCTCACCGTCGTAGGGTCTATTGTCACCAATTCCAGCATTCTGGAACTGGGACCCTCGGTCACTTCGCTGGTTTTGGCCGGCAAAATTGGTTCCAACATTGCATCGGAATTGGGCTATATGCGCAGTTCAGAACAAATTGACGCCCTCGAAATCATGGGCGTGAACCCGGTCGCCTACCTCGTGGGGCCCAAGGTCCTGGCCTGCCTAACGATGATCCCCCTGCTGGTGGTGGTTTCGATTTCCACGGCCATCGCCGGTGGCATGGTGATTTGTCAACTGACCGGGTTGATTACCTACGATCAATTCATCGAAGGAGCCCGATCCTCTTTCCTGGCCTACGATGTCTTCTTTGCGATGTGCAAGGCCTTCACCTTTGCCTTTTTCATTTCCTCGGTTTCGGCCTACCACGGGTACCACGTCCAAGGCGGTGCGTTGGAAGTCGGCCGTGCTTCCACCAAAGCGGTGGTTTATTGCTGCATCCTCATTTTGTCGGGGGATTATATCCTGGCTGAATTGTTGTTATGATCCAATTGCAAGGCATCGGCAAACGGTTTGGGGAACAGCAAGTCCTCCAAGATATCCACGCTTCCTTCGGCCCGGGTCGAATCAATATGGTCATCGGAGCCAGCGGTAGCGGCAAGTCCGTCTTGATGAAAATCATGGTGGGCTTGGTCATCCCGGACCAAGGGGACCTTTTTTATGAAAATGCCTCGCTGGGGACCATGGACCGGAGTGAGAAACAAATCCTGCGTCAAAACATTGGCATGCTTTTTCAGAACGCAGCCCTTTTTGATTCACTGACTGTGGAGGACAACCTGCTTTTTCCACTTCGGATGTTCAAACCGGCCCCCCGGGCCCAGATGCTGGAAAGGGTCGCCTATTGCCTGGAGAAAGTGGGCCTGGCAGGCAAAGGGCCTTTGTTTCCCTCGGAACTGAGCGGGGGCATGAAAAAGCGGGTGGGTATTGCCAGGGCCATTGTCTTGGAACCGCGTTATTTGTTCTGCGACGAGCCGAATTCAGGATTGGACCCCAAAACCTCCCTTCGAATTGACCACCTGATTCGGGACCTGACCCAAGAATTCAACATCACCACCGTGGTGAATACCCACGATATGAACTCGGTCTTGGAATGCGCGGACCATATCATTTTTTTGCACAAGGGCCGCAAAACCTGGGAAGGGGACCGGCAACAAATCCTCAAAAGCGAAAACGAAGACCTCAACGAGCTCGTTTACGCCACCCGGCATCTGCAACAATTCCGGGACAAAGCTACCTTCTAAGGCCGCCAACCCCCGGCCGGTCAGGGTGTGCATCGAAGAACGGTCAACTTGTTTGGTAAGGCCGACGGTGAGGGCTATTTTTGGGCCCGGTCTATCAAAAACCGTTTTTCTATGAGCATACTTGTCAATTCATCATCGCGCGTTTTGGTCCAAGGCTTTACCGGTTCCGAAGGCACCTTCCATGCCAGCCAAATGATCGAGTACGGAACCTGCGTGGTCGGCGGAGTAACGCCCGGCAAGGGAGGCACCGAGCACCTGGGCCTACCGGTTTTTGACGATATGCGCAGCGCTGTGAACGCCACCGATGCCAATGTTTCCATCATTTTTGTACCACCGGCCTTTGCGGGCGATGCCATTATGGAAGCCGCCGATGCCGGCGTGCCCCTCATTGTTTGCATTACCGAAGGCATACCCACCTCGGATATGGTCAAGGCCGCTGCTATGGTCCAACGCCGGGGTTCCCGATTGATCGGCCCCAATTGCCCTGGCATCATCACACCCGGTCAAGCCAAGGTTGGTATTATGCCCGGTTTTGTTTTCAAGTCCGGTCGTATCGGGATTGTTTCCAAATCAGGGACCCTCACCTACGAAGCCGCTGACCAAGTGGTCAAAGCCGGCCTCGGCATTTCCACCGCCATTGGTATTGGAGGCGACCCCGTCATTGGCACCTCGACCCGGCAGGCTTTGGAGTTGTTTATGCAGGATCCCGAAACAGACGGCGTGATTATGATTGGTGAAATTGGAGGAGGCATGGAGGCCGAGGCCGCCCGCTGGCTTCGCGATGCCGGAAATCCCAAGCCCGTTGTTGGATTTATCGCTGGCCAAACCGCCCCTCCAGGTCGCCGCATGGGTCATGCCGGTGCCATTGTGGGTGGCAAGGACGATACGGCCGAAGCCAAAATGCGGATCATGTCCGAATGCGGCATTCACGTGGTCGCGTCTCCCGCTCATATTGGTCAGACCATGGCCGACCTGCTGCGGGGCTAAGCCACCCCTCCCTAGGGCCGAACCGGCTGAATATGTTCGGGGGTCGCTTGGTCAAAATGCTTTTCCAAGAGACCTTTGAATTCTTTGGAAGAAGCCCAGCCCCAGCCGCTCAAAAGAAATTCCTCCCAATAAGGGGCCAAAAGGCTTTGACGGGGGAATACCAAATATCGTATCGAATTTTTTTGGCCTTCGGGAACCTTGACCTTCCAAGCATAGCCTCCTTCCTGTCGCATCGCATAGGCCAGGGTACCCACGTCCGCCACCCCCACAACGGGCGTTTTACTTTTGCCCAAAACCTTCCACCAGGTTAATTCGTCGTCCGTATCCTCCATGGTCCCTTTGGCCGAAACCTGTACGGACCAGGCCCGCATCCAGGACAAGCTCATCGGGCTACGGTGCACCACCCATCGAGCCCCTTCGGCGCTTTTGAGACCGCTTTTCCAATCGTTCCAGTTCGCGGTATTGGAAAGGGGGACCAGGACGCCCATTTTGGAGCGTAACCAAGGCAGCGAAGGCAACCATCCGCTATCCTGCGGGGGATCAACGCCCTCTTCGCCCACCATAACACCCACAGCATGAGCCGGATCCGCCATCATGGCCGTTTTGATCTCTGCCGCATCACGGTAAAAAAGGGGATCGTACGCGATTTGAATACCGCGCACCGATCGCATCCATTCAACAAAGGCCGCAGCCATGTCCGCTTCCAGACCCTGCCACGCTGTTTCGGCCGATTTGGATTGGATTTGCCGACTGTACGGCGCGTTGGGGACCGTGTAAAAATCCATCCGTGATGGCAATTCACGGGCCACGCCGACCTTCAAAACCGAAACAGCCGGCTGCAAGGGCATGCCCGGGCCATCCTGTGCTCGAAGCCCTTGGACCGCACATACCATCAAAAGAAGGATTCGAAAAAAAAGACGTGTCATTTTTGGATTCTTTAACATTGAACAAACAGCCAACATACGAAAAGGAACAGCATCGGATCTTAGAACAACATCCCCGCCATCGCTGCATTCAACAGCGATGCTACGGTGCCACCCAACAGGGCCTTGAGCCCCAACTGGGATAACAAACCCCTCCGCTCCGGGGCCAAGGCGCCGATCCCTCCAATCTGAATTCCGATGGATGCAAAATTGGCAAAGCCACAAAGAGCATAGGTCGCAACAATCACCGACCGGGGGTCCTGCAGGGCCCCGCTGATTTTGAACTGGGTCAACGTTGTGTACGCAAAAAATTCGTTGAGGATGACCTTTTCACCCAGCAACTGACCCACCAGAACAATATCCTTGGAAGCGATCCCCAAGAGCCAGGCCAAAGGCGCAAAAACCACCCCCAGGAGGTACTGCATCGTTAAACCGGTCTGACGCCCCCCCGTTTCCAAGGCAATGCGCTCGTTCCATCCGGTCCAATCCCCGATCCCGTACTGCAATAGATAGTTGGCCATGGCCATCAAGGCCGTAAATACCAAGAGCATCGCCCCGACATTCACCGCCAAGCGCAGCCCATCCGTGGTGCCGTTCGCGATGGCCTCCAGAACATTGCTCCCGGTTTGTTCCCGGTTCAGTTCCAAACCTTCGTTGACGGCCTCGGTCTCGGGCACCAAGATTTTGGCCGCAAGAATACCCGCAGGAGCGGCCATCATCGAGGCGCATAACAAATGAGTGGCAAATTGTCGCTGCTGTTCAGGATCGGAACCGCCCAGGAAGCCCACATACGCTGCCAAAACCGATCCGGCGATGGTAGCCATTCCCCCCACCATCAGCGCTAACAACTCGGACCGGGTCATCCCTTTGATATAGGGCCGAACCAAGAGCGGCGCTTCGGTTTGACCCAAAAAAATATTGGCCGAAGCCGACAAACTCTCCGCACCGGATATCTGCAATCCTTTGCGCATGATCCAAGCAAAGAGCCAAACGATTTTTTGCAAGAGACCCAAATAATAAAACAAAGAACTCAAAGCCGCAAAGAAAACAATGTTAGGAAGAACCTGGAAAACAAAGATGAAGCCAAAGCTGTCCACCCTTTCGACCAACGACCCAAACAAAAACAAGGAGCCCGCCTTGGTAAATCCCAAGACCACCACGAAAAAGCTTGAAATCCAAGAGAAGATCTCCCGAAACCAACCTACGCGATGAACCATCACCGCCAAGCCGGTCTGCAAGGCCAGGGCGATTCCTACCGTCTTCCATCGGATGGCCTTGCGCTTTTCCGAAAAAAGAAAAAGGATGCCTATCAAAAAAAAGATGCCCAATACACCGCGAAAATGATCCAGGTTCATGTCTTGTTTTTAGGGAGAATATGCGGGTTGGTGAATGGGCTTAGGCTTCCCCAGATTTACGGCGATTTTGGATAAGATCCCGGATTTGGGCGGCTTTTTCGTAATCCTCATCGTTCAAGGCTTCCTTGAGTTCTTGTTCCAAGGCCGTGAGGGAATATTCGTGGAATGAAGGTACCTGAGCTAGGGCTGAAGCGGAGGAAGGGGATAAATCGGGTTCCTCCGCCATGGAACCTGATTCGAAAAGATCGGCCTGGTCGGAATCGACGGCACCCTGCTCCAAAACGCTTTCGACGGTATAAATGGGACAAGCAAACCGCACAGCAAGCGCAATGGCATCGCTGGTTCGGGCATCCAAGATCCACTCCCGACCTGGCTCGTTGTGGTTAATCCAAAGGAGATTCGCGAAGTAAACCCCTTCGCGCAAGTCAGTAATGAGAACTTCCTTGAGGTCAAGCTCAAAGGCCCTGGCAAAATTCAATAACAAATCATGCGTTAAGGGCCGCGCTGGTTTCATTTTTTCGAGCTCGATGGCGATGGCCTGGGCCTCAAAAGATCCGATAATAATGGGAAGTTTGCGATGTCCCCCCTTTTCCCCCAGAACCACCGCATAGGAATGAACAGAAGCGTTGCTTTCGGAAAGAGCTAAGAGTTCCAGCTCTACTTTTTTCATTCTCCGAAAATACGAACAAGTTTCCCAAAAAAAACCTGTTCGGTCGCCTATGGTTTACGAGCCCGTCGAACGCCGAATGGCTTCGGTCAAGCGAGGCAGAACTTCCAGGGCATCCCCCACCACGCCGTAGTCGGCTACTTTGAAGAACGGGGCCTCCGGATCGGTGTTGATGGCCACGATGGTTTTGCTGCTGCTAACGCCCGCCAGGTGTTGAATGGCACCGGATATGCCCACCGCGATGTACAAATCGGGCTTGATGGTGATACCGGTCTGGCCCACATGTTCATCGTGGGAACGCCAATGCATGTCCGATACGGGTTTGGAACAGGCGGTGGCCGCAGTGCAGGCGTCGGCCAAACCTTCAATCAAATGCCAATTTTCGGGGCCTTTGAGCCCACGTCCTCCAGAGATCACCCGCTCGGCCTCGGTCAGGGGAATTTTGCCCTGTACCTTTTGGACCTCCAAGCGATGGGTACGACTTGCACCGGCTCCGGCCAGGGTGCTGAGGGGCTGAACGGGGCAAGGAGACCCCTGAAGAACCGGCTTGAGGGCGTTGGGGGTGAAGGATATGAGGCGACGATCCCCGGATACCTGATAGGTGGCCAAGCCCTTGTTCGAGTACACTGTCCGCTGCACGGTCCAGGTCCCGTCCTGCTGTACTTCCGGTGGATGATTCACAGCGGCCGCTAGGGTCGCCTGCCAACTCACGGCCAGGCGTGGAGCCAACGACTTACCCGCATAGGTATGGGCCATCACCAACAGGTCGGCTCCGGACTTTTGGAGGGCATCCAACAAAACCGCTGAATGAACATGGGGCTCGAAGGCATCCAAGACCGCATCTTCCGGCATCAAGACCAGGGTGGCCCCGTAATTACCCAAACCGGCCGCGTCCTGCTCCGAAACACGGCCACCCAAAACAACGGTAAAATCCTGCACCCCATGAGGTGCCCAGGTCTGCACGGCAAAAGAAACGGCTTCAAACGCGCTTTTCTTGAGTTGGCCATCCTGCTGTTCGGCGTAAATCAGTACTTTCATAGAGGGGGGGTGTTTTGAGTCTTAAAGAACTTTGGCCTGCTGTCGCAGGGCCTCAACGAGCGCGTCCATTTGGTCGGCTGTAAAGTAACGACAGGCTTGTCGAGCCGGGGGCAAGG
>JBMOHV010000069.1:0-8002 GCA_049317645.1 Bacteroidia bacterium
CGGGCCATCAGGCGGGGTTGGAGGGGGTGTAATCGTAAAAACCCCGGCCACTTTTGCGGCCGTTATGCCCATGGGCGACTTTGTTTTGTTGGACCGGGTGGGGTTCAAAGCGGGGCGGGCGGCCCAAACCCTCGTACACCGAGGTGGTCACGGACAAATTGGTATCCACCCCGATCAAGTCCATGAGTCGAAAGGGACCCATGCGAAAACCCACCGATTCCATCAAGCGGTCCAGGTCTTGGGGGGTCACGCCCCCTTCGCCGACCAAGCGCAGGCTTTCGGCATAATAGGGCCTGGCCACTCGGTTCACAATAAAACCGGGGGAATCCTGGGCGTGGACCACGATTTTACCCATGGTTTTTGCCAAGGCATCAACGCGCTCAGCCACATCGGGACGGGTCAAAGGACCACGAATCACTTCCACCAGTTTCATCACCGGGGCTGGATTAAAAAAATGCAAGCCGACCACCCGCTCGGGTCGGGCCAGGCCCTCGGCAAGTTGTTCCATCGGGATGGAGGAGGTGTTACTGGCCAGGACCGTTTCCGGTCCGTTCTGGGCTTCGACGGTTGCAAAGAGTGCACGCTTGATCTCGGCCGATTCAACCACCGCTTCGATCAGCAAATCCCCGCGGAGATCTTCGGAGCGGTCGCTGTATTGGAGCATGGATTTGAACCGCTCTGCGTCGGATTCGTTTAATTTTCCTTTGGCAACCCGGACATCCCAAGCAGCTTCGATGGCCGTCTTGGCTTTGGGGAGCATGGCCGACGAAACATCGTAAACCAAAGTAGGCAAGCCGGCCTCCACGCAGAGTTGGGCTATCCCCTGACCCATGGTGCCGGCTCCAGCGACCATGACGCGTTCAAATCGATGTTCGGCGCTCAAACCCCAAATTGTTTAACAAATCGCACATCGTTTTCGTAAAAAAGTCGGATATCGGGAATGCGATGACGAAGCATGGTAAGTCGCTCAATTCCAATGCCAAAGGCATATCCGCTGTAAACCTCCGAATCAATCCCGCAATTTTCGAGGACTTGGGGGTCCACCATGCCACAACCGAGGATTTCGACCCAACCGCTGTGTTTGCAAACATTGCATCCTTGGCCAGAACACAAGAAGCATGTAACATCCATTTCGGCGGATGGCTCGGTGAAGGGAAAATAGGAAGGACGAAAACGGATTTGGACTTCGGGTCCAAAAAGATGAATCGCAAAATCGTAGAGGACCTTTTTGAGATCGGCAAAACTGACATCTCGATCGATATAGAGTCCTTCGACCTGATGGAATTGCATGTGCGATCGGGCCGATACGGTTTCGTTGCGGTAAACCCGGCCGGGGGATACGGTCCGAAGGGGCAGGAGGCCCTTCATCATTTCCTTGACCTGCACCGAGGAAGTATGGGTTCTCAACAAGTACACCGGATCGAGGTTTACAAAAAAGGTGTCCTGCATATCGCGGGCGGGGTGGTCGGCTTCAAAGTGCAAAGCCCCAAAATTGTGCCAATCGTCCACGATTTCGGGGCCTTCGGACCATCGAAAACCCAATTCCCCAAAGAAATCCAGCATGAGCCGGCGGGTCAGGGACAAAGGATGCCGGGAACCGCGACCCCAGACAGGAGCCGGGAGATGGGAGGCGGCGGCGGCGGCGGTCGCGCCGGAGGCGGCGGCCGCCTGGGCTGTGCCTGCCGAAGCCTCCTTCCAGCGCTCTTCGACTTCGGTGCGAAGGGCGTTCAGGGCCTGCCCCACGGATTTTTTTTCGGGACCGCTGAGGGCCCTGAAGGCCTCGAACAACCGGGTGACCTCGCCCTTCTTGCTGAGAAAGCGCAAGCGGTAGGCTTCGGCTGCCGCCGCCTCCCCTATCTCAAAGGCCGCCGCTTCGCGGCGAAGGCTTTCCAAGGTTTCGTCCCACGAAAGGGGCGCAACGGGTTCTTGTTCTGGATTCATGCGGGCTTTGTTATAGCAATGTTACAACAAGAATTAACGAGAATAGTTAGGGGCTTCGCGGGTGATGTCAACACCGTGCGGATGGCTTTCACGCAATCCGGCATTGGTGATTTTGATCATCCGGGCTTGGCGCAACGCTTCCAAATTCACAGCGCCGCAATACCCCATCCCGGCCTTGAGTCCTCCAATGTATTGGTACATCACCTCCGATAGGTTGCCCTTGAAGGGAACCCGGCCCACGATGCCTTCGGGAACCAATTTCTTGATTTCGTCTTCGGCATCCTGAAAATAACGGTCTTTGGAGCCTTCTTTCATGGCTTCAATCGAACCCATGCCTCGGTAGGTCTTGAATTTGCGACCTTCAAAAATGATGGTCTCGCCAGGCGATTCCTCCACGCCTGCAAACATCGAACCCGCCATAATGCAATCCGCACCGGCCGCCAATGCTTTGACAATATCTCCGGAATAACGAATCCCTCCGTCGGCAATCAGCGTCACTCCCGTTCCCCGTAACACATCCGCAACTTCCATCACCGCCGTCAACTGGGGAACACCAACGCCGGCGACAACCCGGGTGGTGCAAATACTTCCCGGTCCAACACCGACCTTGACCGCATCGGCCCCGGCATCCACCAACATTTTGGCCGCTTGACCGGTTGCAATGTTACCAACCACCACATCCGCCCGGTCGCCGGTGATTTTTTTGACCATCGCCAAGGCCTCCAAAACACCCCGCGAATGGGCATGCGCCGTGTCAACGGTTAGGACATCCACCCCGGCTTGGACCAAAGCCTGAACCCTCTCGGTTAAATCCGCCGTCACCCCCACCGCAGCACCCACCCGGAGGCGACCCATGCGGTCCTTGCAGGCCATGGGGAAATCCTTGATTTTGAGAATGTCTTTGTAGGTAATCAAACCCACCAAACGGCCCTCGGCATCCACAACCGGGAGTTTTTCGATTTTGTGTTCCTGCAAAATCCCCTCGGCCTGCCTCAAGGAGGTGCCTTCAGGGGTTGTAATCAGGTTTTCCTTGGTCATGACCTCCCAAACCGGCTTTTGGGGATCGGTTTCAAAGCGCAAATCCCGGTTGGTCAGAATGCCCACCAATTTGCGGTTTTCGTCCACCACCGGAATGCCTCCGATACGATTCTCCGCCATCAAGCGCAGGGCCTCTTCAATCAGCGCATTGCGCGAAAGCACGATCGGGTCCACAATCAAACCGCTCTCGGAACGCTTGACTTTGCGAACCTCCTGGGCCTGACGCTCGATGCTCATATTCTTGTGAATCATGCCGAGCCCCCCGTTTTGGGCAATGGCGATGGCCATCTCAAACTCGGTGACCGTATCCATGGCCGCCGCAACGATGGGCACTTTGAGTTCAATATTCCGACTCAATCGACCGGTGATGTTGACATCCCGGGGTAAAACTTCGGAATAAGAGGGTAACAAAAGGACATCGTCGTAGGTCAACCCCTCACCGACAATTCTCTGTGTAAAATCCAGCATGGCAAATAGTTCTATTTGCCGAACAAAACTAAGGCGTTTGGCCTGCCCTTGGGTGTTTAAGTTCCATGAAAATGCCCGGGTCATCGGTAATCAATCCATCCACACCCTTTTGAACGAGCCCGCACATGACCCGTGGCTCGTTAACCGTCCACGGTACAACACGGATCCCTCTTTGGTGCATCCGACGAACCAAACGCCTGGTTACCATCCGGTAATGCGGGGAATAAGTTCCCACCTCAACACCCACATCGCCCAAAGAGCGTTGGGCTACCCTGGTTTTGAAGGGAGTCCGACGGTATTCCTCCAAAACCACCAACTCCAACGTGGAATCGACCGCATAGACCCAACGTGGAATTCTGCGGTCAAAACTTTGGATCATGCAGCGGTCCTTCATGCCGGATGCTGCCACAACACCCAGTACCAAGCGCACATATTCTTCGGGGTGGGGATGAAAAACCCCGTCCCATTCCGCTCTTGACTTGATTTCGATATTCCATAGCGGCAAAACCCGCCCCTTAACAGCGCAATAAACCCGTACCGAATCAAATATCTCCGAGAGCAGGGGCTTGGGGGATGGCCCTATCTGTTGCTGTGGAAAACGGGGATGGCCCTTTGGACTACCGCAATCGTAGGAACGGATTTGGGCGTAATCCAATTGATACAAATTCAAGGCCGTCGATGTTCCACAAATTTCGGTATTCATCCAGGGCTCGTGGGATAAAACGACTTGACGATCCTTGCTGATGACTACATCCATTTCGAGGGTAGTCACTCCCGCATCCAAGGCAGCTTTCATGCCGACCCAGGTATTCTCGGGCCAGCGCGCTCGATAGCCTCGATGGCCTTGGAGATCAAAGCCATGCAGGGATTGAGCCGACGCCGAACCGCAGACCAAGATAGCCAAAATCAAAAATCGAGCCATCATTTCCAAGGCGTATGGCGGCGTTGGGCCAGATGCGGATGCTCTTGGAAAAGTTCCTGCCATTGCTTTTCACGTTGCTTTTCAAAATCTTGATTACCAGGGCTTTGGGGCAGCCTTGAACGATGGGCATCGGCGGTAACCAAGGACTCTAAACGCGGCAAAAGGGCCACGGCATCGGGTTTCATGGCGTATTGAACGAGACGATCGTACATAAAGGCAGTGGCCGCATAGTTGGGATGAACCAAGTCCGTGTCGTAATAACGATAATCCCGCAACACGTCGATTTGCCATTCGTAGGAAGGGAAATAGGTTCGGCCATCGTGGCCATCGCACAGGCGATGCGCTAATTCCAACAAACGCGCTTTGCTTCGATTGTTTTCAATTAATCCATCGCGGGCATGACGAACGGGACTCACCGTAAACCAAACCTGAAGGTCAGGCCTCCAGGCACGGAGATTTTTCAAGACTTCTTCCCAAAGGGTTTGCATTTCCTCCACCGTTACCAATCGGCGCTCAAAATTGGAAGACGGAAACCGATGGCAATTGGCCACCGGGCGACCGTTGCTGGCCAAAAAATAGACATAGGCTGTTCCCAGGGTCAAAACAAGGGTGTGGGCCCTCGATAATTGGTCGGCTCCGCGTTGCAGGGCTGTTGTTAGTTTTTGGATAGCCCTCTCTTGGTCGGTATCGGAACAGTCCGAATGCATGTCCCAGCGATGCCAGACGCCTTCCCTTTGGACCCAATCCGAAAGATCCAAACCATGATCGCCATCGCGGGCCAGGCGAAGAAAGGCCTGCAAATGATGATGAAGTGAAAGCGGATCAAAGAGAGTTCCCGCAGGTTGCCAAACCACATCAAACAAATGACGCTGAAGGCGGGCCCCCATGCGCTCGGCAAAGCAGGAGCCCATGAGCAGGAGCGGGTCTTGGTGGCCCCATCTCGGCCCATGGAATGCCCAAGGGAGTTCCAGTCTTTCGGGAGGTGTAAAGCCCATTAACAAAAAATTTGATGACCCCTGAGGCGTAATCTCGGTCCCTTTTGGATAGGATTCTAATGCCCTTGGGGAGCAAATTTAATTTTAACATACGCCACAACCGCCATCATTTCTTGTTCGCTTAACACATTTCGATAGGAAGGCATGGCGTTCTTTCCTTTCAGCAGGAGGTCCATGATTTGGTTTTTGTCCAAGCGGGTTTCTTGAAGGTTTTTGGCACCACCAAGGCCCTTTTTTCCGTCTTCGCCGTGGCAAAGGGCGCATTGGGCCAAGAAAACCGACTTGCCGTGGGCAACCAAATCGTAGTTGGCGTTGGTTTTTCCGCTGCTATCCATGGGCTCGGTTACCACCGCCGAGAGTTCGGGATGATTGGCCAACGCCATTTGCCTTCCCGCTTCGGCAAAGTCCTTCTTGTTCATGCGAGGTGATTTGGTTTCGGAAACACCGTACGCATAAAGAATCAAAAGCAGGGAGAGAGTTGCTAAATATTTGTTATGGCGACGGTAACCCACGACCGCAACGGGAATAGCGGCAAAGACAGCGCCGAGTTTAACCCAAAACCAAGAGCCGACGCCGATGCTTGCATTGTTATAAGCAAGGGCCAAGCCTGTGATCAAAAAGAGAGCGGAGACAATCATTTCAGGAATGCGAATTTTTTGGGCGAAGGCATCCAGACGGGCGGTATTGGTCCACAAAAGAACGCATTTGATCAGGTAGATCAGCAAGAACAGCACGACGCTAAGGGTGTGGGTATGAAGCAGTCCGGTCATCATGGTAGAAAATGGTTGGTTTGTAGGGCAAATTTCAACCCGTTCCCCTTATTTTGGTGCATGTTTAGAACAAACCTTTTGGACTTTTTGAGGAGGCCTACGTTCGTAGCTCTCTTGTTTTGCATGGTGTCAGGCGCCGTTGATTCTGCGCAGGCCCAGTCCCATTTGCCCTACAACGGGGTCCGGGATCAGCGAACCGGTGCGCATTTGTTGATCAATGCCCGCATTTACCTGGGGCCCGGTCGGGTTCTGGATTCTGCCATGTTGCTGGAGCGCAACGGGCGTATTGTCGCGGTGGGTGCAAACCTCCAACGACCCTCCGATGCAACCGTGGTGGACCTCCAAGGTCATTGGTTGTTTCCGGCTTTGGTGGAACTTTTTGCGGAGGTGCCAACCGGACGCAGTGGGGCAGGGAACAACCGGGTTTGGCGGGATAACCCGCAAATGACCCCAACACGGACCGGGACCTACGGGGCCAACGATGCCATTCGGGCGGATCAAGTCGCCGCCAACGAGTTCAAACCGGAAGCCAAATGGGCCGAATCCTACCGACAAGCGGGTTTTGGTGCGGTGAACGCGCACATTGCAGACGGTCTAGCCCGCGGTTCTTCGGTGCTCTTGGCGCCTTTGGGGCCCGAAACCCCGGCAGCCATTGAGGCCCATCACCCCGAGGGGCCCGGCTCCCAGCGCTCCATATTGCGCAAAGAGAGCGGGGCCTATTGGAGTTTTGAAAAAGGGAGCAGCACGCAGGATTACCCTTCATCGCTGATGGGGTGCATTGCTTTGTTACGACAAACCCTTTACGACGAACAGTGGTACCGGGGCTTGGGAAAACAAAGGGACTTTACGGACCTGAACCTGGACAATATCGGACGCTTATCAGTTTTGCCTCAATTCTTTGTTACCAACAACAAATACGATATTCTCCGCGCTGAACGAATTGCCAAAGAGTTCAATCGTTCGTTTGTCTACAAAGGAAGCGGGGAGGAGTACATGTACTTGGACGCCGTACGGGCCTTGGGTCGCCCCGTCGTGCTGCCCCTGCGCTTTCCGGAGGTTCCAGACCTCAGCGATCCCGTCGAGGCCCGTCGCATGGGCCTGGGCTCCTTGGTCCATTGGGACCAGGCCCCGGCCAATGCCGCTTTGCTGCGCAAAGCCGGCGTCCCCATCGCCCTCACCTCCAACGGTTTGGACAAAATGGACGCGTTCGCGGCCGCTGTCCGCAAAGCCATCGCCGCTGGCCTCTCCTTTGACGATGCCCTGGCCGCCCTGACCACAACACCCGCACGCCTCCTCGGCATGGATTCGGTGCTGGGATCCATTGCCCCCGGCCACTACGCCCACTTGATTGTGGCCAGCGATACCCTCTTCAAGGCCGACTGCGAAATTCGCACCGTTTGGATCCAGGGCCAGGCCTATCCTGTCAAGCCTTGGCCGGCCGCCCCAACCATGGCCAGCGGCCGCTACCGTATCCAAGGCGATATGCTCGCCGGAAAGGTTTTGGAAATCCGTAACAAATCCCTGGGGCCCAAAGCCTCGCTCCCTGTTTTTGTCTTGCAAATGAACGACAGCGACCGGGTCGAAGCCCAATCCGAAGTTTCGGGAACCTTTCTCCGCCTTTCCTGGAAACACAAGGATTCCCGCTATCCTTCCCCCCTGCAGGCTTTGGTGTGGTACCGCGACGGTCGTCTTTACGGAACCACCAACGATGCCAACCAAGCCCCCCAAAATTTTTGGGCCGAACGAATCACCGATTCATCCCGTTCAAGCAGCAGCAGTGAACAAACGGCCAAAAACGAAACGGCTTCCGATTCTACCAAAGCAAACACCAACTCAGCAAGCCTCCACCTTCCCGAGCCCTGGGATAG
>JBMOHV010000070.1:0-7737 GCA_049317645.1 Bacteroidia bacterium
CTGTTATCCTGGATTTTGTAGGTGGTCGTGACTTTGAACTGACGATCGCCCCCAAAGGTCTTCACCTCCGGTGCAGAACCAAATTCACGCGCCAGGGCGGTTCTTATTTCGCTGGCATTCCGATCGCTGTCCAAGGCGACCACATAACTACGGCCTCCTTTGAAATCCACCCCCAGATTAAAGCCCTGAGTCGCCATGGAAACAAGGCCGGCAACAATCACAACCAGCGAAACCCCGTACCACAACCTTCTTTTGCCAAGAAAATCGTAATTCAAATTATTGAATAACCCCAACGACCAGGCATTGCCAAATGAAATGGTTTTGCCTTTGGCAACATAGTATTCCATAATCATTCTAGACAAAAACAAAGCCGCAAACAGCGAGGTCAAGATGCCCACAATCAACGTAGTCGCAAAACCCCGAATTGGGCCCGAACCAAAGACGTACAATACAATACCCGTCAAGATCGTGGTGACGTTGGCGTCAATAATGGAGGAATAGGCGTTGGAAAAACCATCGGAAACAGCCTGTCGCATGCTCTTGGAACGGGCCAGCTCTTCACGTATCCTTTCAAAAATTAGAACATTTGCATCAACCGCCATACCAATGGTCAAGACAATACCGGCAAGACCGGGCAGGGTAAGGACCGCCTGAAGGGAGGCCAAAATCCCAAAGATGAAGAATATGTTCACAAAGAGTACGGCGTTGGCAATCATGCCGGAACCCGCGTAATAAACCGCCATAAAAACGAGCACCAACAAAAGTCCCAAGACAATGGACCACAACCCACTTTGAATCGCTTCTTTACCAAGGCTAGGTCCCACGACCGCTTCTTCGACAATGCGAGCCGGGGCAGGCAATTTACCCGCCTTCAAAATATTAGCCAAGTCCTTGGCCTCTTCGGTGGTGAAATTGCCAGAAATAGAAGACATCCCCCCGGAGATTTCGGACTGCACGGTCGGGAACGAGTAAACATAGTTATCCAATACGATGGCCACCGACTTACCAATATTGTCAGCGGTCATCCTTCTCCAACGCTTGGCGCCTTCGGCATTCATGGTCATGGAAACTTCGACCTTCCCAAAGGGATCAATGGATTCACGGGCATCGGTCACCACATCGCCTTCCAAACCAGCCTTGTCCTCGTTTCCACGCTTCTTGAGCGCGATCAGATCAAAGAATTTGTTGCCGTCACCACGGCCTTTCACCGTCCACAGTAGCTTCAGGTTGCGGGGCATAAAGTTTCGAACTTCGGGGCGGGCCAACATAGCGTTGACCAACGTGGTATCCCTGGCTGCCGAGGTACCCACCACCGGGCCTTGGGAAACCTTGGAACTACCGTCTTTGTCTTGGAAAATGGCCGGCATCAAAACTGCGAACAAGGGATTCTCTTGACGGGTGCGGGCCAGTCCTGCCGCGGAGGTGTCACCCGCTGCAGAGGTATCGGCTGCTGCCAAATTCTGCATCAGGGCATTGTCCGAAGTCTTGCCTGTATCTGCAACAGTGGCAGCCGTCGAAGATCCAGAAACCGTGGTGTCGGCTTTGGCCGTCGTACCCAACTTGGTTTCTGCCGCCAGGTATTTATTGACTTCCACCATTCGATCCAAAACCTCTGCTGCTTCGAAGGTTTCCCAGAATTCCAGCTTCGCCGTCCCCTGCAGGAGTTTGCGAACCCTGTCTGGGTTATCAACCCCGGGCAACTCGATATTGATACGACCGGTACCCTGTTGACGCTGGATATTGGGCGCGGTGACCCCGAACTTGTCAATACGGGTGCGCAGGATATTAAACGAACGATCGATGGCGCTCTCGGCCTCGGCACGGATCACTTCGACCACTTCCTCATCGGTGGCATCAAAATTGATCCGGCCCTGATTCTCGCGAGTCGCAAAAATGCTGGCCAATCGGTTGTTGGGAGCCACTTCGCGGTAGGCCTGAACAAACAGGGTCACAAAATCGGATTGGGAACTCGCTTGACGCTGGGTTGCCAAATCCATGGCTCGGTTAAAACCAGCGTCCTTGCTTTGGTTGCTGAGGGCCCGGATAACATCTTGAACATCCACTTCCATGACCACGTTCATCCCACCCTGAAGGTCCAAGCCTAGGTTCAACTTTTGGTCCCGGACTTCAGCGTAGGTGAATTTCTTGAGCCAGAGAAAATTAAAAACTTCTTGGTCTGCAATGGAGTCGAGGTATCGACGCTCCATGGCCTCGTCGCCTTTGGCATAAGCCTTGGCCTTGTTCTCTACGTTGGAGGCAATCCAGGTAAAACTGAGTTGATAAATACAAATAAGTGCAAACAAAGCGGCAAACCACCGCACAAATCCTTGGGCTTTCATATCAAATAAAAATTTAAATTAAACAATCGAAGAAGGGTCGTTTTCCGAATGCTTGACCCCAGCGAAGGCATTCGAAACGGAAAGGAATGGTCCTTAGGGGGCCCTGCCAAAACCTAAATTGCCTTTGCCCTTGAAGGGGGCAACAAGCAATCTTTCCGTGAATTCAACTTGGAAAAACCTAGTAAAAGGAAAAGAAACCCGCCATCCATTCGGACCCTCCAACGGATCCGCATCCTTCAACCCCTGTTCATCCAATCCCGCTTGGGTGCCCTGATGATGCCAGGGCTGAAAGAAGGCTTGATTCTCTTCTGAGTGCTCATGTTCCTGTCCTGAACCTTCGGGGCTTACCGCTGGGTCTGGAATCGTCGAAATCTCCTTAAAAGAAGCGGATTCAACCGAACCAGAGGCTGCAAGGCTTAGCCAGAGCAAGCTCAAAGCCAGGCACCCCATGCCCAGGGCCGCCGTTACCGATCGAAAAGAAATCCGGGTGAACATTTTTGCCAAAAGGATAGCAAAGATAACCCTTGGGGAGCTTATCCCTTCCCTAAGGAAGAATCAAGAAACGGCCCTGAAGGGCCGAACCCAAAGGTCTCTGGACGCGTAGAAGGTAGATGCCGGGGGCGATCCCTTCCAAGCTCAGGGTCCCTCCCAATCCGCTACGGCTGGGGGTTTCAACTGCTTCCATCCTAGAGCCCTGGCCGTGGATTTTGCCCTGTAAATCCGTGATTTCCCACGTAACAACCGAATTCTCCCCGCCAGGGAGGGCGATCCCATTCTCTTCCTCGATCAACCAATGCAAGCTTTGCCCAGCGCGAACCGGATTCGGCATGAGCGTGGACCTTGGGCCACCCAGCAGATTCCTCACCGAAGATGTTACCATAAACCCGGTGGTACCGGCACTAAAGGTGGTACTCTGGTGGGATGGATTTTGGGCGTTCAGGGTTACGGGAACGGTGACCGAATGCATCCCCGGGTGCTCGCATCGGAGCAAATAGGATCCCCATGGAAGTCCAGAGAACTGGAAGGCACCGGTGGTACCCGTCGTGGTTGAGCGTCGGAAAGACAGGGGCACCGTACCGTTGGCGTTCAAAAGCTGAACCTGAATACCCGTTAACGGCCCGCTGAGTCGGGGCAAATTACCCGCCACACCTCCACCAATCGTGCCCGTTCCTCCACCGCTGGTGTTGGGCCTTAGGTTGATGTTAAAAAAAGCGGTTGGATTCCCAGGCAATAGAAAGGAATCTGCGGCAGACCAAGTTGTGGTATCCCCGTAGTAGGTCGGGGCATACTGAGAGGCCAACCCGGACATTAATCGCGCCAAAAGGCTGTAATTACCGGAAGGGAGGGTTAGTTGAAAGAACGCGGTACTAGCACTATCCAATAAGTATACCGTATCAATGGTGGTCCAACCCGGTACCTGTCCCTGACCAGGGGGAACAATTCGAATCACAACCAGCGCCAAAGTGTCTTGTGCCAAGGGCCCAGAGGATTGGTAACCAGTAATTCGACCGACAACCCGGTGCTGACCGGACGGAGGGCCGCATTGGAGGCTAAGACTCACTCCAAACGAGGCCGAATTATAGGCTGAAGTGTCCGATGCCCAAGTTGTGTTGGATGCACAAGCTGCTCGAGCATAGACAAAACCCGAACTAGCACCCAAGGTTAGGGTATCTGCAAAGTTGCCGCTTGCATCGGTGACCAGGGTTCTTGATGGGGTGGTAAACTGATTCAAAAAAACCTGAACAGACTGACCGGCCTGACCCTGACCGGAGGAATTCACCAAAGTCCCCGAAACGATTAAAACCCGGGTTCCGGTGCCACAGGTCAAATTGACCGTGTAAGAGGAAGTTCCGGCTGTATAGGTGGTTGTACCGGTCACCGTGGTGCCAGGCCCGGTAGGTGAGCTGCACGATGCCATGACGGTAATGGTATTACTTGGCAAAAAGGCGGGTATTTGGAGGGGTGCCGAATAAAAACCCACCGAATCCGTAAAGGTAGAGACGGTGACCGAGTTGACGAGGCTGATTCGAACAAGGGAACCGATAACCGGCGCCCCACCTGAACCAAGAACGGTACCCTGAACGGTGACTTGGGTAGCCGGTGATGACGAACATAAAAGCCGAAAAAAAGCTGAAGGAGCCGAGGTCGAGACCGTTACGGTATCCCAAACCATGGCGCCATTCCCACAAGATGCCGATGCCCTCAGGTTCAGCGAACCCGAGGTGCCCAAGGGAAGACTAAGGGTATCCGAAAAAAAGCCTCCAACACCGGTGAATGCCACTCCCAATGGAGTTGTCGAGTTGGCGTCAAAAAATTGTACCGGTTGCCCCGATGTAGCAGGTCCCGATGGCCATCGCAAAACCCCGCTAACCGAGACCATGGCATTTCCTCCCCCGCCACCGGCCCCGCATGCCAGATCAATTTGGTAAGTGGAGGTGGCTGGACTCAACGGAGCCGATTGAACCAACATACCACCGGTCGAACATAGGGTCGATACCTGGATTAGTTGATTGGGACTAAACACCGGGAGAGCCACCACCACCGAATAAAAACCGGTTGAATCCGTGAAAGAGGTCGTTGTGAACCCTGGCCCAACCTGCACAATCACCGTCTGCCCTGGCAATGGGACCGACATGGTCCCGATGGTTTCAGATACAAAGCCCTGAACCACGATGGTTTGGGCTCTTGCGAACAACGTCCCAAGGCATAGGAGTATCGTCGCTAAAAGGCGGAATGACTTCATTCAATGAAATTTTACACAAAAATGAACCCTATGGCTGAATGGAACCATCGAAGGATGGTTAAGTAGGGATTAAAATTAGTCCTTCAGCAAGTAGCCAAGGCCCAGTCGCAGATACAACCCGTTCTCACGGGTCATAAAATCGTTGTGACGGTACTGGAGAGTCGGCATGATGAGCAAGCGTTCAGCGAGGGTTTTTTGGTAACCCAAGGCCGCATACCCGCCCAGGTTGAAATCAAGCTCTTTGATTTTGAAGGTCAAGGTATCGTCCAAGAAGAAATTGATTCCGCCCTCCAAAAACAAACCATCCTTGCCGGAACCCAGCATGGAGCGCACCCTGCCTTCGACCAAAAAATGACCGCTCCAAATTTTTTCAGGAGCAACCTGAACCGAACGGTTGTGGTGAACAGCCCCAGCGAGGGTATAGCCTAGCATAAGACTTGGGCGATTTTTGAGGTAAAAACCCCGATCAAAGCCCGCAGAAATCTTGGTATAGGATTTGCTATCGCTGATTTCCCATAAAAATGGGGATAACCCAATCCACCCACGACCGTTTCCTGCCTTTTCGTTCACGGATGGTGGACTGGATGGGGCTGGCTGTGCTACAACTTGGGATGTTAGGGTCGAAAAAATCAAATTTCCCCCAAGAAATACGGCTGCAGAAAAAGCTATGCCGCGACGAATCCTACAAAACATTGATTGCAATTGAGGCATGATCGTTTACAAGTTAGGGTTTAAAAAAATAGACAAGGCCCAATTGAAGCTCACCCGATGGAACCGGTTGGTCAAAGGCATTCCGAACAGGACCGGGGTTCCGGTTAAGGTTTCTGGAGAAACGGTTGTAAACGGGAACCAAGGCAAGCTGGTCTGCTATTTGCCAATGGTAGCCCAAACCCAAACCGGTACGAATCGCTAATCCGTTGGCAATTCCCAGGGAAATCTGTGGAAAAAAACGACCAAAATAGTATCGCATAAACCAAGTGGACTCCGCTGCAAAAGTCTCCTTGTTAAATTTCCGAGTGGCCCTGAGATAATCGGCCCGAACCCGAAGGTCGGTTCCTAACATGAATCGATCCCGGTGGAAATAGCCTGTTTGGCCACTGACAGATAGAGACCAAACCTCTTCAGACGCACCCAAATAATTGTTAAAAAGGGCGCCGGAACCTACAAAATAGGTGCCTTTGCGAAATAATTCGGACCTTTTCTTTCCCGATTCTGCGGTGACATCTTGAGCAATTAGAGTCCCGGCAGACAGGACCATCATGAAACAGCCAACAATGTAAAGACGAAACATAGGCAAGATTTTGTGCAAACTTAGGCCAAAAAAGGACTCCCACAACAAAGCACAACCTAAAACTCAAAAAAAGCCAAGGGCAAAAGGTCCGACGCTGCTTCGATGAGCCAACACTCCCCTTGCATCCCTGCTAAATAGATAGGAAAATCGCATTTCTGTCGCTTGATTTGTTCGATGAGGGCCTGCCGACACATTCCACAGGGCGCAACGGGTTTACCTGAACCGGCCCTCCATTCCTCCTGAGGCTCCAATTTTCGGCCTGCCAAAACCAGCATGGCCGCCACCTCGCCCCCACCCTCTTGGCACGAAAGAGCGCTCAGAACCACCCTCTCGGCACAAATTCCTACAGGATACGATGCGTTCTCTTGGTTGGTCCCCGCTAACATCGAGCCATCCCTTGTTAAAACAACAGCCGCGACATGAAAACCCGAATAGGGGGCATACGCCGAAGTCCAAACGTGACGAGCCCTCTGGAGCATTGCAACCGCATGATCACCAAAGTCCTCCACCGCAGCGACCCGGTAAGTCATACGATGCTCTGCGGTCCTAGGCATTTGATGGTTTGGAGGGGTCTTGGCCATGGGTTACCGGGGTTGAAAAAGCACATAACCGCGAGGTGGTAAATGAAAATCTCCGGAATCACTTTCGAAAACACCGGAAAATGGCCACGCATAGGCCTTTTCAAAAAAAGGACGACCGCTAAAAGATTGGGCTTGGTCGGTTGGATTCAAAAACACCATGATCTGCCCACCTGCAGGGCTATGCCGCTCATAACCCAAGATTTCTTTGTTATCCTTGGCCCGCAGCCAGCGCAGAGAACCGTCCCGCAGGACTTGATGCGTTTTTCGTAAGGCAACAAGGTCTTTGGTTAATTGAAGCAGGGTGGTATCCCATTGAACAACCTGAGCTTGGGGGTACAGGCTTTGGTCAGGTCGATGCCACTCATCTTCGAACTTCAGCTCAGGCCATAACATCGGCTTTCGACAATCGGGATCGTTGGCACCCCACATACCGACTTCGTCCCCGTAATACAACATAGGCGCACCCGGAAAAGTGAATTGAAAAACCATCCACAGCGCCTGTATTTTGGATTCCAAACCGATGGGCTTGCGGGTGTTATACCCAGGATTGGAAGCCTTGGATAAGGCAAAATAGGAACCCCAATCCGCATACTTCGCAAAATTTCTATTGACAATGTGGGAGGCTATACGATTGGCATCGTGGCTACCAAAAAGGTTTTGTTGCGAAAGAAAGCGATCGTAGCCAAAAACCTCGACGAGGTCATCCATTTGTTTTTGAAAACCCAAGGTGGAAGGCCGGTTGCGGTCGTTGATCAGGTATTCACTGGCAATGAACGCAAAGGG
>JBMOHV010000071.1:0-7684 GCA_049317645.1 Bacteroidia bacterium
AATCCACCGATCTGGGGACAAAATCCGCCGAACCCCTTGGTGGGCAATGGAGCTACGACGAAGAGAACCGGAAGCGCTACCCTGCCTCCAGCACTCCCCCTCCACCCCCCAGCCTCTCGGTCCTTCCCGCCTGGGAAGAGGCCACGCTATACACCCGCCTGCACTACCCCAACGCCCCCGGTGCCGAAAACGGGGATTGGGCCTGGCCCATCACCCGCAACGATGCCCAAATCTGGTTAAAATCCTTTCTCCAAGAACGATTCAAGGATTTTGGCCCCTACGAAGACGCTCTGGACCAACGGCATCGCCTCCTGCATCACTCGGCCATCTCCCCTTTGCTTAACAACGGACTGCTCTCGGTCGACGATGTGCTCCGGCAAAGCTTGGACCACGCCCAACGCCACCAAACCTCCCTCCCCAGCATCGAAGGTTGGGTTCGACAAATCTTGGGCTGGCGAGAATTCATCCACGGGGTTTACCTGCACGCCGGCTCCAAGCAACGAACCCGCAATTTTTGGGGATTTGAGCGAGCCATGCCACCTTCGTTTTACAATGCAAGCACTGGAATCGAACCGGTAGACCATAGCATTCGTTCTTTGTTACAAAACGCCTACAATCACCATATCGAACGCCTGATGGTTCTAAGTAATTTTATGTTACTCTGCGAAATTCATCCGGACGCCGTCTACCGTTGGTTTATGGAAATGTACATCGACGCTTACGATTGGGTGATGGTACCCAATGTTTACGGCATGGGTCAGTTTGCCGACGGGGGACTCATGTCCACCAAGCCCTACCTGAGCTCCAGTAATTATATCCTCAAAATGAGCAATTTCCGAGCCGATCCCTCCTGGACCGAGCCCTGGGACGCCCTGTATTGGCGATTCATGTCAACGCATCGGGAATTCTTTTTGCGCAACCCCCGATCGGCCATGATGATACGGCAATGGGAACGAAAAGACCCTGCGCAGCAGCAGATCCTTTTGGAAAGAGCCGAACTATTTTTGAACCGATTGCACGGGAATTCAAACCAGCCCTAACATGCGTCGATTCTGGAACCTCCCTGCTGTACCGGTTTATTCTCTGCTAACCATCGATTCCAAAGGTTGCTATAACATGAATTGCTGCACCTATGTAACACCGGTCAGCATGGAGCCCAAGCAATTCCTGATTGCGGTTTACCAAGGAACCAAAACCTTGGATAATCTCCAAAACAACCCCCATCAAACCGTGGTCCTGCAATTGTTGGCCCAGGATCAAGGCCGTCTCATTCAGGTGCTGGGGCGACAAAGCGGTTACCGAACCGACAAAATCCAACATCTCCAAAAAAGAGGCCATTTGGACGAATGGAGAGGGTATCCGGTCCTCAAAGAGGCCGCTGCCTGGGCCGAAATGCAAAGCCTAGGCCCTCTGATCGTCCAGCATACAGGCCAGCCGAACGGCCCTCAATCCCCCTCCACCCCGGGGGATCATCAATGCTGGCTTTTTGGCCTGAACAGCAGCCGTGTTAAGCGCGATGACTGCCTCGACAATGCGACGCTGAGGCGTTTGGGGCTAATTCGTTAGGGCCGTATCTTGGCCCTCCCAAAACCTTCTTTCCCATGAATTACGATCTTGTTGTTGTCGGAGGCGGTCCCGGCGGTTATGTTGCCGCTATTCGGGCCTCCCAGCTTGGCCTCAAAACGGCAGTTGTCGAACGGGAAGCCCTCGGTGGAATCTGCCTGAACTGGGGCTGCATCCCGACCAAGGCCCTTCTCAAGAGCGCCCAAGTCTTTGATTACATCAAACATGCGGCCGATTATGGCATCCAAGTCAGCGATGCCAAAGCCGGATTCGAAAAAGTCATCCAACGCAGCCGCGGTGTGGCCGATGGGATGAGCAAGGGGGTGGCCTTTTTGATGAAGAAAAACAAAATTGACGTGCACATGGGAAATGCGACCCTGCAGCCCGGTGGCAAAGTCAGTATCGCCCAGGCCGATGGTCAAACGCTGACCCTCACGGCCCCCCATATTATCGTGGCAACCGGCTCCAGGGCCCGGGCCTTGCCCAATCTGCCCATCGACGGCAAAAAGGTCATCGAATACCGCAAGGCGATGAGCCTCGAAAAACAACCCGCTTCCTTGCTGGTGGTTGGTTCCGGTGCCATCGGAGTTGAATTCGCCTATGTCTACCAATCCATGGGCACCCAGGTGACCATTGTTGAATACCTGCCCAACCTGGTCCCGGTAGAGGACGAAGAAGTCTCCAAAGCCCTCGAAAAGTCCTACAAGAAAATGGGCATGCAAATCCTGACCAATTCGGCCGTTGAATCGGTGGATACCTCCGGTCCGCTCTGCAAAGTCCAGGTCAAAACCCCCACCGGTGTGCAGATCCTGGAAGCCGAGGTGGTACTCAGCGCTGCAGGCATTGTTCCCAACATCGAAAACATGGGACTCGAAGCTTGTGGGATTGCCTTGGACAAAGGCAAAATCAAAGTGGATGATTTTTACAAAACCACCACACCCGGCTACTACGCCATTGGGGATGTGGTCAAAGGACCCGCCTTGGCCCACGTTGCTTCGGCGGAAGGAATCATCTGCGTCGAGAAAATCGCCGGGCATCATCCCGAGCCCCTCGATTACGGCAACATTCCAGGCTGTACCTATTGCCAGCCCGAAATTGCCAGCGTCGGAATGACCGAAAAGGCCGCCAAAGAAGCCGGATACGAATTGAAAATCGGAAAATTCCCCTTCAGTGCCTCCGGCAAAGCCAGCGCCTCCGGCCACAAAGACGGCTTTGTTAAATTGATTTTTGATGCCAAATACGGTGAAATCCTGGGCGCTCACATGATTGGGGCCAATGTGACGGAAATGATTGCCGAACTGGTCCTGGCCCGCAAGCTCGAAAGCACCGGCCATGAACTCATCAAAACAGTCCACCCACACCCAACCCTCAGCGAAGCGGTCATGGAAGCCGCCGCCGCCGCTTACGGCGAAGTGATTCACCTTTAATTTTTTCATTCACCCCTCCCCCTTTCAATCGAATAAATATTTGTTATGAAAATTTTCTTTCGCGCATTGATGCTACGTTCCATCGCCTTGATGCTGGTTTTGGGCCTTGCCTCCACCCACGTTCGCGCCGACGAAGGCATGTGGCTACCCATTCAGCTCTCCAAAATCGAATCACGCATGAAAGAGGCGGGCTTTAGCCTGAGCGCTGCGGACCTCTACCAAATCAACCAAGCCGCGGTCAAAGACGCCATTGTTCGTCTAGGGGGCGGTTTTTGTACGGCCGAAATCGTTTCGGACCAGGGTTTGGTGCTCACCAACCACCACTGCGCTTACGATCTCATTCAAAACCATAGCACGGTGGAGAAGGATTACCTGACCAACGGCTTTTGGGCCATGAACCGCGCCCAGGAATTGCCCAACCCCGGACTGACCGCCTCAACCTTGGTCCGTATGGAGGATGTGACCAACCGAATGAACGACTCCCTTCGCAATGTCCCCGAAGCTCAGCGCGGCGCGGTGATCGCCAAGGTTAGCAAAATCATCGCTGACGAGGCCTCGGCCGAAAAGAAGGGTTATCAGGGCGATGTTCGACCCATTTTCTACGGAAACCAATTTATTCTTTCGGTTTACATGGTCTACAAAGATGTTCGCTTGGTGGGCGCACCCCCCAGCAGCATCGGCAAGTTTGGTGGCGATACCGACAATTGGATGTGGCCCCGCCATACCGGTGACTTTTCGGTCCTGCGCATTTATACCGGCCCCAACGGAGAATCGGCCGAGTACGATAGCCTTCGTAACATTCCCCTCAAGCCCAACCGTTTCCTTTCGGTTTGCACCTCCGGGGTCAAAAACGGAGATTATACCATGGTCATGGGTTACCCCGGCACCACCAACCGTTACCTAAGTGCCGATAACCTGGATTTTAATTTGGCCACCGTCAACATGATGGTCGAAGACATGATTGGCAGCCGCATGCAGGCTTTCAAAGAGGACATGGACAAGGATGACAAAATCCGTATTGCCCTGGCCTCGACCTATGCATCCGGCATGAATACGTACAAATACTACCAAGGCCAAAGCCTGGGCCTTCGCAAAGATGGTTTGGGTGACAAAAAACGCGCCCACGAAAACGGACTTCGTCAATGGATCTCCAGCGACCCGACCAGGGTCGCTCTTTACGGCCAGCCCCTGGAAACCCTCAGCGGTCTGCTCAATCAATACCGCAACGACTACCGCAAGATGATTTATTTCCGTCAGGCTCTCGGTAACCAGGCCTTTGTTCGCCATTTTCGGATCATGGGAGACCTTCAAAAGGCTCTTGAATCCGCCAAACCCGATGAAGCCAAAACCATGGCTGCTGCCAAATCAACCCGCGATGCCCTCAAGGAAAACATGACCGAATATTTCCAGGCCACCGAACAAAAAGCCTTTGCCCGCATGCTTCGGGTTTACCTGGATCGCATCAATGCGGCCGATCGCCCTCCATTCCTTAACGATTTGCTCAAAAAGACCGAAGGCGAAAACGACAAAGACCGTTCCAAGGAATTGGCCAAAATCATCTACAAGGAATCCATCCTAACCAATCCCGAACTCATGGAAGCCTTTTTGACCAAGCCCAGTGCCAAGAAATGGAAAAAGGATCCGGGCGTTCAATTGGCCATGTCCATCAACGATTATACCAACCAGGTCCTCATGCCCGCCGATCGCAAGGCCCAGGCCGAACAAGCCCCTGTACGCCGCCAACTAATGGCCGCGAACATGGCCTACCAAAGCCAACGCATTTTTGCGCCGGATGCCAATTCAACGCTGCGCCTAACCTACGGTAACATCAAGCCCTACGTTCCCCGCGATGGCGTTGACTACAACTGGTTCACCACCCACTCGGGAATCCTTCAAAAAGAAGATCCTTCCAACGAGGAGTTCATTGTACCCAACAAACTCAAAGAGGACCTGACCAAAGGAGACTTTGTTCCCTACGGCAGAGACGGCGAATTGGTGACTTGTTTTATTTCAAACAACGACATTACCGGTGGTAACAGCGGCAGCCCTGTCATGAATGCCAGAGCGGAACTGGTCGGTATCGCCTTTGACGGAAACTGGGAATCCATGACCGGTGACCTCATGTTCAACGACAAAGTTCAAAGGACCATCAGCGTGGACATCCGTTATGTACTCTTTGTGATGGACCGCTTCGCGGGTGCAGGCCACCTCGTCCGTGAAATGAAGCTGGTCCCCTAAGGAAACCTTCGATCCTCAACGCAGGTCGACCACCTCCACATTGGGGTAGGCCTTGGCATTGAAGACAAACAAATCATCCCGCAATTTGGGATTGACTTTGAATTCCGTGATTTGGTAGGTGTATTGCACCCCGGATTTATCAAAGACGATGGCCTTCTGAATGAGGTTGCTTTGGCGATCCACGAAGAGCCGAACCTTGAAATACGAAACCGACTTGTTTTGGGGAATAAGGTCAATGCACGAAGTCCCTTGTTGACCCGAACCGGTTTCGGATTCCAAGAAGGAATCAAAGCCTTTTTCGTACATGGTAAAAAGGTTGTCCGGCGTGATTTGATCCGGGCTTGGCTCGTGACGGCTGATGTTCACTTCGTTCAACTCTTTGAGGTAAGTCCAAGAGGAGCGTCCATCGCAAATAATGAGCTGCTCGCCCATGTCAATCCGGTACTGCTTGCCACGGAGAAACAGTTTCCCCTTTCGCTTTTCTTTGACCTGACCGGGGCCACCTTGCAATTCCAACGAAACCAGGGCCTGCATGGATTTCATGCCCCGGTAATTCTTGCTCAATTTGTTCAGGATGGCCTTGGATTCAGCATCGCCGGTGGCCACACTGCGTACCCGGGTTGCTTTTTTGGGGGCCTGTGCTTTTTTCTGAGCCTGTGCTGTTTCGACATTTCCAACGGCCGTCATAACGCCGGTTAACAACAACAAACAAACAAATTTTCTGGTCATGGTCTTAGGTTTGATTTCAAAGGCCCTTGAGTTGCCTTAATTTCTCTTCTAATTGATGGAGGTCGGTGTACAAGACTTCTCTGGGCTTGGAACCCTCAAAGCGGCCTACGATTCCAGCCGCTTCCAATTGGTCAATGAGGCGGCCTGCCCTGGCATAGCCGATGGTCATCCTGCGTTGCAACAAAGAGGTTGAACCCTGCTGGTACTGAACGACCATGCGGGCCGCGTCGTCGAACAATTCATCCCTGACCGTACCTGCTCCGTCTCCCCCAAAATCTTTTTCGGAATCCGGATCCTTGTATTCGGGCAAGAGGAAAGGGGTGGCATAACCGGTCTGGTCGCCAATAAAATCACAGACCGCCTCGACCTCCGGGGTATCCACAAAGGCGCATTGCAAGCGGACCACATTGGAGGATAGCGACAAGAGCATATCCCCGCGCCCTATTAACTGCTCAGCGCCGCCTGTATCAATGATGGTACGGCTGTCGATTTTGGAGCTCACCTTGAAGGCAATGCGGGCTGGAAAATTCGCCTTGATCGTGCCGGTAATAATGTTCACCGATGGACGCTGGGTTGCTACAATCAGGTGAATTCCTACGGCACGGGCCAATTGAGCCAATCGGGTAATGGGGAATTCAATTTCCTTTCCGGCCGTCATAATCAAATCCGCAAACTCATCGATCACCACCACGATATAAGGCAAATAGCGATGTCCGGCGGTCGGAGAAAGTCGACGCTTGCGGAATTTGTTATTGTATTCGACCAGGTTGCGGACCTGTGCGTTCTTGAGCAAATCGTAACGACGGTCCATTTCGATCCCCAAGGCGTTCATGGTATGGACCACCTGGCGGGTATCCGTCACAATGGCATCCTCGGCATCCGGAAGGCAGGCCAAAAAGTGTTTTTCGATGCGTCGGAACAAAGATAATTCGACCTTTTTGGGGTCCACCAAAACGAATTTGAGCTCGCTAGGATGCTTTTTGAAGAGCAAGGAAACCAAGATGGCGTTAATCCCCACTGATTTGCCCTGACCCGTAGCGCCCGCCATCAAAAGATGGGGCATTTTGGTCAAATCTGCCACAAAAATCTCGTTCGAAATGGTCTTGCCCAGGGCAATCGGCAATTCCATTTCGGAGCCCACAAAGCGATCCGAAGCCAAAAGGCCCCGCATCCCGACCACCTCTTTGTTCTGGTTGGGAACCTCAATACCCACCGTTCCTTTACCGGGCATGGGGGCAATGATTCGGATTCCCAAGGCAGCCAAACTGAGGGCGATATCGTCTTCCAAATTTTTGATTTTGGAAATTCGAACGCCGGCGGCCGGAATGATTTCGTATAAGGTAACCGTTGGTCCAACGGTTGCCTTAATCTTGTCGATTTCGATACCGTAATGACGGAGGGTTGTTAAAATTTGATCTTTATTGGCTTCGAGCTCGGTCGGGTTGATCTGGACCTTGCCGGTGGTGTACTCGGTTAACAAATCCAAGGTGGGGTAGCGATACCCGGATAAATCCAACTTGTGATCGTAGAGTTCGCTGTCGGTCAGCGCCACCGTATGGGCATCTTCCAAAACCTCTTCGGCATCGGGCAAGGCCACCTCCATATCCCCAATCTTGCCGAGGGTCGCCCAATCTTCATCGCTCTCTACTTCGAGTCCTGCCACACCTGCCTCCATGGGAGCTACGGCCATGACATCTTCCGTTGGTTCCCCTGCGGTTTCATCTTCC
>JBMOHV010000072.1:0-7390 GCA_049317645.1 Bacteroidia bacterium
TTTTTGGTTGGTGGTCCTTTAGGAAACAAGTTTCCCTCGTCCCACCAAACCAAAACGGCCCTTACGGGCCGATTCGCTTGGAATGCGGAGAGAGAGGGATTCGAACCCTCGATACGGTTTCCCGTATACACACTTTCCAGGCGTGCTCCTTCAACCACTCGGACACCTCTCCTCTTGAAAGGGCCTTAAACCCTTCAATGGGGTGCAAAACTACGTCGAAAAACACAAAAAAGCTCGTTTCTCATGAATCCAGAGCGCCATGGCCGTCTTAGCCGCCCAAAAAGTTCATAAAATCAATCATCAAAGAACAATAACATATAATGCACCTAACAAACTAAAATATACCTATTTTTGGTCAAAATTTTTTAAATGGAATTGTTAAAACGCCCTCAAGCCTCCATTCCAACCAACTTCGGAGTTCGATTTGGATATATACCACTCTTTCTTTGCTTTTTGGGCATCCTATTCCTTGGAACCCTCGCTTCCGTTTCGGCCCAAAACACAGGTCCATCGAATGGTTCATCAAGCGCAGATGCCGAACTCAACGAAGCCCTGCGCAAGGCCAACCGAGAAATCACGGCTCTTCAGAAACTGGTTCAGGCTCAAAATGCCTCCTATCGCAGAAATGTTGATTCCCTCAACCTTCAAATTGCGGATAACATTGCCAAATTGGGTCAAAACGAAAGGGCCCTCAACCTAGCTCTCGAAGGCTTTGAGGTTAAATACCAAGAACAAAACAAAACCATCCAGGAATTCCAAGACGGGCTGCAGTCCATCAAAAATCGTCAACTCCTAACCATCCTAGCCATTCTAGCTGCGGCTATTCTTGTTTTGTTTGTTTCGGTCCAATGGGCCTTCCGCAAGGCCTATGCCAAACAAACCAATCATTGGAACGAATTCCAAGCCAGCCTTCTCAAAAAATAAAATCACATCTTCCTCCATAAAACCTATCCCATGAGCCTTAACAACCAACCATCCCAAGGAAAACTGGATCCCATTACTTTCTTTTACGGTTTTGGCGCTGCCATCGTTCTGATTGCCTCCATGTTCAAATTTGTCGGCTGGGAATACGCCACCGAATTGTTCATTGTTGGCTTGGCCATCGAAGCGGTGGTTTTCTTGGTTTCGGCCTTTGAACGAACCAAATCCGAAAAGGAATATGCTTGGGAAAATGTTTTTCCGCAGTTGGTGGACAAGAACGCAGCTTCCAACCTTTCGGGAGCCGCAGCAGGTATGCCCACCGGTGTTGCTTCCCCTGATTTACAACAAAAGTTTGACCAACTAGGTCAGCAAGTCCAGCAAATGCAGCAATCCCTGCAGGCTTTTAGCGGCCATCTGGACAAAAATGCCGGCATAGCCTCGCAGTCCATGCAATCCATGGAAAACATGAACCGGGAAATCGAAAAGTACAACGATCATCTCAAGCGCCTTAACCAGAAATTTAGCGAGCTAAGCGGGCGATAAGATGGCCGAATACACCGCGATATCTCAAAAGCAATTCTGGACCTTCCGGAAGCTTTCGTTTTTGTACCTGGTTTTTATCATTTTCTACGCTTTTAGCGGTGATTCTAACTATGTTACGAGAATCCCAAGTTCAGGTCAAACCCTGAACGAACTCAATCAGCGTCTGATTCTGCAAATCAACGATTACCAACCCACAGGCACTGAAGATCGTCACTACAAGAACCTGGTTTTGGAGGTGGCCGTTGCCTTTGATTCAACGCGCAGTCATTTTGAAGGGATGTACTCCAAAACAGGGTTTGATTTGGCCTGGCTCAAAAGCATTACTTATTTCAAGAATCTCAAGAAAAAACAATGGAACGGATTGGAAGTCCGCTTGAACGAATGGTTGCAGGTTTACCCAATGCAGGCACGCGGTGATTTGGCTTCTTTGCTGCACCTAGCACCAAGCGATCGCAACGGAACCTATGTTCTCAACTTAGGCGAAGGGAATGATTTTCCGAACGGAGCTTTTCCATTGCTCTTGGGGGAAATGGAATCGCGCTTTTTGCTGGAGGCCATGCGCTACCTCAAACAGGAACTGCGTACAGGAGCCTTGGTCAACCAAATCAGCGTACGCAATCTCCAACTCCTTCAAGTCCTCAAAAGCTCTTATTATTTAGGCGAAAACATCCCTTTTCGTTTTTACAGCAGGGATTCCATTCAGCCAACCGTTATGGTCAATGGACAAACCCTGCAAGGTCTGGGTCAAGGAATCTTTTTTGATTATGATTTTTCGCCCAACGCCAGCGGCGAGTACACCCTGCAGGCTCGCTGCGGGGATGAAACCATCACCCACACCTTTGCGGTGGTCAAACCCCGCCTTCGATTCTTGGAAAGCAAGCAAGAAATCGCGGCCTATGTGGGCATCCCCTTGGAGCTCACCTTGGATTTGAGCGAGTACAGCCGGCCTGCTGACTTCCGCGTTGAATGCGCGGATGCACAGATTGAACAAAGCGGATCGTCCCTGCGAATCACCGCTCGCGAAGAAGGTCGTATCACCTTGCGCCTGTTGTACCAAGGCCAAACCGCCGACCTGCGCACGTTGGTGGCCCTCCGCCCTCCCCACCTGAGGGTCCAACTTCGGGATATCACCGGGGATACGGTCAACATAACCAACGCCCATTGTTTGGAGGCCGAAAGCCCGTCTTGGCAGGTCATCCAGTTTCAATTAATCGCCTACAGGCCAGGGGAGTCTCCTGTTACCATGAAAAGCAATACCCGTTTCTTTCGAAACGAAATGCACCGCCTGTACCAATCGGCTCCCAAGGGAACAACCTTCGTTTTTCGTAACATCAGGCTTATCAATATGAACGGCAAAACCGAAGGCTTGGGCAATCCGTTTTTTTTCGTCAAATCCTGACCCCCGTCCTCCCGATAACGGCCCTATTCTATGCTGGTTCGCAAATCCAAATTGCTACGTTTCAAATTCATCGGGCTGATGTACCTGACGATGGTGACCTTTTTTGTGATGAGTATCCCCGAGGACTGGATTGGCTCGGTGCGGGGCGTTCGTTTTTTCTTCAAAGAATTGGACACAGCCAACCTGCCGGCCGAAAATCGCGAATTCAACAAAGAGGTGCAGGCCATTTCCAAAGAATTGGAACAAAGCGCCGTTCGCGAAGGAGTGGACCTGGCCCAGTCTGTCCAAAGTTTGACCAACAAATCGTATACCCAGCGTCTACTCATCACGAGTGGCTTGGGAAATCGCCTTTACAAGGCCATTGTTGAACTCCAAAGGGTTTATGCCAAATTACCGGCATCCAACCCCCGCAAGGCCTTGTTTGCTCGGTTGTTCGAAGACGAAAATCGAGATTTGGTCGAAAAAAAAATGCCTGCAACTACCTGGGTTCGTAACAAATTCAAAGATGTGCCCTTGGATTTGGCCTTGCTTTTTGTGGAGGAATACCGGCTCAAATCGGTGATTTTATCCCAAGGAAATATTTCCTCCAACAGCCCCGCCCTCCGACAGCCTTCCTTGGTCTTGTTGGCTGAATGTGCCAGCATGCCGGTAGGGGATTCGGTTTTTTTCAAAATAGTCGGGGATAGCATCCAATCCGTTGATGTGGTCCGGGAGGGGCAAAGCCTCCAGGGATTAACACGCATATCAAAAGACGGCATTCAATTCAAACCCACGTCGGCAGGTTTTCACCTATTAGCCATCAAAGGTTCCACCAAAAAAGAAACCCTGATTATTGATGTCCAAGCCGCTTCCTTTGCCAAACCAGGGAGTCAAAACATCAACGTGTGTTACAGGGGAATTCCCTACCGTCAATCGGTTAAGCTCCCTTCCAAACCCGGACTGAAGGTCGTCTGTGCCCAAGACCCATCGGCTACCTACCTGGCCGATAAGGACACCTTGATCTTTACGCCCCAAAAAACCGGATGGTGCCGGCTTGAGATTGCGGACGCAAACGGCCTGCTGTTTATGGATTCAGTTTTTGTGAAAGAAATACCGCAACCCAACTTGAGTCTGATCATGGCCCCTGGCAATATTCTTCCAAAGTCCGTCTTCTTGTCCGAACGTACACTCAGCCTCCTCGCATCGCATCCGGCTTTTTTGCAATCGCCTTACGTCGTCACCGGCTACACCGTTCGCAAAATCGGAGGAGACCCCCAAGAGCTCAACGTCAACCAAGCCGGGTTCTCGTCCAAAAGCTTCAAAGACCGCAAAGGGACTGTGCTGCTGGGCTTTTCCAATATCACCATCCGGGCTGGTGATCAAGTCATCCGTTACCCGGACCCTGTCCTTGTGACCGTTCAATAAAATTGCTTCAACCATCACCTATGCACCACCGTTTTGTTCATGCTATTTTGATGAGCCTGGGTATCCTCCTATTCGGGCTAAGTCACGCATCACCTCTGCACGCGCAGTCCTCCGATACCCTGATACTCCGTGAAACCCTCACCGTGGGACCCACTCAAACCCTGGACCTCAGCCGATACACCCATGTTCTATTAATGCCTGAAGCCTCTATATGGGTGGAAGGCACCTTGATCATTCAACCGGAGCCGGGCCGCACGGTGACGATTAGCTCCTTGTTTCGGGAACAGTCCGGCAAAGGGATCGTTGTAATCGGCAACAACCCCAAGGCTTCGATCCGAATTCGGGATGTGTGGTTTGATCGTTTGGATCAAGCCTTGCACTTCGAGCCTTTTTGGAACCGCGGGCGGGTCGAAATCCAAGACTTCAAGGTATCGCGTTGCGGGCGCCTTCAGCCAGCGCTGATGGTGCACCATCCTCTTCTGAACCCTGCCAACGAAAAAGTCAACTTCAACTTGAAGAACGCGCGATTCTTTAACAATTTTTCGGGTTTGTTTTTTGAAAAAATCGGGGGTAACGGGACCGAATGGAACCTCGAAAATCTCTCTTTCTACCACAACTACGAGAACTCCGAAGGCGACCCCTTGGGGATGTTGCACATGGGTTTGTCCGAACAACTCAAGCCCGAAAGGGTTCGGGTATCCGGCTTGTACTTTAACCGGAACTTTACATCGACCGGTGCCGCTTATGCCCTCTCCGCATCGGGGCTTTCAACACAGACCTTAGCGGTCAACAATGTTACAGCAGAAGGTGGTTTGGAGGTCATGGACCGGAATGTGAATCCTCGACTTCCCCGACTCCTGGTCAAAAATCCCATCAATTCCAACACAGTGGCGCCTCCTTGCAATCCCAAGGTTGCAACGGCAACGCGTAAAAGCATTCTTTTGGTTGGTTACAGTCCGAGTTGTGGGGCGGTTCAGGTCTTTGGCGCCGGGGGCGTGGCGATCGAAAATCAGCGATCCCTATCAGCCGACAGCCTATTGCTTGAAATCCGGGGTCGCGGTATTCCATCGTACCTGGTTTTTGAAAACGACAATCTTCGCATTCTCCTCAAGCCCATTCGCAAAACACTCGGAGACGGCGATCCGGTTTCAGCCGATGATACCCTGGTGGGACGCATGGAGTACGAAACCATGATCAACCAATTGGCGAGCATGAACAATATGGACCCGGAACGAGATAGCCTGGTCCCCAAAGACGTGCTTGCCAAAATGGTCAAACCGGGTTCGTCTGATACGGTTGTCGGAAAACTTGAATTTCAATTGCTACGCAAAAAAGTCGAAGCTGTTGAAGGAAGCGCGTCCTTGGTCTTGCGTCCTACCTTCCCCGAACAGGAACTGAGCTTCTCGACAGGACTGGCCTTTTATATGGGGGATCTCAAGTACCAATACGGCATACCCACCTTTCTGGACCGCAGCTGGAGCATCGCCTACGAAAAGAAAACCAAACCGCTTCGTTCCTTCCGCATCGAAGGTCACTTCAGCAGGGTAGGGATGTTGGACCGAACGGCAGCCTTCGCCTTTGGTCGTATCAAAGAAACCGTGCTCGTTGATAACAGTTTCAAGCGTTATACCGTGGACGATCAAAGTCAAGTGTCGTTTAGAACCCATGTTTTTGGGTTGAGTTACAACCAAATCTATACGGCACCCCTTGCCTTTCGTAACAAAACCCGTTGGAGTTTTGATTATGGCTGGGGAGCCGGGTTGATTCGCTTTGACCCCTACCGTGTGGTTTCTTACAACCGAGACCGTGCCATCAACCGAGATTCGGTCGCATTGATTCCATTGCGTACCGTCGGTACCGAAGGCCAAAACTTCAAGCCCGGTCTTGTTCTTAGCGGCCCGATTAACCTGGATGCCAACCTCTATGAATACGGCCCCTACGCCATATTGCTCAACGGTATGGGACGAATTTCGTACCGTAACAACGGATTACGCTTCTTTGGTGAAGTCAAATGGAATCTTCCCCTCACCGATTACCTCGATGATTTCGGTCCCGGACAATTGTACGCCAACAATTACACCGAATGGTCCAAGGCCAATGCCAACCTCGTCCTACCTGAAAACCCAACCGTGGTAAATCCCGCCACCGGCGAAGGCACGCCGTACCGTACCAGCCAAATTTTTCGCAATATGCCCTCCAAACAACGGAGGACCATGGGTTTTCTGCCTGACAGCTATGTCCAAATTCACTTTGGTCTAAGCTACGACTTCCAAGAAATCCGGAAGGTTTACCGCGAAGCGGATCTGCCCGGGCTTATGCGTCGTTGGCGTCGTTCTCGGAACCAAGGCTGATTTCACCGACCAGGCTTTGACCAAAGCGCTCTGCGAAGTCATGGTCCGGATCCCCTGAGGCGCTGCTTGGATTCGCCAGGAGGTGCATGGATTTGGTGAGGGCCGCTTCGAAGGTGATATCCCTTCCCGGTATGGCACCCAGGTCCAGCAATTGACGACCGCTACGGTACCTTTCCAAATCCACAAAGCCGCCAACGCATTGGCTAAGGGCAACGACCCGACCTCCTTGGATAACAAAAGCCCGCAGGGCTTCCACCAAGGCCGGTGTAGGAGGAATATTGCCGGTTCCATAGCCTTCCAGCAACAAAACCCGCACCCCGGTTTTCTCGGTTAATCCGTGAACCAATGCTGGATTCAAGCCAGGAAACATGCGCAGGCTCGCTATGCTGGAATCCAAGGCGGGTCGATAACACAAGTGCCGGTTGATGGGGTCGGGAAACCCCTGCTCCATCGCTTGTTCATCAAAACGCAAGGCGGTCCCCGCCGTTGCGAGGGCCGGATAATTGGGGGATACAAAGGCGTCAAAACCGCTGGCCTGGTTCTTGCGACAGCGGTTACCGCGGTAAACTTTGTTATGAAAGTACAGGCAGACTTCCTGCAAGCGGGGTTCCCCGTTGTCTTTTTGGGCCATGGCAAATTCCAAAGCCGAATTCAAGTGATGGACCGCGTCGGTTCGACGATGACCCAAAGGCAATTGGGATCCGGTGAGTACCACCGGCTTGGCCAAGCCCTGCAACATAAAAGACAAAGCCGAAGCCGTATAGGCCATGGT
>JBMOHV010000073.1:0-7338 GCA_049317645.1 Bacteroidia bacterium
TTGGCCACCAAGGAGACATGGGCAGGTTCGTTTCGCTGGCCTCTGTGGGGCACCGGCGCCAGGTATGGTGCGTCTGTTTCGAGGATCACCCGGGTCCGGTCCACCCCCGCAATCACATCCCTCAGAGCACGGTTGGATCCAAAGGTGAGGGTTCCCCCTACGCCCAAGTATTGGCCTCTTTGAAGAATCGTTTCGGCCTGTTCCTTGGTTCCGCTAAAGCAATGATAGACCGCCCCAAAATCCAATCCAGCCGTGGAATCCAAAAGCTGATCCAAGCTGTTACGGGAATGAAAGCAAACAGGCAAATTCAATTGAATGGCTGTTTGAATTTGTGCCATCATGGCAGCCATTTGCAAAGCCAAATTGTCCTGCCTCCAATACAAATCAAGTCCAATTTCACCGACCGCCACCGGTCCTTTGAAGGAAGGGTGGGTTGCTCTCAAAAGGGCCTCGATGACTTCCCATTCCTCCTTCCAGGTCTCT
Source organism: Bacteroidia bacterium (assembly GCA_049317645.1). GTDB lineage: Bacteria > Bacteroidota > Bacteroidia > UBA7662 > UBA7662 > SYHX01. The sequence continues at coordinate 484 of JBMOHV010000073.1, forward strand.
TCGACCGAGCAGGGGTGTAACCCCAGCATAGTTCTCAGTTGGATGGGGCCTTGGTAGCCCTCCACCAAAGAACGCATGGGCTCCAAGGTCGCTTGATCAACATTGGGCAAATAAATTCGCGTAACACCGACCGATGCAGCCCTCTGCAGAACCGCCTGAAGGTCATCGCCAAAAGCGTCAGCGTAGAGATGGCAATGGGTATCGGTCAGCACCGGTGCCTGGAACTTAGTCCCTACGATTCATGAAAATCGAAACGTAATAGAGGAGGGTTGCCAGGGACGAAAGTGCAGCAATAACATAGGTCATAGCCGCCCAATTCAAGGCATCTTTGGCCATGGCATGTTGCTGACTCTGAGCAATGTTGCTGCGATCCAACCAAACCAAAGCCCGACGCGATGCGTCAAATTCAACCGGCAGGGTCACAAATGTGAACAACGTAGTTCCAGCAAAAAGGACAATTCCCACCAACAGAAGGTGTGGAAAGGCCTGCAGGGTCAATACCCCGGCCAAGAGAATCCATGGCATGAATCGGCTGGTAACACTGAGCGCAGGTACCATCGCCGAGCGGAATTGCAACCAAGAATAAGCGGTGGCATGCTGAACCGCATGGCCCACTTCGTGGGCAGCAACCGCCGCGGCGGCCACGGAGCGCCCGTAATAAACTTCTTGACTCAGATTCACCGTCCGCTTGGTTGGATCGTAGTGGTCGGTCAATTGTCCACCCGTCGAGATGATTTGGACATCTTTGATATTGTGATCCGCGAGCATGCGCTGTGCAACTTCCTGACCGGTCAGACCGGAAGACAAGGGCGTTGCGGCGTATAGCTTAAAGCGACTTTTGAAACGAGCACCGACCAGCCAAGAGGCTAGCATGATACCGAGCATGAGGACCAGAGACATAAGGTTGGGATTTAGAGAGGTTAACGGGTTGGTTTACCTTTTGGTATCAAATTTCGTGCCAAAACCCGAATCAGCCAGCAAACGTTCGACGAGATCCTGCGGGCGCAATCCCTGGGCCTCTGCTTTGTAATTCAAAACCATCCGGTGAGCCAATACCTCGGCTGCCACCGCCTGCACATCTTCGATGTCCGGGCTGTATTTTCCCAGGGTGGCGGCATGGCATTTGGCCCCCAAAACCAGGTTTTGCGAGGCCCGTGGGCCTGCGCCCCATTGCACCAATTCTTGGGTCCATGGGGCCGCATGTTCGGTTCCAGGGCGGGTCGAAGCAGCCAAGCGGACTGCGTATTCCACGACATGGTCGGTCACCGGCATTCGGCGTATCAGTTCCTGAAAATACAGGAGCCCGGCGGCATCCAAAACTTTGGAAGGAGTTTCGATGCGGGGCATGGTCGTTTGGCGAACCACCGTCACCTCTTGAGCCAAGGTCGGATAACCCATCCGTATCTGAAACATGAAACGGTCCAGTTGCGCTTCGGGCAATGGGTAGGTTCCCTCTTGTTCGATGGGGTTTTGGGTGGCCAATACAAAAAAGGGCGAGGGCAAGGGATAGGTCTGCCCTGCAACGGTTAACTGCCGTTCCTGCATGGCCTCCAACAAGGCGGATTGAGTCTTGGGCGGGGTTCGGTTGATTTCATCGGCCAGAACCATGTTCGCAAAGAGGGGGCCCGGTACAAAACGGAACTGTCGGTTCGCGTCCAGTATTTCCGAACCGGTAATATCGCCCGGCATAAGGTCCGGTGTAAACTGAATTCTTTTGAAATCCAAATCAAGAACCGCACTAATCGTCTGAACCAAGGTGGTTTTGGCCAGACCGGGTACCCCGACCAAAAAACAGTGGCCGTTGGCCAACAAAGCCATCCATACCGAATGAATGGCGTCGGTTTGGCCCACCAAGACCTTTCCTGTTTCGCGCAGAAAATCTCCGTAGAGCTTCTTGAGTCCGTCGACCGCTTCGCGATCAGATCCGTAATTCCAATTCATGTTGCAATTTAGGGTTGAACCCGCATTCAAATGGTTTGGGCCGATTCAATTCCGAGGTCTCGATTCAAAAGGTAAACCCGGGGCGTGGCTGTAGGCAGCTCAAACTGTAAGATTTGTTCGGGTGTTAATTTTTCGAGTTCCATGATGAGGGCCCGCAGTGAATTTCCATGGGCAACAACCAGTAGGTTTTGACCTTGTCGCAACAAGGGCTCGATCATCGCCTTGTAGTACGGTAGAACCCGTGCTGCTGTATCCTTGAGGCTCTCTCCACCGGGTGGCGGTATATCGTAGCTCCGTCGCCATTGATGAACTTGATCGGCCCCAAATCGAGCGACCGTTTCGTCTTTGTTCAGACCTTGCAATTCCCCGTACATACGTTCGTTCAGGGCGGGATCTGCCGTTATGGGGCATTGATTCTGCCCTGTTTCTTGCAGGATCAGCGAGAGGGTATCGGCAGCCCTTCGCAGTCCACTTACAAAAGCCCGGTGAAAAGTCATACCAGCCAACTTAACGCCCGCGTTTCTGGCTTCTTCCCTGCCCTTCTCGGTCAAGTCGACATCCACCCATCCCGTAAAACGATTTTCAAGATTCCATTGGGATTGTCCATGACGGACCAAAACAAGTCTGCTCATATCTTTTTAATAAGTTCGTATTTCCTTGAGATGCGCGCGTTCCTCTCCGCCACGCAAAGCATCCAACCACTCTCGCTGACGCAGATGCACCTCTTGTTGAGAGGCTGCATCACTCATACGGACCCAAACAATGCTTCCTCCGTCCCAACGAAATGCTTGGGTGCGGGAAGCCAACGCAGGTCCGACTGTTTGTTCCCAGGCATTTCGTAACAATTCTTGTTGCATGGCGCCCGTATGGCCGTACCGCTTGGCCCAGGCTTTGACCCAATCACCCAACGGCGGCAAATCTTTGGGGGAATTCATAACAAAATACAAAAATCACGAAAGGGTTGCCCCGGCATTGCGGGGATGGAGATGACGCTCGGCATGGTACGAAGAGCGGACCAGAGGCCCGGCTTCCACCCATTCCAATCCCATCTCTAGGCCCCAGGAGGCATACAATTCAAATTGTTCGGGGCGGATGTATTCTTGGACGGGCAAATGGTTTTTGGTAGGCTGCAGGTATTGACCAATGGTCACAACGTCAACGCCGCATTGTTGCAAATCTGCCAAAATTCCCCGAACTTCCTCGGGGGTTTCGCCCAATCCAACCATGAATCCGGTTTTGGTTCGCAGTCCCGCTTTTTTGATGCGGGCCAATTGTTCCAAACTGCGTTCGTAGCGGGCCTGGGGCCGCACGGTCCGGTAAAGTCGGGCGATGGTTTCCATGTTATGAGAAACCACCTCGGGCTTGGATTCCATGATGGTTTCCAAGGCTTCCCAATGCGCTTTGACATCCGGTATCAAGGTTTCCATGGTGGTCCCAGGCGATACACGACGAATTTCGCGGACCGTCGCAGCCCAGACCCCCGCCCCACGATCCGGCAACTCATCTCGGTTCACCGAGGTTAACACGGCATGCTTGACCTCCATGCGACGAACCGCTTCGGCGACTCGATAGGGCTCCTCCAAATCCAAAACACCGGGACGACCTGTCGCAACGGCACAAAAGGAACAAGCCCGGGTACAGACATTCCCCAATATCATGAAAGTGGCGGTACCCGCCCCCCAGCATTCGCCCATATTGGGGCAATTACCACTCTCGCAAATGGTATGCAGGCGGTACTGGTCCACCAAGCCCCGGACTTTGCGAAATTCAGGTCCCGTAGGGAGCTTCACCCGCAACCAAGGTGGCTTGCGTTGCGGTTGTTGTTCAATCGTTAGGGTCTCCTCCATCAGGTCCCAAAAATACGGCTGTGTTCGGATGAATTCCGAACCTTTAGTTGCGCCTGCCCACTTGGTAGGACAAATAAACGCAAGCCAAAAAGGGCGAACGATCCACAAAAGCCATCATGGTCAAAGGCTTGACAAAAAGCCCCCCCATGAGGCCGATTTCCACAGCCTGCGGTGCTCGTCGCTGTTTCCCCCATTGGGCCACCAACCCGCCTTTCGCATAGAAACCAGGCGTTACCCGTATCGCATCCAGACCCCGGTAAAAAGGAGATGCACCAGCTATATTGCCTGCGTTGTGCTTGTTGGGATCAAAGGCCTCGGCCCGCTGAATGAAGGGCTGGTCCTTGGACGTTTCGGGATCCTCGTTGGCGTAGATGATTTGCAAAAAAGCCGGCTTGAGCAGTGCCAGGCTCAGGCCTGCCGACCATGTTCCTCTTAGTTCCACCCCGTGATGGAGACCCCTCTCCATCCACAGGTACGATGTACCCCAACCCGCCTGAAACGAAAAAGTCTCGTTCAAAAGACCGGGCGTGTAGATACTTGCCCTGTCATCTGGATTGGCCTGGGTTTTGAAGGCATTGGGGTGTTTCCAACGAAAAAGGGTCAGCTCAACCTGGGATTCGGTGGCAAAGGTGCGATTCTGAATGATTTTCCCGCCCAACCACCAACCCGCACTGTGCAATCCACCACCCAGGTTGTACCCATTGTAAAACTCGGGCAAGGATCCGGCATTTCGCTGTTCCCATTCCAAACTACCAAAAAATTCGTTTCCTTGGGCCGACACAGGTTCCATTTGCATTGCAAACCAAAGACTTAGCATACCGCAAAGCAGGGACCATAGAGACCTAGGATTGCGATGGTTTGCCATGAGGCAGGAAAATCTAAAGGATGGTGCGGACCGATGCATGATCCGAAACAACGTCGGATTTGGGTGCATCGTACCGGGCATAGGCCGGGCATCGCCGATGGCAAGATGCTCCTAACAGGCCCAAAGCAATCAGGGAAAACCAAATTTTTCGCATACCCAAATCTAAAGCCTACCAAGCACAAAGCCACCCCGGGGGGTGGCTTTGCAACTTGATTAAGTACGCTATGGAGCTTAGTGCGCCTTTTGAACAGGAACGCGGGTGCGGTAGGTACGACCGTTAGACTCCAATTCAACCTGCAGCTCGTAACGACCGTTGGCCAAGTGACTCAAGTCCAAATTCAAATCGGTGTTCAATGAAGTCGCACGCATATTCATGCTAGCAACCGTTTTGCCAAGAACATCGACCGCACGTACACGCACTTCACCTGCAACGGGCAGGCTCAAGCTGAGCTTGCTCAAACCGTTGGTTGGGTTTGGATAAACCCCGGCAACGAGATCTTCGTTCAAACCACGCACGGAAGGAATACGCAGACCGACCATGTCGTAGATCTGAGCCAAAGGATTGGCCATTTCGCTTCCCTCACCAACCAACCAAGCCTTGGCAGGTACCGATGCATCCGTAGCGATTCGCATCCGGAACAAGGATTGTCCGCTTTCCAGGTTGACACCGTTGACATCAAACCAGGTCAAACGCAGTTGGCCGTTGTGGATATTGTAATCAAAGCGACCACCGGATAGATTGGAAACCACTTGCTCGATCTCAACTCCGGCAGGAATATCCAAGACCAAGGAGAGAGCTCCCAATTCAAGGCTACGATCCACACGGACATCCACCCATTCGCCGTCTTTGGCAGATTGAACGCCGTTTTCACTGAGATTCAACCCGATGAATTGACGACCTGCAGCAGGTGCGTAGGAATTGTTAACATCACCCAAGCAAATACCAAACAAATCGGTCGTCACTTCGCTGAGGTTCAAGTTGTAATTCTTGGACTCAAACTTCCAATCACCGGCAGGGAAACTGTTACGTGTACCATTGAAACGATTAATAATCATCAAGGCATCTGTAGCGTTCACCAAATTGCTCAGGTTGACATCAGCAGCTGCCAAATTCAAACCCGATACCAATCCAATACCCTGGTAGTGACGAGTGGTCGCCAAGGCATCCGTTGCGGTGATACCACCCCAAGCCTTGTTGGTGCTAGCAGTCAATGTGACGGCACCGTTACCCAAGCCCGTCAGAGCAAAGGAACCATTGGCACCGGTTGTGGCTGATGCAGATGCTGCTCCACTCAGGGTCACCGTGCTATTATCCAGCACCGATGCACCGCCTTGGTAACGTAGGACACCGCTGATTTCGCTGGTCGTAAGCTCCAAAGACCAATCATCGATGCCGATATAACCCGCATTAGCGACGGAGTAAGCACGAATACCCAGGTAGTAAACACCGGAGGTAGTAGGTGTAAAGCGAGCTGACCTGGACTGCCAACCAGCGGCCTGTAATGCTGAGTCATTATAGATGCGAGAACCAGCCAACATGACAGTTGATGTTCTTCCTGTAGCGAGGTAAACACCCAAACGCTCACGGTTTGGTCCATTGCCTGGAGCACGAACTTTGAAACGAAGTGTATAGGTTGTTCCGCCCACCAAGTTGTAACCGGTGGTGAAGGCCCAATCACTCTTGGCCGTGGTTACCGTGGGGAAAGACGCCAAAATATTATCGCCAGAGGTACTACCAATGTTTGAACCGGTCAAAGCGAATACCCTCCAAGCAGAGCTGGTGGATGTACCATTCGTGCGGGTCCAGCATGGAGGAACAGCTGTACCGGTATTGGCCGTACCACCCGTAGCGGTATAGCTATCAAAGTTCTCGGTATTCGGAACATTGGACTCCAAACAGTTGGTGGTGAAGGAAACAGGACCCACCCATGAAGAAGTTCCAATAGAACAAGAAGACCGTACCCAAACATTGTAGGTTGTGAACGGTGTCAACCCGGTCAAGGCGGCAGTGGTTGCAGTTGCCGTGTTGGTATGAACGGTCGTACCTGTTGGAGCCGTAGTCAAAGTGCTGACAAACAACTGATAACCGTTTGCCGGAGCCGATGCAGGCGCTGTCCAAGAAATGGATGCGGTGGATGAACCAACGCTGTTGGCAACAACAGCAGGAGCCGTCGGAGCTGAACATGGAGGAGGATTCGCAAC
>JBMOHV010000074.1:0-7290 GCA_049317645.1 Bacteroidia bacterium
GGAGCAATCACCACCTCGACCCGTTCCTGAATCATCGTTGCGAGGGATAAACCCACAAAGTCAGCATGAACGGGGTAATCCTTGTGCGAACGGTCCACCAAAATTGCGCATTGCAATTTGCGGGGCACCGTCTGCATAAACGGCTTGAAGGCGTACAACATGGTCTTGCCGGAATGCGCCACATCGTCCACCACCACCACCACCTCGTCTTTCCATAACATCGGATCCATCCCGGTCGTGATTTCATCGTGAACGGGATTGTCCTTGTTCATGCGGATATAATCCACCACCACCTCCAATTCGGGGGCTAATTTGGCCAATTCAGCTTGGAGCCGATGGGCCAATTCCAATCCGCGGTTTTTGACCCCGGCCAAAAGAATCCGGGTTTCATCAAAGTTGACTTCCCTGATTTGCAAGGCAATGCGGGTTAGTTTTCGGCTAACGGCATCGCTGTCCAAAAGGAGGGTTTTGAAGGATGAAGGCGAGGAATCAGTCATCGTGGGGGTGGTTAATGAGGTCTCAAGAAGTCCGACCGCTCAGGTCCCGGTATTTGTTACGACGCAAGGCGGATTCTCCTTTGCGGTGGCGAAGATTCTCTTCGTAATCCGCAAAATTGCCCTCGAACCAATAGAAAGTGCCGTCCCCCTCGTAGGCCAGCATGTGCGTGCACACCCGGTCCAAAAACCAGCGATCGTGCGATATAATAACCGCACAGCCGGGGAAATTCTCGATGGCTTCTTCGAGGGCCCTCAACGTATTCACGTCAATATCGTTGGTGGGTTCGTCCAGCAAAAGCACATTGGCCCCCTGCTTGAGGGTCAGCGCCAAATGCGCCCGGTTGCGCTCCCCGCCGGAGAGGTCCTTGAGTTTTTTGTTTTGGTCCGATCCCGTAAAATTGAATTTGCTCAGGTAAGCCCGCGCGTTCACTTGACGACCATCCACCATAACATATTCCGTACCACCGGAAATCAAGTCAATAACCGTCTTGTCCGGAATCAAATCATCGTGCGATTGGTCCACATACGCCAACTGCACCGTTTCGCCAATGCGGATCGTTCCGCTGTCCGGTTTTTCTTGGCCAACAATCATCCGGAACAAGGTGGTTTTACCCACCCCGTTGGGGCCGATAATGCCCACCACCCCGGCCGGTGGAAGGCTAAACGTCAAATCCTTGACCAAGACCCGATCCCCGAACGATTTGCAGACGCCTTCGACTTCGATAACGGTGTTACCAAGGCGCGGTCCGGAAGGGATAAAGAGCTCCAAACGAGCTTCTTTCTCCTTGATATCCTCGTCCAATAATTTGTGGTAAGCCGTCAAACGGGCTTTGGATTTGGCGTGACGGGCTTTGGGCGCCATGCGCACCCAGTCCAGTTCTCGCTGAAGAGATTTTTGACGCTTGCTTTCGCTTTTTTCTTCCTGAGCTAGGCGCTTGGATTTTTGTTCCAACCAGCCCGAATAATTCCCCTGGTAAGGAATGCCTTCGCCACGATCCAATTCCAAAATCCAACCCGCCACATTGTCCAAGAAATAACGATCGTGGGTGACCGCAATGACGGTGCCTTTGTAACGGCGCAAATGTTGTTCCAACCAATCGATGCTTTCGGCATCCAAGTGGTTGGTGGGTTCGTCTAACAACAGAATTTCGGGCTCTTGTAACAACAAACGACAAAGGGCCACGCGGCGACGCTCCCCCCCCGAAAGGCGTTCGATGAGGGCGTCTGCCGGAGGGCATTGCAGGGCCTCCATGGCCATGTTAAGGCGGGTGTCAATGTTCCAAGCATCGGTGGCATCCAGGGCTTCTTGGATTTCGGATTGGCGCTTGAGCAATGCATCAAAATCCGCATCAGGTTCCCCAAAAGCGGCCGATACGGCATCAAATTCAGCTAGCAGGGCCATGGTTTCGCCCACCCCTTCTTCGACCAATTGTCGTACGGTCTTGGTGGGATCCAAATCCGGTTCCTGGGAAAGGTAACCCACCTTGTAACCCGGGGAGAACACCACTTCGCCTTGGTAATTCTTGTCCAGGCCGGCTATGATTTTGAGCAAAGTGGATTTGCCCGCGCCGTTCAAACCGAGGACCCCGATTTTGGCCCCGTAAAAAAAGGAGAGGTAAATATCCTTGAGGATGGTCTTGCCGGTGGGGATGGTCTTGGTCACCCCGGCCATCGAAAAAATTATTTGCCGATCTGTCATGCCGCAAATATCGGCACGGTTGGGCCTTGGGGAGGAACTTGCCCTTGGTCAAAGCGTTTAATTTTGGGTAAAACCCCTTGCGCCGATGATTCCCGCCCCCGCTCCACGGACACCCTGTCCTCGCCTGCTGCTTTGCCTTATCCTCCTCCTCGGTGCCTGCCCCAAAACCGGGTTCTCCCAGGCACGTTTTCCGAACCCAAAAGCCGTGCTCCAGGCCCAACTGCCCCTGCGCTCGGGCCAACAAGCGATTCTTAGCAGCATCCGACTCCATCAATCCGATACCTTGGCCACCGCCACCGCCGACAGCCTGGGTCGGGTCCGCTTTGATTGGCCGGCAGGGGGCTATACAGGTTTTTACCGGGTGGCCTGGAACGATGGCCAAAGCCTGGTGTTATGGGACGGGCAGCCGGTGGACTTTGTGGCTCTGGGACCTGATTCGGTGGATATTCGGAGGGGAGATGCCTGGCAGACCTACCGCGAAACGCGGCAAAGCCTTTTGCGCCTGCGTTCCCGCCGGCAATTGCTGATCAACCTGCGCCGTGAATTTCCCGATGCCGACGAATTGCATCGCTCGGCCCAAAAACAAATCCTCCTTTTGGAGCAAGAAGACCAAAACCTGCTAGCACGCATCAACGACCCCCAAGCCGGGACCGGTCTGCGGTTTTTGAGGCCCGAAGCGCCTTTTTTGGGCCAAAACCCCGAGGAAATGCGCCCGCAGCTTCGCCTCGGCACCTACCTCCAAATGGCGAACCTGGGGGATACCGCCCTGGTGCATCACCCCATCTTGGCCAACATGATTGTCGAATACTACCGGCTTTTTGAACCCGATTCGGTGTATTCCGAAGAAATCCAGGCCATGCGCTTTGTTGAATCCATCGTGGGTTATTTCCAAAGCCAACCGGCCCTGCTCCTTCCCATTGCTGATTTTGTGCGTTTGGGTTTGCAACAAATGCAACAACCCAAAGCCCTTCAGCTCCTTTCCCACCTGCTCTCGGCCCAAAGCAGCTGCAACGACCCGTCGCTTCTGGCCAAATTGCAGGACAACCTCCGACCCTATGCCCCCGTTAGCCCAGGTTCCGTGCCCCCCCTTTTGGACAGCCTGGTGGATGGGGCCGGTCGGCCGATTCGGGCCCAACCCACCGAAGGATTGTACCTGTTTTGGGCCGCCGACTGCGAGCATTGCCTGGAGCAGCTCCCCCAATTGCATCGCTGGTGGTCCGCCAAGCACCCCGACTGGAAGGTGACCACGGTGTCGGTCGGTGGATCGGTGCAAGCCTGGAATCAAACCGTGGCGACCCTGCCGGGTTGGACCCATTGGCGTGATCCCGCCGGCAGGGAAGGGGTCACCGTCGAGGCCTATGTGCTCTATGCCACGCCCCTCTTTGTCAAAGTAGGCCGCGATGGACGCATCGAAGATGTTTTTCGGGCCGAAAGTTCCCTTGAATTAACATATAAGTGATATATAATACACTAATTATAAGGCTATTAAATATATAATCCCTTGTAATTTCAACAATTATTGGTATATTTCACGGTGGAAGTAACTACTTAATTATCAATATATTATATATTATAGGCTCATTGTTATTTTTTTTTACATATGTATAATTTAATAATCCTGAACGACTTAGTATTTTTGCAAATAGAGGCTTTTTTCGACGCCTTGCTTGTTTCGGATGCTAAAAGCTATTTTATCCATTTTGGGCCTAGGTGGGCGGCATTCAGCCCCCAAAGACTTCCCCCGCTCCAGGGATGTGCATTATGTACCCCGCCTTTTGTTGGCGAATCTTCCTGAATTCAAGCATTTTGACGAAGAATGGGACGAGCAATCCCTTTCCTTGACCCCCTGCGGGGATTTGCACGCTGCTTTTGAGACCGAACTCCTCCCCTTTGAATCCTACGAATACCATCCGGAGCGCTTTGTGCATAGCATGCCCGGTTTGGTGGAGGGCTTTCGGGTGGCTTTTACCAACCGACGTATCCTGACCCGGCACGCCCGCATGCATCAATTGCTGTATTTCAAAGACCAATTGGTCTTGGTGGATGCCAAAATCAACCCCATGGACACCGATGGTACGGTGGCCGAGGCCCCTCATTTGGAGACTCCGGTGGGGAATTTGGATTGGCCGCACCCCAAAGCCCCTCAAGTCCGGGCGGTTCAAGGCTTCCGAGATGCCCAAGGTCGCAGGCTATCCCTGCACAACGAAGTCAACCTGCATCTGCGCTTGCTAGCCAACCCCGGCTTGTTCAAAGAATTGGTTCAGGCCGCTACCAAAGCCCACCATACCAAGGGACACGGGGCCAAGCCTTTTTGAGTACCCGGCCGTAAACCTCCACATCGGCCCCAAAGCCCCGGTAAAAGCGCATGAGACCGGGCGACTCAGAACCTTCCATATCCATGCATCGATAGAGCGGCCCTCCATCCTTCCCCTTTTGATTCCCCGCCCAAGCCAACAAAGCATCCACCAAATGCAAGGCGGCTCGTTGCTTTCGACCCGCCTCGGTATCAAAGCCAAACTGATAAACCAGGGTCGAACCCGAATGCCATAACACAGCGCCCGCCCCAAGGACCGGAGCATTTCCGTCCCTGTTTCCTTTTGGGTCCATCGCGGGATCCGTTTCCCAAACCCATAGGGAGGCCAACCCCGCCGAATCCATGGCTTGAATCAGCCGCATGGCCTCCTCGGTTTGGGATGAACCCCATCCCGCTTTGCTTTGTAACATTTTAAAAAATCCCTGCATCCAAGCCGTCTCGCCGCGGGCTTCCTCCCAACGAATTCTGCGCAGGCGACCCGATGAAGGACGGAGGTAACGGCGATGGTGCGCGTGATAGGCTTGACGCTGTAATTCAATGCTAGGGGCGATGGTCACCACGGCATTGGCTCGGCGATGAAATTCCCAAGTTGGACCCGGGATCCCTAGGGCATAAGCGGGTTCGTGGGCAGGGATCTCCCAATGCATATCCACCGAACGATAGCGCAAATCCCATTCCTGCAACAAGGAACGGTATTCGTCGGGGCCGGCTGGATCCGGTACATTCGCGCCCGGTGCTGGAAGAAGGGCCATTTTTTGAATCATCAGGGGTTGGGCCAAACGCCGTCGGCGACGATCCAACCAGCCTTTGAACCCTGAACGAGCCGCTGTTGGCCAAATCCATCGCCCATCCGGCGATGCAAGAACCTTCCAACCCGAACCCAGTCGCTCATCCAAATAAGCAAGGCGATGCACCACCGAGGCCCCTACGGGCAAGGCCGCATCCCAAGCCTGCCGCTCTTGGTCCAAGAGCCGACGCAAGGTCCACCGTTCTGCTGATTTCCCGAAAGGTCTTTGGCGAGGCGACCCTTCAAAAATGGAGGAATCAAGAGTTGGCAATAAAATTCGATAACAATGTTCAAAAACTTTCTCCCAACCATCCCATCCTTGACCCGCCGATGAATTATGCCATAACAACGAAAAATAACCTCCGTATCGGCGGTACGATTCCAATACGTTGGTCACCTTTTGTTGGGCAGCCTGCACATCCAGACCGAGGTAATGATTCAGGGTCGCATCCATGATGGCCAAAGGATGCATTTGAAGAGGGAAGACCGATTCGGTGTTCAGGTCGTACCAGCCAAAGGAATGGGCCGTGCCCGCCCGGAATCCCGGTGCCTCGGCGTAACCCATGCTGTAATCTCTGCGCACACCCCAGGACACCAAACGGGCCGGCTGTTGTGTTACTTCCAGGGAAAGGTAGTGTTGCCGCGTGTCCAAGGCCTCGTCCCCACCGGCCAAGGCCGACCAGGCTTTGATTTCGCGCTGAGCCGCCTTGTCGTCGCGGTTGGAGCGCAGGGAAGGATGCCAACCCAGTTGAGCACCGCCCAGCCTCAGGTAACGAGCCAAACGACGAAGGTAGGGACTGCTTGGATGGTGGGCCGGATCCAGGCGATCGTAGGACCCGGTCAAAAGCATGAACAATGGGGGCAAGAAACGAATCAAAGGGCCATTCTTTCCAATAGCCTCGTCTTGGGCAAACTCCGCCTGCTGGGCCGAAGCAACGCCTCTTTCGATGGCATGGTGCCAGGATTCCAGGCGGGCATAGGTATCGTAGGGGTCGGGTTTTTGCCTGCTCAAAACCATCCAGCGATGAAGCAAATCACGCCATCGTCCGCGAATCAATTCCCGTAACACACCGCCTGCTTGCCGAAGCGGAGGTTTGCCCAAATAACTGTAACACAAATCAATATCTACACCGGGCTGTATCGTCAGGGTTGGTTGAATGCGTTGGATTTTAGGGAATTGCGATTCAAGCCATGTCCACAATTGTTCGATATAGATATCGGCGGGCGCCTCTTCCAGAACCCCCACCTGGTAGAGCAAGGACTGAGAAGCTTGGAAACGGCCGTAGGCATCCCTCTCCGGATTTTGGTACTCTTCGTAACGAGAAAGCATCCAAAAAATCCCCGCCAAGGGGTCGTGACCCAAGGCATGGTTGGTAGGAAACAAACCGCCGCGAACTTCCTTGGACAGCGCCAAGGGCCGGATTCCTTCCTCGAACAAAAGCTCCGCAGCCACCAAGGCTGCCGTAGGCCCGGCGTCGGCCCCAAGGCCCTGGAGAAACTCGGGATTACCGTAACACAAAACACCCAAGCCCTCCCTGTCGGCCTCGTTGGGGGCCTGTTCCCTGCATTCATAGGGAATCCCCAAGCGCTGACCCAAGACCCAGTCCAGGGTATAAAGAAGGCGAGGGGTTCGGCGAGGAACCCAAACGAGCAACCTAGGGACGGGGGATTCCATAAGTAAACTTAGTCTGTTTTCGGCGTGCCCAAGCATCGCGGAGGTTCAGACTGGACTCGCTTTGGCGTTGCGCTTGGCCTTCCCTATCCAGTTTGTGGGCCAAATAAGCCTGCTCGCTGTGACCCCCTGCCGGCACCAAACAGAGATGCAAAACAGGCCTGCCTTGGTTTTGGTTCCAAACCGCGTAATCCATGAGGCTGGAGTAACCGGGGCGGCTGATGATCAAGCCCGCTCCCGCCATCAAGGTCGCCAGCGTGGCATCGTCCGGGGAATTCCAATACCCAAAAGTGGGAACACGGGCCGAAGTGAAAGGGGCGG
>JBMOHV010000075.1:0-7125 GCA_049317645.1 Bacteroidia bacterium
AGCCTTGGGGATGCCAAGGCCAATTTTCGGGTCAAAAATTTGGTATTTACGGACCTTCGTTCCGACCTTCGCCCATTCCAATAAGCCCATCAATTTCCTAAAATTTACCTGTTTATGTCGTATTTCTTCACCTCCGAATCCGTTTCCGAAGGCCATCCCGACAAAGTCGCCGACCAAATATCGGACGCCCTCTTGGATGCCTTCTTGGCCCAGGATCCCCGCTCCAAAGTTGCTTGCGAAACCCTGGTCACAACGGGCTTGGCCGTCTTGGCCGGTGAAGTCAAAACAACAGGCTATGTGGACGCTCAAATGATCGCCCGCGATACGATTCGTCGCATTGGTTATACCAAATCCGAATACATGTTCGATGCCGATTCCTGCGGGGTTATTTCGGCCATCCACGAACAATCGCCGGACATCAACCAAGGCGTCGAAAAAAACACATCCGAAACCCAAGGCGCTGGTGATCAGGGCATGATGTTTGGGTATGCCACCAACGAGACCGAGAGCTACATGCCCCTGCCCCTCGAAATTAGTCATTTGTTGTTACGGGAACTGGCTTCCATTCGCAAAGAAGGCAAGGTCATGAAATACCTGCGCCCGGATGCCAAGAGCCAGGTGACCATTCGCTATTCAGACAAGCACAAGCCCGAAGCCATTGACGCCGTGGTGATCTCGACCCAGCACGATCCTTTCATCCAAACCGGAACCAATGTGCGCGCTGTCAAGGCCGACCAAAAAGCAATGCAGGCCCGCATTGCCGCCGATATTCAGCGCTACCTCCTACCACGCGTTAAGCGCCAGCTCCCATCGCGGATTGGCCGCCTTTTGAACAAAACCGTTAAATACCACATCAACCCCACCGGGAATTTTGTGATTGGCGGACCCCACGGGGATACCGGTCTCACCGGCCGCAAAATCATTGTGGACACCTACGGTGGCAAAGGCGCCCACGGTGGGGGTGCCTTTTCGGGCAAAGACCCCTCCAAAGTGGACCGTTCGGCCGCTTATGCAGCCCGTCACATTGCCAAGAACATGGTGGCCGCCGGCCTTTGCGACCAGGTTTTGGTCCAAGTGGCCTATGCCATTGGGGTCGCTGAACCGGTCGGACTCTACGTCAACACCTACGGCACAACCCACGTCCGCGATGCGGCCGGCAAAAAACTCAGCGATGGAGAAATCGCCCAACGTATTTCCAAGATTTTTGATATGCGTCCGGGCATGCTCATCCAGCGCCTCAAACTCCTCAACCCAATCTACGCCGAAACCGCAGCCTACGGTCACATGGGCCGCCCCCACGTCAAGGTCAACAAAACCATCCGCTGGGGATCCGGTGCCGATCAATCCAAAACCATGAGCGTGGAACTCTTCACCTGGGAGGCTTTGGATTATGTGAGCGCGATCCGCAAAGCCTTCAAGCTACCGGCCTAAGGCTTCGCCCGACCCGGTCTGGATTGCGTCGGGCCCGGTCCGGATTGCGTCGGGCCCAGGCCAGATTTACTTCGAACCGGTCTGAATCAGGCCCAAGCCTTCCAAGGCTGAAGCGTCCTGCGGGGTGTATCGGAGAACGCGCTCAAACAGCGTTTTGGCTTCGTCTTTTTGACCCATAAAATACCGGGTCCACCCGTTCATGAGCATTGAATAATAATCGAAGGGGGACATTTTCAACGAAACCTCCAGGTACTTGAGGGCCTCGGGGTAGTTCTGACGGTAATAATAAATCAGCCCCAACTGGTAATTAGCTGTTCCGTTTTTGGGATCCAATTTGAGAATGTCCTTGTAGATTTTTTCGGCCTTCACCCATTCTTCCTTGGCCGTATAGGGCATGAGGATACCCCAAAGGGGCTCGGTGGCTTGCGGTGCCAAAACCATGGCCCTCATATAATAAATAGCCGAACGGTCGTTGTCTCCGGCCTTGTAAGACAGCCAACCCATGCGCAGATTGACCTCGTAGATAGCATGAACGGTTTCGATGCCCAGGGCTTCCATGGCTTGGATGGCTCCCCGATAATCCTGACTCGCTTCGACCTTATAGCTCACCGCAAAGGCTTCACGAACCGCTTTGTCCTGCGCAGCTCGGTCTTTGGGTGAGGAGGGGTTTTGGGCAAAAGTGATGCCGCTGCATAAAATCCCTAACAAAAGAAAAAGACGAAAGATTCGAGTGCTTTGGATGCCTAGATAGGGTGGTTGATTTTTCATAACAAAAGGGTTTTATAAAATAGTTTAAAAGTTAGTCGGGTTCCAAAGGAGGGCGATGCCCCCAAAAAACGAAATATAGGACCGGGTTACGGTTCGGGGATTGGGGTCCACCGTTCCCTGGGATGCATTGGCCCAAGCGAGACCATTGATACTGCCTTCCATAACAAATCGCTGTATATAAGGCGCCAGGGACCAGCGGGCGTTGGATCGTGGGTTCGATGGTGAATTAATTTGTCTCAAGGCCGGGGTCCAACGACCCGACAGGGCCCAAACCGAACGCAGTTGATCGGTGGTATTCAACGCCCAAAAGGTTCCAGGCTGGGTATAATTCCTCAAGGTGGAGCCTTGGATCGTACGTATTTCCAACCAAATCCTGGGCCCAAGCTGCAAACCGATCTTGGCCAGGCCCACCCCAACCATTTCTTTGCCAAGGCTGTCCGTGTTCAACGTTCCGTTGGATAAAGTCGACAAATCCAGCGAAACCAAAAATCCTTGATGACCCAGGGGCCACCAAGTCAACCCGGCATCGGCTTGCCATTGCCTTTGACTGTTGAGGGTACCGCTTAACAAACCCATTCGGTATTCCTTGCCCGTAACACGTCGCGAAACCGAACCCGAAAGGGCCCAAGCATTGTGCCTATAGGGCGTGGACACTGCCCTCAGGCCGCTATCAACCGTGTAGGGCTCGGTGCTAAGTCTCTGGGATCTTTCCCCAAATACCATCAAGCCCCCACCAAATTTCCACCCGGGCCATCGAGAATGAGCGGCCTCCCAGCGTTGGGCGTATTGGGTGGAATGCGAGACATAATCGGCACGGAGGGTGGTATCGGAGGTTTGGAAAACGACCGGATTCCAATAAGCGGACTGCACCCTCCCGTAGGTTCGGGCATCAAAACGCGTGAACGATTGCAGCAGGCTGATACGGTACGGGCCTCGACGACCCGGCATCCGAAGGGTGGCCTGCACGGACCCGCCCCAAACCGCTACCGGACCCTGAATCAAAGCCTCGGCATAGGCCCAGGTCGATGAACCCGTTTCTTTCTGCCGCAAGGCCAAAGGGTTCTGGTTTATTTCATCTCTTAGAGCCCTAGATCCAACCGGATTTTGAAGACCGGTATTCAAAAAAGCGTAATCCAAGGCGAGCAACCCTTCCACTTCGGGCTGCGCATGGGCCACGGCCCAACGCCACTCGTCCATCCGGCGACAATCGAACAATTCTTGGCGGTACTCTGAGGCCAACAACGCCGAACCAGGAACCATGTCGGATGCAGCCTTCCAATGAAAAACGGCTCGTTCGTTGTTATGTAACATTCGATACGCCAAGGCCATGCGCCGATGGATATCCGCCGTGGCCCAGCCTCCATCGACCGCCGGTCGACCCTCCCAAATCAATTCCTTGTATTCTCCAAAAGCAAGATGATACCGGGTGAGGCTGTCCGTCGAACCAACCTGGGCATGAAGAAACCCTCCCGGAAGACAAGCCCATATTCCACTCAGGACCCATGCTTTGGCCCTGCATTGGAGATTCAGGACAAACTGCATCGATAAATGGTTGGAGACGAATCGGTTCCCTTGGACGGGGCCTGCAACCAGCGGCGAAGGGAGCCTTCGTTTATTTCAAGTTCAAAATCCAGCTGCCGTACGGTGCGACCGCCCACCTTGGAAGCAACCGAGGTTTGGATACGCAGCCCTTCGGTCAACGCGCCGGATGAAGCCGCAAGCCAAGCCGATTGATAATCCACTCGGTAAAACATCCAAAAAGGAGCGAACACATCTTGAATAGAACGCAACAAGGGTCGGCTAAAATGAACCAAAGGCAATTGATCTTGGACCGTTCCTGCATCGCGTACCAAGGACAAACGATAAACGGTCAAATAAAAGCGGTAAAGCAACGAAGAGCGTTTGCCCTCAAAATCATAGGCCCAGAACATAACCCCATCGTTCACATACCACATCGTCGAGCGAGTCAGGGGACAGTAGAGGTAGGTGCGGTTGTAGGCATCCGTTCCCACCGTCCAATCCACCATCCGATCCGGCTGCTTCTCGGACTGCATGCGTAATTTTTGTCCGGGCTTGAAAGCGAAGGCTGAAGCCATGGCCGGCACCGCCTCCACCGAACTCACCTTTTGGTCCTCGCTTGGAACCGACCATCGACGCAGGGTACGGCCCTCCCCTTCTTCGAGTCGGTAATAAGCCAACGGGTGTGCCAAGGTTTTGGCGCCGATTTCGGGACTGGATTGAACCTGAAAATGCAGGTGGGGCTGCGGCGAGCGCCCCGAATTACCGCAGCTAGCCAGAACCTGGCCCCGAACCACCCACTGCCCCAGGCTGACCTTGAATCCATCCGGACGCAGGTGGGAATACTGGGTGTACAGGCCGTTGGCATGGTGCAGGACCAACGAATTACCCCAATTCTGTTCCATATCCACCCCCCCGATAGGGTTATCGGGCACATGGTTGGTCAAAGCCACCACGGTGCCGTCAAGGGGGGCTACAACGGGTTTGTTATAACAATAATATTGTTCCAAAAGGCTTCCGTCTCCCGAATGCGTACGGCCTTCTTCGTCCGTGATTTCAAAGTCCAAGGCCTTGGACCAATCTCCTAAATGCGTGTGTGGGCCGTTGTAGGCCTGGGTCACCGTCCAGGTTCCCCAAAAAGGCAGATGAAAGCGAGGGGTGTAAAGATGGGCCAGGCGCTGGGCATTCACCGCGTGTTTGTACAGGGTCTTTTCGGGAGAATAGTATTGAAGAGCGACCGGAACCAGACCCCTTAGCGATGGAGAGGCCTGCAAAAAATACAAAACCAATAGAGTCAATCCACTGAAAGCCAATGTAAAAGGGGGTAGACCCATAGGAGCCAACCATCCTGCCAGGGCAAACATGAGGACCGCCAAGACCGGTGTCAAGACGGCCACCAAGCCTATGGTAGCCGCAGAGGGAACCAGGTAAAAACCCCCCAGCGCAATGGCCATAAACACAAAATTACTTCCCACCAAAAAATCCGTCAACGGAACCGTGGAAGCGCCCATCGTTTGGAACATCCCAAAAGCCAAGGCGTATCCACCCACCGCTAACAACAAAGACAAGCGACTGTGCAGGGCCAAACCCACGGCGAGTACCAGGCCCGCGATAACGGAATCCTGAAAATAAATGGAGCCCAAGGTCCGCAAAAAACTTTTCCAAAACGGATCCGCTGCCGCTAATTCCAAACCGCTTGTTGCAAGCAAATCCGTTTGAGCAGCACCCGCCAAGCCAGCCCCTGCAAGGCCAGCCCCTGTGGCCCCCGCCAAGCCAGCACCCGCAGCCCCCGCCAAGCCGGGATACCGCAATACAACGGCGGCCAGGCTATCCGAGCCCTCCATCAAGACCCAATAGGTCAGGACAAAGGGGAAGGTTAAGTAAGGAAGGCCGTAACGGCCCAAATGCCGATTCCACCATACAATCAACGTCAAGAGCAGAACCAAGCCCGCCATCAACACAAGCAACATGGGCGCATCCACCCGGTAACGATGGGCCATGGCCAGTCCCAAAAGCAAGGCATTGAAACCGTACATGCCTTCCTGCAGAAGTTCTTTGCTTTGGCCCGTTAATCGGCCCAAGGCCTGCACCGCAACCACCGAAAACAAACCGCAAGCCCCCATGATGGGATCCAGGAAACTGACCCCCAAGGCCAGCAATCCTAGCAACGGATTGAGCGCAAAAAACAATTGGGCATAGCTGTTGAGAACCCCCCTCACGGGGCCATTCCAAATCGAGCGCAGACCGGGTTGTGGGGCCATGTTACGACCCCTTGACCGCCTCCAAATAATCAGGAATAAGTTCCTGATTGTTAAGGGTTTGGACATCTTCGCGGCGGCGGATTAGGTGAACCTTGCCTCGCGTATCAATCAAAACCACGTTGGGCCGCATTTGGATAAACTGCATCCACTGGGTCATGTTATAGGCTCCGACCCGGTGGACCACCACCCGATCTCCTTTTTGGAGCAAAGGCAGGGAAACATTTTCGCGGACCACATCAATGTTCATGCACAAAGGTCCGTACAAAACCATGTCTTCGTGATGGCTGGAATAATCCTGAGCGGGCGATATGCGGTGCTCGTACCAAAACGATGTAAACAGCAGGTTGACCCCAAAATCCATGATGGTCGCCCGACGACCATCGCCCAATCGTTTGAGGGCCAAAACCGTGCCCAGCAAGTACCCGGCATCGTCAATCAAGGCCCTACCTGATTCCAAAAAGAGGGTGGGCAATTCCCCGCTCATCCCAAAGGGGTGCTGGAGGATGGCCCCGGAAATGGCTTCGGCGTAATCATCCATGGTTGGGATGACATCCGAGCCCTGCAAGTAGGAGCCTTTGAGGGTATTCCCCGAAGCAAAGCCTCCGCCCAAATCCAGGTATTCGATCCGGTGCTGGTATTGATTGCGGATTTCCAAGGCCAGGTCGCATAATTTGTTAGCGGCCACGGCATAGGCCTGGGAACTGAGCATGTAAGTTCCGATATGGCAATGCAGTCCCGCCAATTGCATGCGGGATTGGGCCATGACTTTGGTAACGGCGGTCCAGGCCGAGCCGTTTTCGTAATTAAAACCAAAACGATCCCAGAGGGGATAAACCCCGGTGTCCATATTGATGCGAAGGGCGACCCGGGCTTTGAGGTCTTCGGTCGCCAGGATCTCCGAAAGTTGATACAATTCATCGAGGTGGTCGATGTGAATAAGGGACCCGTTCTGCACGGCAAAACGCAGATCATCCGCGGATTTATCGGGGCCGTTGAAGAGAATTTGGTGGCCGGGAACCCCGTTCCCCAAGGCTTTGCGGTATTCGAAAATGCTGACCACTTCGGCCCAAGAACCTTCTTCATGAAAAATCCGGCAAACGGCGTTCAGGTAGTTGGTTTTGTAGGACCAGGCCATCTGCACTTTGGG
>JBMOHV010000076.1:0-7100 GCA_049317645.1 Bacteroidia bacterium
GGCCTCAACCCTTCCGGCCCGCCCAAATAGCGTCCAGAATCAAGGGATCCAGAAGGGTGGTGGTATCGCCCATCTGGCTTGTATCGCCGGAGGCGATTTTTCGCAAAAAACGTCGCATGATTTTGCCGGATCGGGTTTTGGGTAAACCTTCGACCAACTGAATTCGATCGGGGCGCGCGATGGCCCCAATTTCTCGTACCACGGTACCGTTGAGCTCCTGGGCCAGCTGTTCCTCGGCCTCAGCGTCCAGGTCTTGGAGGCCCGAGCGCAGGATGACATACGCATAGATCCCCTGCCCTTTGATGGCATGATCGTAACCGACCACCGCCGATTCAACCACCCTTGGATGTCTGTTGAGGGCGTTCTCAATTTCGGCCGTGCCCAAACGATGCCCCGAAACATTGATCACATCGTCCACCCGGCCTATGATGCGAAACATTCCATCGGCATCCCGTCGCGCTCCGTCTCCTGTGAAATAATACCCGGGAAAGGGCGAAAAATAAGTGGTACGGCAACGCTCGTGGTCGCCCCACGTGGACCTCAAAATCGAGGGCCAAGGAAATCGCATCGCGAGCAGCCCCTCCTGCTCCGAAGGGGGATCGGTGGGTTCCAATTCACGACCTTGGGGATCCAACAGCACCGGCTGCACCCCTGGCAAAGGCCGGCCAGCGTAAGTGGGCTTGAGCGGGGACAGTCCGGCCAGGGCCCCGATGAGGATGCCCCCGGTTTCGGTTTGCCACCAGGTATCGGTCACCGGACATCGCTCCCCACCCACCACGCGGTGATACCACTGCCAGGCCTCCTCGTTGATGGGTTCCCCCACCGAGCCCAAAACACGCAGCGATGACAAATCCGCCGATTGAACCGGGGCATCACCGTGCACCATCAGGGCGCGGATGGCGGTCGGGGCGGTGTAAAAATGACTAACACGATGCCTCTCGCAGATTTTCCAAAAACGGGAAGGGTCCGGATAGGTCGGGATGCCCTCGAACATCACCACCGTCGCTCCCTGAAGCAAAGGCCCGTAAGCCAAGTAACTGTGGCCCGTGATCCAGCCGATATCCGCAGTGCACCAAAACACATCCCCTGGAGCCGTTCGAAAAACCTGGGTAAAGGAATAAGCGGTGTACACCATGTACCCACCGGTGCTGTGCAGGACGCCTTTGGGCTTGCCCGTCGAACCCGAGGTGTAGAGTATAAAAAGGGGGGCTTCGGCATCCATCCAACGGGGCTCGGGCCTCGTTGTCGTTTGATCCCAGAGACCATCCCAATCCCAACTCTGAATATTCGAAAACGATCGCAACGGCTTGGATGGGTCAAGGCTCCCTTGAACCAGGACCTTGCGCACCGGATGATTCTGCTCGGCCTCCAATAAGTCCAAGGCTTCTTCGACCACGGCCCTGCAGGGCAGGTCCCGGGGGCCGCGACGAATTTTTTCCGAACATACCACCACAGCCGCCCCCGCATCCGCGACGCGATCGGCCAGACTGCGGGCCGAGAAGCCCCCAAAGACCACCGAATGCACCGCACCCAACCGGGCACAGGCCAGCACCGACCATAACAATTCGGGAATCATGGGCATGTACAAACAAACCCGGTCCCCGGCCTGGACGCCCATCGTCTGAAGCATCCCAGCGGTACGGGCCACCGCCTCTTGCAATTCTCGGTACGTCCATTGACAGGGTGCATCGTTGGGATCGTTGGGTTCCCAAATCAACGCGACGCGATCCCCATCACGCAAGGCATGGCGATCCACCGCGTTATAACACAAATTGGTTAATCCGCCTTCAAACCAGCGAACGCTGGGCTCCTCAAAATTCCAATCCAGCACCCGGTCCCAAGGCTTCTGCCAATGAAAACCCGAAGCCACCTCCGCCCAAAACCCTTCGGGGTCCTGAACACTGCGCTGGTATTCGGCTTGGTAACCTTCCAAATCATGGATCAGGTCAATCATGGATCAGGTCAATCATTGCCTTCGCAAATCATTCATCGCCAAACCAATACAACATGAGAACCCTCGAAAACCGCATACTCAAAGGCGATAACAACAACAAGGGAACAAAAATGCAAAGACAATAAACCCACACAGCGGGATCGTCAAAAACCACATAAGCGAGAACGCCGAAGGTAACCGAAACCGCCACCGAGAAGGCGTAGCTGATGTACATCGCGCCCCAAAAAAACCCGGGCTCGATTTCAAAATGAAACCCACAATGCGGACAGTCTTGGTGCATTTGGGTAGCCCTGCGCAAGTCCGTGGCAGGGTACTTGAACATGGGGCCGGTTTTGCAACGCGGACAACGCCCCTTCGCAACATCCGACCAATTCATACCCCTTAGTTTTCGAGAATCTGGCGCCGACGTTCTTCGACCTCCTCAAAGCGACGCTGCCGATGCCAATACAAACCACCAACCGTCCCCACCACCAAAAAAGGCATGGCCAGCAAATAAAGGATTCCTTTGTTAAGGCCCTTGCCCACCGCTTTTTGGTCATCCTTGCGGTTCGACTCCAGCGATGTCTTGCACATGGGGCATTGGGCAGCGGATTCCTGCGTTCCTGCAACCAGGGTCAAAATCATAACAAAACCCAGGCCCAAGGCCACCGAACGAAGCGAAGAAAGGAGGAAGGTCATGTTATCGGTTGTTAGGGAATCAAAAGGAATAATAAGGAGCTATCATCAGGTAAACCAACACGCCGGTGGAGGTGACATAGAGCCAAATCGGCATCGACCAACGGGTTAAACGGCGATGGGTTTCGATCTGACCGCTCAGCGCATAGTAAAAGGACAGCAAAACCATGGGCAAAACCCCCGCAGCCAGAACAATATGCGATATCAAAATCGTCAGATAAAAGGGCCGGATTGGATTGGACTCCGGGAACTTGGTTTCGATCCCGAAGGAATGAAACAAAACATAGGATAACAAAAAAACCGTCGAAAGCCCAAAAGCAGTGAGGTTCAGTTTTTTGTGCCAATCAATCCGGTGCAAACGGATCATGCGCCAACTCAGGAGCAAAAGGACCGTGCAAATCGCGTTGAGGGTAGCGTTGAGACGAGGCAGCCAGGGCACAAACCAGGGTAGGCTGCTTTGTTGAGGCAAATTATTGAGCAAAATCACCAGGCCCAAAACCACCAGGGAAAGGGTCCCAACGAGTCTTTTGGCATTCCGATTCTGCAAGGCTGTGTCGGTCATGACTCAAAATTAAACACGGCGTCGTCTTTTGTTAGGCGTATTGGCGTATTCGGCGATCAAAGTCCGTGTATCCTCCATCAAACGATCGGTTTGGTCCTTGAGAACCCCGCGGTAAAAGCCCCGCACCCTGCCCCGTCGATCCACCAACATAGTCAAGTCCTCCTGGGGAATCTGACGGAACATTTGCTGCCAATCCGGGGTAAAGACCCGCAGTTCCCTCCATAATTCCGCTTTGGAGGCCGAATCCAAGATCCTTTCCAAAGGTTGCATGTCCGCAAACAAGACCGCCGAATCCAAGTCCTTCACAGCCCCATCGTTCACCCCCAAACAAAACTGATGGACCAGGGGATTCGAGCGAAACACATCCCGGACCCGGGCCGCTTGCTTTGAACGCAGAGACAGCCGATGACCGGGACCGTCGTTGCGCACCAAATGCAGAATATGAACCGAATTGCTAGAGCCCTGCGTCCATTCTTTGACCCCGGGAAGAACATAATAGAGGGTATCGTCCGGATGGGATTTGCCGTCGGCAACGGCCGTGGGCAGGACCTTGCGTGGTCCGTAAATGGGGAGGGACTGGTATCGGTTCTCGGCCGTATTGACGTACAACAAGTAGATCACTACGGGGAGGCCCAGCATCAAAAAGAGCAGGCCGTACTGGCGCATCAGCGCAGGGTAAACCAATAATCCGATTCGTACATCAGGGCGGCAATGACACCCAAAACAAAAATGGTCGGTAACAAAATGCTATAAATCAGGTTGATTTTCTCGAATTTGAGGTGCATGAAATAGGCCACGATGTAGAAGGCCTTGAGCAGGGTCAAGGCGATATAAATCGCGTTCTTGATGGGTTTGGCCATGAAAGCCTCTGGAATGGCCAGGGCGATCACAAATTCCACCGCAGTGATGGCAAAGAGGACCCAAAAAACCCTCCAGATACCACGGATATCAAAACTGTTGCTGTGTTCCCCTGACATGGACAATAAATTTAGGGAGAGGTGATTAGATGAGGTAAAAGAAGGTAAAAACAAAGACCCAAACCAAGTCCACAAAGTGCCAGTACAAGCCGATTTTTTCGATGGTTTCGTAGGTACCCCGGCGGTCAAAAACACCGGCCATGGTCATAATGGTAACAATAATATTGATCACCACCCCACTAAAAACGTGGAAGCCATGAAAGCCGGTGATGGTAAAGAACAAATTGGTGAAATTCACCTGGCCCGGGGTGCCATCGGCGTTCACAAAAGGATTGGAACCCCACCAAGCCCCGTCGTGGTGAAGGTGGCTCCATTCCCAGGCCTGGCAACCCAAAAAGGCGATACCGCCCAGGATGGTCCAAAACATCCATTTGACCACTTCGTTCCGAGCCCCGCGGTGACCGGCTTCGACCGCCAGGACCATCGTGACCGAACTCATGATGAGAATAAATGTCATAATGCCCACAAAAACCAGGGGGAAATGACCGTGGATAAAGGGAACGCCCGCAAAGACATCATCGGGAACCGGCCAGCTCAACGATGAAAAACGGAGGGCCGCATAGGCCAACAAGAGGGCCGAAAAGGTAAAGGCGTCGGATAAGAGGAAGAACCACATCATCAGCTTGCCATAACTGGCGCCGAAGGGTTCGTTTCCGCCGTCCCAAAGTTTACCGGAGGTCGAAAGAGCAGGGGAGCTGTGCGATGACATACGATGATTTAAACGATTCCGAAATTTAGTGCATCCACCACAAGAATGCGTAAAGGTAAAGCCAAAGTACGGTAAGAAAGTGCCAAAAAATGGCCAAAAGGCGTATTCCCAGCAAGGACTTGGAATGGATATCCAAACGGAATGCTTTGTAGAGCATCACCCCCACCGCCAAAATTGCGGCTGCGATGTGCAGGGCATGCATCCCGGACAAGACATACAAGAACGAACCGGAAGGATTCCCGACCAAGAAAATTCCCTGATCGGTGCACTGCCGGTAGGCGTAGAGTTGAGAAGCCAAAAAAGCCAAACCAAGCAATCCGGTCCCCCCCAGGTAGGCCCGCAATGCAGGGAACTCGTTGCGTCGGGCCGATTTGCGGGCAAATTCCAGACTAAGGGTGGACACCACGACCAACACCGTGGACAAGGCAAAGGCCTCGGGCAACTGAAAGTCCAGCCAATTCCCATCGGCACGGCGAACCATGTAAGCCGACGTCAATCCAGCAAATAACATAAAAACGGAAACCAGGAAGCCCCATAACAAAAACTCCAAAGGATGCACCGCCGAACGAACGGCCGAGGAAGACGATTTGGCTAAAGGTTTGGTGCTCATGGGTTCCAGCGGATTCAAGGGTTAAAGGAAATTAAACGGCATCCAGCCAATAGGCCAGCTGCACCACCGGCAAGTAAACAAAACTTGCAAACATTAGTTTGCGTGCATCAACCACATCGGCCCCCCGGTAAAGCTTCCAAGCCGAGAACACAAAGCCCAGCGAAGCCACCATACAAACCACGGCCCCCACCCCTCCCTGAAAACCGTACCACCAAGGAGCCAAGCCCAGGGGTATGAGCGCACAGGTGTACACCAAGATAATCCGCGCCGTCCCGGTCTGTGGATCGTGGCGGGTCGGCAGCAAATGAAAACCGGCCCTTTGATAATCTTCGTGCAAGACCCAGGCAATGGACCAAAAATGCGGAAATTGCCAAAAAAATTGCACCAAAAACAACAAGCCAGCCTCCAGATTCAAATGCCCGTGGTGGGCCGCATAGCCAATGAGAACCGGCATCGCCCCGGGGAAGGCCCCGACAAAAACCGCCACCGGCGTTATTTTTTTGAGGGGCGTGTACGCAAAAGCATAACTCAAAAGAGCCACGGCGCCCATGGCGACGCTGAGCGGGGTGGTACCCCAAGCCAAGACCGACAACCCTACCAGGCCCAGGGTCAAGGCCAAGGTCCATGCTTCGGGTAGGCCCATACGCCCGCTGGGTACCGGGCGGCCCAAAGTGCGGTGCATGAGGGCATCGGTGTGTCGTTCAATAATTTGGTTCAAGCCGTTCGATGCCCCGGTGACCAAGAATCCTCCGAGAGCCAGCCAAGCCATGACCGAGCCCGAAAAGTCGGGACCTGCCGCAATGAGGTAACCCAAGACGGCCGAAAAGACTACCAAGAGGGACAACCTCAGTTTGATGAACAACCCGTAATCGCGGAATCGTTGGGTCATCGCCATCATGAACGGGTTGCGCGGTGCAAAGCCAATACCCGGAAAGCCCAACCCAAAGCACCCACCAAAGCCAAACTCCCTAACAAAACATGCAGGGTTCTAGGCAAAGCCGGCAAGGCCCCCAAAACCATCCACAAACCACTGATAACCTGCAGGGTCAGCGATGCCATGGCCAACAACGACCAAAAGCGAGCCTGCCCATCCGGGCATTGGGTCCACAATCGGTACGCCAACCAGGCCCCGCCCAGCATGATCAACATCCACAAATTTTTGTGAGCCAAATACACGTTGCCCAATACCCGCATTCCAAAAACATCCGTTGCATAAACCGGCGTCCAGGCATCCACCGCTTCGCGTACCCCGGCCCCCAAAAACAACTGAACCAACAACAAAAGAAGCCAAAAGCCCATGGTCCAAGCCTCTGCACGGGGCATGGTCCAAGCCTGGGCTGGACGACCGCTCAGGTGCACCCCCAAACCGACTTGGACCCCCATCAAAACCCAGGCAAGGGCCAGATGCAGGGTCACGACCGATCCTTGAAGATGGCTGGCCACCACCCAAGCCCCGATACCTCCCTGGACCAAAACCAAAACGAGGGCCAGCAAGGCGGCTAAGAAGGCCGTGCGACCGGAAACACCCGCGCCGGACGAAGAACCATCCGCGGCTACACCGGACGAAGAACCATCCGCGGCCGCACCGGACGTAGCCGAGGAAGCCATTGAAA
>JBMOHV010000077.1:0-6873 GCA_049317645.1 Bacteroidia bacterium
CAGCGGGCGCTTCGGTCGCAGCAGCTTCAGCAGCAGCGGCTTCGGTTTCATCTGCGCTGTCCTTGTCGTATTTGCGTTCTTCCAGACCTTGGGAAACAGCGTCCATGATCGCTCTGGTAATCAAAGCAATGGATTTGGTTGCGTCATCGTTGGCAGGAATCGGAAAATCCACCTGGGTGGGATCCGAATTGGTATCCACCATCGCAAAGGTGGGGATATTCAACTTTTGGGCTTCCTTGACCGCAATATGCTCGTTTTTGATATCCACGATGAAGAGGGCTGCTGGTAGACGGTTCAATTCTTCGATACCGCCCAAAACGCGCTGCAATTTTTCCCTTTCGCGGGATATCATCAGGCGCTCCTTCTTGGACAAAGTGGCCATGGTTCCGTTCTGCTCCATCTTGTCGATGTTGGACATCTTTTTGATGGATTTGCGAACCGTTGCAAAATTGGTGAGCATACCACCCAACCAACGCTCGGTCACGTAGGGCATGTTCAGACGCTGAGCCTCGGCCTCGATGATTTCTTTGGCCTGCTTTTTGGTGGCTACAAAGAGAACTTTGCGACCGGAGCGGACAATCGAACGAATCGCATTGGAAGCCTCTTCGAGTTTGGCCTGGGTATGGTTTAGATCGATTAAATGAATATCGTTCTTCTCCATAAAAATGAACGGAGCCATCTTGGGATGCCATTTGCGCTTGAGGTGTCCATAGTGAACGCCTGCATCCAACATTTCTTGCTGTGTAACTTGTGCCATGGTCTTTCCTCCGATTAACGTTTGCTGAATTGGAAACGACGACGGGCCTTCCGGCGTCCAAACTTCTTGCGCTCCACCATACGTGGATCCCTGGTCAACAGCTTTTCGGCCTTGAGCGGGGTGTGGAAGTCGGGATTGAGCTCTTTGAGGGCGCGGGCCAGGGCAAGCAAAAGGGCGTCGGCCTGTCCGGAGACACCACCGCCGCTAAGGTTGGCTTTGACATCGTATTGACCCAGGGTCTGGGTCGCTGCAAAGGCCTTGTTGACCTTTTGCTGGAGGGTCTCCAGCGGAAAGTATTCGTTGTAGGGACGGCCGTTGACCGTGATGCTACCGCTGCCGGGGGACATATAAATCCGGGCAACGGCGGTTTTTCTCCTACCAATGGTGTTGGTCTGGGACATGAATTAAAAGGTTAGATTTTCGGGGTTCTGAGCGCCATGCGGGTGTTCGGCACCGGCATAAACATGCAAGTGGCGAAACATCTCGCGACCCAGCCGGTTTTTGGGGAGCATGCCACGAACAGCTTTCTCCAGCACGTAGGTTGGGCGGCGTTTCATCAGTTCCTTGGCCGTCTCCAGGCGCTTACCGCCGGGATAACCGGAATAAAAGAAATAATCTTTTACCCCCATTTTTTGGCCCGAAAACCTCACCTTGTCTGCGTTGATGACAATAATATTGTCCCCGCAGTCTACGTGTGGGGTGTAGCTGGCTTTGTGCTTGCCCCGGAGAACCGAAGCAATGCGGGTGGCCAGGCGTCCCACAATCTCTGAGTTGGCGTCAACGACGTACCACTTCTTCACAACCGTCTGACGGTTGGCAGAGACAGTCTTGAAACTTAACGTATCCACTTGTTTTTGATTGAAATTTGACCGTTGACCGGACTATTCCGGGCAAAGGACCGCAAATATACGAGGTTTGACCTGCATTTCAGCCACAACGGTTCCAAAAAACCTGTCCCTACCCTTGCTGGGAACGTAATCGCCCCCGTTGGGGCCCTTATCAACGCCCTTCAACCCTTGAAGGGCACCCGGTCTGCGATGGAGCGGCCCAGGGTCAATTCATCGGCGTATTCCAATTCGGCCCCTACAGCCACACCCCGGGCCAAGGTGCTCAAGGTAACCGGCGTGTTGGACAATCGCCTGGACAAATAAAAGGCGGTGGTTTCGCCCTCGTGGGTTGAATTCAGGGCCAAAACCACCTCCTTCACCGCTCCGGCTTCCACCCGGGCCATCAATTCCTCGATACGCAATTGCTCGGGCTGAACGCCCTCCAGGGGGGCAATCAGGCCTCCCAGGACATGATAAACGCCCGTGTATCGACCGGTTTGCTCGATGGCCATCAAATCCCGGGGATCGGCCACCACGCAAACGGTTTCGTGCTGCCGGCGCGGGTTGGAACAGACCGAACAAAGTGCATGGTCGCTGAAATGAAAGCAACGCTCGCAATACTGAATTTCTTCGACCAGGCGTTTGAGTGCATCGCCCAGGCCCAAGGCCTCGCTGGGTTCGCGGCGCAGCAAATGCAAAACCAACTTGAGCGCGGACTTGCGACCAATGCCCGGAAATCGCGCAAAGGCATTGACGGCATCCTGCACCAATTGAGACCCCAATTCCACGGCCCAAAAATAGCAACAGCCAACGAGGACCCGTGCCTTTCTTAACTTCGCCATCAAACAAAGCTTTTGAGCCCCTACCTCCTTCTCTCGTTAATCCTCGGATACTTTGGTATTCTGGTGCTGACCTCTTGGTTCACTTCCAGGGGCGGGGATAACCAATCGTTTTTTGTGGCCAACCGCCAAGCTCCTTGGTATCTGGTGGCCTTTGGCATGATAGGCGCCTCCTTGTCGGGGGTCACCTTTGTTTCGGTACCGGGCGCCGTGGGTGCAGGCGTTGGTAACAACGCGTTTTCTTATTTTCAGTTGGTATTGGGTTATTTTGTTGGCTATCAAATCATTATACGGGTCCTTCTGCCGCTTTATTATCGCCTGAACCTCACCAGCATCTACGGGTATCTGCGCTTGCGCTTAGGCCCCTCTTCGCATTATACCGGCGCTTCGTTTTTTTTGGTATCGCGGACCATTGGTTCATCCTTTCGATTGTACCTGGTTTCGATGATCTTGGATCAGTTTATTCTGGGCCCGCTGGGAATTCCCTTTGCGCTCACGGTGGTTTTGACCATTGCGCTCATCTGGCTTTACACCTATCGAGGTGGGATGAAAACCATCGTCATTACCGACACCTTCCAGACGGCCTTTTTGTTATTGGCTGTTGTTTTTAGTCTGTACAGCATCATGGGTGATTTGGGTTGGAATGCCACCGAGCTTTATAGGGCCATGACCAGCGATGCCCTACGATGCCCGGATAACGGAGCCCAACCCGGCACCCCGATGGACCAAATATTTTTTGGGGACAACGGGAGCCGTAATTTCTGGAAGATGTTTTTTTCGGGCATTTTTATCACCGTGGTGATGACCGGCCTGGACCAGGATATGATGCAAAAAAACCTGAGCTGCCGCAATCTCCGGGATGCGCAGAAGAACATGTTTTGGTTCAGCTTGGTGCTTGTGGTGGTCAACCTTCTTTTCTTGGTACTTGGCTACCTGTTGTACGCCTACGTTGATCACCACCAGCTGGCATTGCCCGCCAAGGCCGACTTGCTTTTTCCCACCCTGGCCTTTGAACATTTTTCGATGGTGGCCGGTTTAACTTTTGTTATCGGATTAATTGCGGCCGCCTATTCCACGGCCGACTCCGCTCTTGCCGCCCTAACCACTTCGTTTTGCGTGGATTTTTTGGGCTTTGACCAAAGCAAAGGCAGCACCCGCACCCGCAAAATCGTCCATCTGGGCATGTCCCTCCTGATTGCCGTTCAAATCTTGATTTTTCATTCCCTGCACAACGAATCACTCATCACCCAATTATTCACGGTAGCCGGTTACACCTACGGGCCCTTGCTGGGGATGTTCGCCTTTGGATTGGCCACCAAGAGGCCCGTTCTGGATCGTTGGGTCCCTGGGGTGGCTGTTGCCGCACCGGTCCTCTGTTATGCCCTGAAAGCGAACGCTGACCGTTGGCTTGGGGGGTATCAATTCGGATTTGAATTGCTGATTTTGAACGGCGCCCTCACCTTTGGGGGCTTGTGGCTCCTCTCACGACCATTGAACACCATTGCCCAAGCACCCACCGACTAAAACCAAAACATGGATAACAATCTCACCAAAGAAAGGCTTCAAGATTCTTTTGAGCAAAAGAGCTGGACCGAAATCAAAGCCTCCTCCTCCTGGCAAATTTTCAAAATCATGGCGGAGTTTGTGGAGGGTTTCGAAAAACTTTCCCGTATCGGCCCCTGTGTTTCCATCTTTGGTTCGGCCCGTACCCAACCCGAAAGTCCCTATTACCAGGTAGCCGAAGAAATTGCGACCCTTTTGGTAGCCAAAGGCTACGGTGTCATCACCGGAGGTGGACCCGGGATTATGGAAGCCGGTAACAAAGGAGCCCGCGAAGCCGGAGGAAAATCGGTTGGTCTTAACATTGATTTACCGTTTGAGCAAACGCATAATCCCTACATTGACGCCGACAAGCTCATGAATTTTGATTACTTTTTTGTTCGCAAATTGATGTTTATCAAATACGCCCAGGGTTTTATTGTTTTGCCCGGCGGATTTGGAACCTTGGATGAACTTTTTGAGGCCCTCACCCTGATACAAACCCACAAAATCGGTAAGTTCCCGATCATTATGGTCGGCAAAAGCTATTGGGGAGGCTTGATGGATTGGCTGCGCCAAACAGTTCAAATCACCGAGTCCAACATCAGCCCGGAAGACCTGGATCTCCTGCAGGTGGTGGATACCGCGGCCGATGCGGTCCAAGTGATTGAAGATTTTTACAGCCGCTTTGTCTTGAGTCCCAACTTTTGATGAGTCGGGGATTGTTGCGATTTGCGATCGGCTTGATTTGGGGGTTGGCCTGCCCTTGTTGGGTTCTTGCCCAAGACTTTATTCATCCTGTCGAAGGACTTCCTCTCACTTCGGGTGTTTTTGGGGAATTAAGAACCAATCATTTGCATTCAGGATTGGATTACAGGACCGGGGGAAGCACCGGTATCCCGGTCCTGGCGGCGGCTTCGGGCCATGTGAGTCGTATCAAAACATCGGCCACCGGCTACGGACTCGCCTTGTATTTGGACCACCCCAACGGTTACACCACGGTTTATGCCCACCTGGAGCGCTACGCCAGTCCATTGGCCGAATGGATCAAGGCCCGGCATTACCAATACCTCCAATTTGAATTGGATTTGGCCTTGCAACCCGGTGAATTGCCCGTGCGTCAAGGTCAAATTATCGGCTACAGCGGCAATACCGGCGGTTCCGGAGGACCGCATCTGCATTTTGAAGTCCGCCATACCCTGAGCGAGGCGATTATCAACCCACAGCATATGGGGCTGCGGCTGGTGGACCGCCGGCCTCCTTATTTTCAATCCCTTCGATTGATCGAAATCCCCGGTCCCGGCCTCAGCCAACGTGTGTTACGGACCACCGACTTGTTCCCGCCCAAAACCAAGGTAGCCAAAAGCAAAGGCAGGAAATCCCGCAAATCCAAACGCAAGCCCGCACCCGCAGTCGTCCGTCCACGGACGTATCCCCTCAGCGACGATGGTTCGCCCTCTGAATCGGCTTCTGTGATCCCGGTTCCCCTAAAGAGCACCGGTTATATCGAATTAATGGCCAGGGATCGGCAAGACTCCAACGAATTAACCACCGGGGTCTATCGCATTGTTGTGTTACAGAACCGAGATACCATCTACGAATTCAAAGCAGATGGTTTTCATTTTGACCAAACGCGCTATGGGAATTCGGTGATGGATTATCCATCCAGAATCCTGGATCGATCCCAAAGGCATCGCTGCCAGGTAAGTCCTGGAAACCATCTGCCTATGTACGGTCGCATTCGTCGGAACGGGTTGCTTTACCCTCCCAACGAGGGATCAGTGGACTCGGTGCAAATATGGTGTTATGACTTTAACGGGAACAAAGCGGGGCGGGGCTTTGCGGTCAAGGCTGACAGCGCTGTGGCGGTTCCGGCCCTGGCTGTCCAACGCGCCGCGACCGATCGAGAAATTATCGTTCGAGATCAGGGCTTGGTCTTGCGATTGGCGCCGGGGACTCTCTACGATGAGGAGCCGCTGCGCCATCGATCGCTTCCTCCAGCGGCCGGTAACCTGGCCTCCAGAACTTGGGAAATTCACAACGCGCGGACGCCGGTTCATCAACCCTACGATGTCCGTATTCAGGCTGGGCCCCATCGGATCAATCCATCCCTGCGTTCCAAGGTTTTTTTGCAAAACAAAGGCTTGGGGAATCAAATCGCCTACCATGCCGGCACCTGGGATGGGAATTGGTTCCTGAGCCAGGCACGCATGTTTGGTCGTTTGAGCCTTGTGGTGGACACCGTGCCCCCGGCCATCCGTTGCTTGCTCAATCCCAAAATAAAGGTCCTTCGGAGGGGTCAAATCCTTTCCTATCGGATCAGCGATGCCATGACCGGGGTGCATGATTACCGAATGTGTGTGGGCGATGCCTGGGTTTTGGCTCCGTACGATGCCAAAAACAGCCTGTTGACCGTCGCCGTGGACGAATGCTTTCCACTTGGAAACCAAAACCTGGAATTGGTTGTTAAGGACAAAGCGGGCAATACCCGAATCCATCGCCTCCCCCTGCTGATCGAAGGATCCGACCCGTCTTCCTTCCTTCCTGAACCTTGAACCCCAAACCCCTCGAACATGCCCAGACCCCAAGTCGGCGATCCAGCCCCTGCCTTTGAGGCCCCCGATCAAAACGGAAAAATCCGCAGCCTCCATGAATTCAAAGGCCAGCGATTGGTCCTTTATTTCTACCCCAAAGACGATACGCCCGGTTGCACGGCCGAAGCCTGCAGCCTCCGGGATCATTACCAAAGCCTGCTCCAAGCCGGTTACCAAATCCTGGGCATTAGCAGCGACTCACCTGCTTCGCATCAGAAATTCATCGCCAAATTTCAACTGCCCTTTGACCTGATCAGCGACCAAGACAAAACGGTGCACGAAGCCTTTGGGACTTGGGTCCAAAAAAGCATGTACGG
>JBMOHV010000078.1:0-6848 GCA_049317645.1 Bacteroidia bacterium
CTTCGGATTTCCAACCAACCTCCTTTGAG
Organism: Bacteroidia bacterium; assembly: GCA_049317645.1. Lineage (GTDB taxonomy): Bacteria > Bacteroidota > Bacteroidia > UBA7662 > UBA7662 > SYHX01. The sequence goes on from JBMOHV010000078.1 coordinate 30, forward strand.
GTCATCGAACCCTATTACAATCATCTTCTTAACATCGATTGGAACACAGAGGCGGTCACGGATACCACTCATGGCTCGAACGACCACGGAGTCTTTGCTGCCTGGCTGGCCAACCGCTCTGAATTGGAATCGTGCCTGGACGAGCAACAAGCCTGGCTCTATGTCGCGTTGAGTTGCGATACCGAAAACACCGACAAAAGGAAGGCTTATGAGTTTTTTGTCCAGGAAATTTACCCGAAGATTGCCCCCTTGGACGATGCCCTCAATGCCAAAATGCTAGCCTACCCAGGCTTGGATCGGTACCACGAACCTGGCTTTGACCGACTGCTTCGGATGGTCCGCAACGCCCGGGAATTGTACCGCGAAGAGAATATCCCCCTTCAAACGGAACTCAAAGGCCTCGAAAGCCAATACGGCGCCAAAACAGGCAGCCTAAGCATAGTCTACAACGGACACGAGTACACCCTACCCCAGGCGCAGAACTTGCTCAAATCCCCGGACCCCTCCCAACGCGAAGCCGTTTACCGCCTTATTATGGAGGCCCGAGCGGGGATTGGCGAAGATTTGCAAGGCCTCATGGACCGCATGTTGGACCTTCGACATCGGGTGGCCCTCAACGCCGGTTTTGCCAATTACAGGGATTATCGGTTCCGCGAGCTGAACCGCTTTGAATACGGCGTTGAGGAATGCGAAACCTTTCATCAATCGGTCCGCGATTCCTTCATGCCGCTCAAAGAGCACATGGACCATAACAAAGCCTTGATCAATGGCCTGGACCGCCTACGGCCATGGGATCTCAAAGCACTGCCCGCGGGTCTAAAACCCCTTCAACCTTTTGAAGGCCAAAAAGATTTGATTCAAAAAAGTATAGCAGCCTTTCAACAGCTGGATCCGTTTTTTGGGGAATGCCTCTCGACCATGGACCGCATGGGCCGCTTTGATTTGGAATCCCGCAAAGGCAAAGCCCCCGGCGGTTACAACTACCCGATGATGGAAAGCGGGGCTCCTTTTGTGTTTATGAATGCAACAGGCTCCATGGAAGACCTGGAAACCATGATGCACGAAGGCGGTCATGCCGTGCATTCCTTCCTCGTCCACCCGCTGCGCCTGAATGTGTATCGACAAACCCCTTCCGAAACCGCCGAGTTGGCGTCCATGAGCATGGAATTGCTAAGCATGGTCGCTTACCCCCATTTTTTTGGAAACCCCGAAGACCTGCACCGCGCCTCCTATGAACAAATCCAACGAGCCTTGGGCGTACTTCCCTGGATTGCCTGCATTGATGCTTATCAACATTGGATGTACACCCATCCGGGGCATAGCCGGAACGAACGCAGCCACGCCTGGAAAGAACTCCTGCAGCAATACACCAGTCCCGTCGTGGATTGGAGCGGATTGGACGAATGGTTGGATTACCAATGGCAAGGGCAATTGCACCTCTTTGAAATGCCCTTTTATTATATCGAATACGGTTTTGCCCAAATCGGCGCGCTGGGTGTTTGGAGAAACTGTACAAGCGATCCGGTGCATGGACTCGCCGCCTACCGTGAAGCTCTAGCCCTCGGTAACACCGTATCAATCAACGATGTTTACCGCCAAGCGGGGGTGCCCTTTGAAGCAAATCATGCCTACGTGGAGGAGCTAGCGAATTGGACCTTAAACAAAATGCAACATCATGAAAATCATTTGCATAGGACGTAATTACGACGAACATGCGCGGGAATTAAACAACCCCCGACCCTCGGAGCCCGTGGTTTTTCTGAAGCCAGAAACGGCCCTGGTCCGAGACGGAAAACCCTTTTTTCTCCCGGATCACTTGGGAGACGTTCACCATGAGATAGAAATTGTGTTACGAATAGGACGCAATGGACGACACATACAGCCCAAATTTGCCTTGTCCTATGTGGACCGCGTTGCCCTGGGTATTGATTTCACCGCTCGAACCCTGCAGGAACAACTCAAGTCCAAAGGACTTCCCTGGGAGCTAGCCAAAGGATTTGATGGTTCCGCCATCCTAGGAGATTGGCTGGAAACCGATCCGGCAGCCCTGGAACAAGGTTTTGCCTTCAACCTACAAATCGGCGACCAAGTTCGTCAAAGCGGCCATACCTCGGACATGCTTTTTGGCTTTGCAGAAATCATTGCTTTTGTTTCCAAATACTTCACTCTCAAAATGGGGGATATGATCTACACCGGAACACCGGCCGGGGTAGGACCCGTCCAGGTGGGAGACCAATTGAGTGGCTACATCAACGGACGCCCGAACCTGCGCTGCAAGGTGTGTTAAGTCCGATTGAACTCGTTCATCGCCGGACCGAGCCCCCGAAGAGCCCAAGCCAAAACGGCTTTGGAACAACGTTCCAACAAGTCAGGTAGGGTTTCCTGCTCCGTCTTCCCAAAAGGAGCCAGAACATAGTCGGATTGACGACCCGGCGCAAATTCCCGACCGATCCCAAAACGCAAGCGAGCGTATTGATGGGTGCCAAGCACGGTTTCAATATGACCAAGACCGTTGTGACCCCCCGCACTGCCAGAACCACGGAGACGAATTTGACCGAAGGGCAAACTCAAATCATCCGCGATCACCAGAATGCGATCGTTCTCCACTTTCTCGGATTGCATCCAATAACGCACAGCCTGACCCGACAAATTCATGAAGGTCTGAGGTTTGACCAAAACAAATTGCTTGCCCGCCTGCCGACCGTTGCAAACCGACGCGTAACGCCCGCTGGCAAAATCATCGGCCGAGCTCAACTCCTTTCGTAGGCGGTCCAAGACCATAAAGCCTACATTATGCCGCGTATCAGCGTATTCTGAACCGGGATTCCCCAGGCCAAAAACCAGGAACTTCATGGGTACCTGTTGAAGGTGTTTACCTATTCACGGGGTCATCATCCCCCCTCCGCCAAGCGGAAGGGTGAATTATTTGGAAGCCTCGGCAACAGCGCCTTTCATAGCGCGCGGTACGGTCACAGCGGCTACAGGATTGTTCGGCGCAGCCACCAGGGTAAAGCCCTCAGCGACGATGTCCTTCACCCGAACAACACCACCCAGCTCCATTTTGGAAATGTCCACCTTGACCGAAGACGGCATTTGGTCCGGCAAACCCTTGACCGTAATGGAACGCATACGCGATGCGAATTTTCCACCGGCACGTACCCCGGGCGATGTCCCTACAAATTCCAACGGAAGATTTAACTTGACCACCTTGGTGGAATCCAGCAACATAAAGTCGACATGGAGCATGGCGCCGTTCAATGGATGGTATTGGGCATCCTTGACAACACAGATATGTTTTTTGCCGTCAAGGTCAAGTGTGATTTTGAAGGTCTCAGGGGTGAATAAGACGGATTTCAAATCATAGGCATGGGCCCAGAAATGGGATTGAGAAGCCGCATTGCCGTACAATACGCAAGGAACCTTGCCTTCTGCACGCAATAGACTCGAATCAGTCTTCCCTACGTTCTCTCGAGGAGAACCGCTCAAATTGATCGATTTCATAGCGTTTGGATTTTGGTGATGGGGGGTTTAGGTGATGTAAAATTAATGAGATTTGACTTTGACTTCGAACAAGTGACTGATGGACGAAAATTCGCGAACGCTCCGTATGGATTGCGCAAAAAGATCGGCCACCGACAAGATTTTGATTTTGGGGGTGGATGCGCGCACCGGGATGGTATCGGTGACCACCAATTCTGTAAGAGCGGAATCCTCAATGCGGGCAATGGCCTCCCCTGACAAGACACCGTGGGTGCATACGGCCCGCACCGAAGCGGCTCCTTTGCGCATCAATTGATCAGCGACCATCACAATGGTCCCGGCGGTATCCACCAAGTCATCGACGATGACCACGTCTTTGCCTTTGACATCCCCAATCACCTGAATCTTGGCGACAACATTGGCCCGGGCCCGCGTTTTGTCGCAGACGATGATGGGACAATCCAGATGAGATGCAAAAAACTTAGCGCGGGCGGCGGCCCCCATATCCGGTGCAGCAATCGCAACCTGACCCAATTGAAGGGATTTGACGTAAGGAACAAAAATGGTGCTAGCGTCCAGGTGATCAAAGGGAACATTGAAGAATCCCTGAATCTGAGGCGCATGCAAATCCATGGTCATAACCCGGGTCACCCCGGCGGCTCCGAGCATATCGGCCACCAAACGGGCCCCTATGGGTACCCGCGGTTTGTCCTTACGGTCCTGACGGGCCAAGCCAAAATACGGAATAACGGCTGTGATGTAATGAGCAGATGCCCGCTTGCAGGCATCAATCATCAGGAGTAACTCCATCAAATGGTCCGCGGGGGCATGGGTGCTCTGCACCAAAAAGACATCGCAACCCCGCACAGATTCGTTAATGACGGGTTGAAATTCCCCGTCCGAAAAGCGCAAAAGAGAGGAATCCCCCAAGGAGTCGCCGTAGGCCTCGGCAATGCGGCCGCCCAAGTCCAGAGTGGCCTGACCGGCAAAAATTTTCATGCCGTGGGAGGTCGGGGCAGCGTTCGCTTGGTTTGATCGCATTTTGGGGCGGTTGGAAGCGGCTCGTTGGGTTAGGCTAAGTCTTTGAAGGACGGCAAATATAGGCTTTTCGAGGGGCGGATTTTTGCGTTCAAAAGACTAATTTTTGAGTCTTTGAGGGGGTGGTGGGATGTCCTTGAGGAGGCTATTGGAAGCCGTTTTGGCCGTTCTGTCCAAAAAAAAACCGCCCCGAAGGGCGGTAGTGAGCGGTGGTTGCAACGTCCGGATTAATCCTGGATCAATTTGACATTCACAGCATTAAGGCCTTTACGGCCTTCTCTGAGCTCAAAATTAACGCGGTCGTTTTCACGTACCTTGTCGATGAGCCCCGTTGCGTGCACAAAATATTCTGTGCCGCTGTTCTCCTCCCGGATGAAACCAAAACCTTTGGTTTGGTTGAAGAACTTTACAATTCCTTCGTTCATGATTAATAAAAATTTAAGGCCACAAGATATAGGTTTCTGAGGATTTTTGATTGAAGTTTGATAGAAATCCTCTAAACATGAAAAAAACCTCCTTTTTACTCGCTTTCGCCACCGTTGCCTTGGTCGTTTCTTTTGCCCTTGACGCACTGAACCCCCTCACCGGCAATCCAACAGGGGCTCCAGCGGGTCGTAGCGGGGGACCTGCGGAGGGCGGGGCAACGTGCGCTGCCGGTGGTTGCCACGGTCCAGCCTCCAACACAGTGATCAACACGCTGATCAGCACCAGCCCTTCGTTGGCATCCGGTTATATCCCCGGAGCTACGTATTCCATCACCATCACTGTTTCAGGGAGCGGCTCCAAGGGTTTTCAATTCAGTGCCCAATCCTCATCGGGCAACCCACTGGGTACGCTCACAGTCCCTGCTACGCTTCAAATTCAGCAAAATCGTTGGGTGACCCACCGTTCCGCAGTAAGCGGTTCCCCTGCAACCTGGACCTTTAACTGGGTAGCACCGGCCGCAGGTAGCGGAACCGTTGGGTTTTATGCCTGCGGTATATCGGGTCGCAACAACAGTTTGGTTCGGCAGACCCTGAGCATCCCCCAGAGCACCGTATCGGTCAACGAAATCGCCGCGCAGAACCAGGTCCGTTGCTGGCCGCAACCCGCTCGGAACGAAATCAACCTTAGCTGGGAGCAGCAGGCCCCCGCCAAAGCCCGTTGGGAAATCCTCACCCTAGACGGCAAGTCGGCCCAGGGCTGGCCTTTCCAAAACCTGGAATCCGGATCGCTCCAAGAGCGACTCGACCTTAACGGCTTGAATTTAGCATCAGGCACTTATTACCTACGGCTCCTGGATAACAATGGTCAAAGCCTTTTGAGGCAAAAAATCACCGTTCACCCCTGAGCATCGGTGATGTTTTAAAAGACTTTTTTTCCGGCCTTGAGAAAGCGAACTTCCTTCTCGCTTAGATAGCGCCAATGGCCCCGAGGTAGGTCTTTTTTGGTTAGACCGGCATAGGAAACCCGATCCAATCGCTGAACATCGTACCCCAGGTGCTCAAAAATTCGGCGAACGATTCTGTTTTTGCCGCTGTGCAATGACAAGCCCAGCAATTTTTTGTCGCGGGGTTCGGGCCAAGCCAAGGCATCCACCCGCGCCAGCCCATCGTCCAAAGGAATACCTTCCAAAATCTGGGAAAAGTCCTTCTGCGACAGCGGCTTATCCAATTCAACCGCGTAAATTTTTGCTATTTCGGAGGAAGGGTGGGTTAATTTTTGAATTAAATCGCCATCGTTGGTCAGCAGCAACAAACCCGTTGTGTTACGATCCAAACGACCTGCCGGAACAATGCGTTCACTGGTCGCGTCTTCAACCAATTCCATCACGGTTCGGCGATTTTCGGGATCGTCCATGGTTGTGATATAATCCTTGGGTTTATTTAACAACACATAAACATAGCGCCGGAGGGTCAAGACCTCTCCGTCGTAACGAACCACATCGTCCGCGTTGACTTTGGTACCCAAAACATCGGCCACCTGTTCATTGATCGTGATCCGACCGGCACTAATCAACTCATCAGCGGTTCGCCGGGAACAAAGCCCCGAGAGGGACACATAGCGATTGACTCGCATCGGCCAAGCCAAGGCATCACTGGACTTCGCCACTTTGGGTTTGGTTCGGGGCCTGGCTTTGGGGATGGATTCGGAATCAGGCTCGGGACCAAATTCTTGGGATAAATTTTGGAGTTGGAGATCATTCCACTCTGCTGCCAAGTCAAGGGCCGGATCCCGGTCCATGTCTTCCAGGTTTTTTTTGAGTCGATCGATTCGCTGTGATTTGGGGGCGGGACGATCGGGACGGTCACCTCCAGCAGA
>JBMOHV010000079.1:0-6845 GCA_049317645.1 Bacteroidia bacterium
CGGTCCCTGGCACCGCCAACAGCCTACCAGCCGAAGCCCAAGCCGATTGGATGCAAATTCTAGGGCAAATGCCTTGGGAAACCATCATCCCCTTCTTTCTGTTTTATTTTTTGGGCGGGTATTTCCTCTACGCGGCCCTTTTTGCTGCGGTAGGGTCGGCGGTGGACTCCGAAGGAGATTCCCAACAACTCATGCTCCCCATCAGCCTCCCTATCATCTTGTCCTTTGTTGCTTCGCAATTTGTTATGCAGAACCCCCACGGCAGCCTGGCCTTCTGGATGAGTATGATTCCCCTGACCTCACCGGTGGTCATGGTCGTCCGTTTGCCTTTTGGGGTCCCCGGCTGGGAATTGGCCCTCTCGATGTTTTTGCTGGTGGCCACTTTTATCGTGGCGGTATGGCTGGCAGGTCGGATATTCCGAATTGGGGTCTTGATGTACGGCCAAAAAGTCTCCTTTAATCTGCTGCGCAAGTGGCTCTTCTACCGATAGACCGCCAACGACCAACCTCCCTGGAACGCGATCAACGGATCGCCGTCGTTGACCTAGGCACCAATGTATTTGGTCTGGTGGTGGGCACGCTGGATACAGACGGGGTACCGCAATGGTTTCACCGTTCAGATATCGAAGTCGGATTGGCCAAAGATGGATTTGGTAACCTAAGCCCCGAAACCCTCCAGAGAGCCGAGGCAGCCCTCCAAAAACATACCAACGACGCCATCGACCATGGTGCTACGGCCCTCTTTGGGTATGGAACCTCGGCCCTGCGGCAATGGCCCAATGCCGAATCTTGGTTGCAGGATTGCGGCCTTCGACTCAGCAACCAGGAACACCAAGGTCGGAGAATTCCATGCGAGCTCTGCACGATATCAGGAGAAAAAGAAGCCGAAACCATCCGCTACGGCCTGCAAGCCTGCGGTCTATTGGATCAAGGCCCGGTCCTCATCAACGATATCGGCGGGGGCAGCGTCGAATGTGTCTTGTGTTGGAAAGACTCGGTTTTCCTGGCCGTATCTCTGCCGTTGGGCATGCGCAAACTCATGAAGGATTTTCCGGTCCATATCAACCCAACCGCTGACCCCACCCACCCCCAAAACCCTTACTTACGGACATTTGAGGCGTGTTATGCCTCCTTGAGGGCCGTCTTTGAATCCGAATTGGGGGCCGCCCTCTTGGCCCACCGGCCTCTGCACATCGTAGGAACGGCCGGACCCTACGAAACCCTGGCCCGCTGGGCCCAGGCCTACCAGCCCGAAGCCAAGCAAATCACCCGCTCGCTTTGCCAGGCCTTTGGACAAGCAGCCACCCAAACCCTTCCCCATCCCCATCCATCTCTTCATCCTCTTTCGACCGACGCCATCGTTCACGCCTCAGCCCTCATGCTGGCCCTCTGCGATACCGCCCAAGGCATCCCCTTCGTTGTAACGGATCTATCCCTCCGGGAAGGGGCTCTCCTCACCCACTTTCACCACCCCAAAAGACCCGCCTAAACCGCTATTTCCCTGGTTGCACCAGAACCAAACGATCGGAGCAACGGGTAACCGCCGTGTACAACCACCGCAAGTAGCCCACCGAATCCTGAAACGAATACGGCTTTTCTAACAACAAATAAACCCTGGGCCAAGCCCCACCTTGGGCCTTGTGAACCGTCTGAGCGTAAGGATACTTCACCCACAGAGCCTGCATATACGGATCTCGTTCCTCTTCCTTATCCAAAGACCTCGCCTGCCACAAAGCCTGTTGCTGGGCGGCGTTCAGTCCGGGCTGACCTGAATCCAATAGGTCCAAACAAATTTTGGAATCAAATTCCCGGGCTTCCCCGTCAAGTCCCACCCATTCAAGCACCGCATTGCACCAAGCCATGCCTGCATGACGATGGGTTCGTCCTACTTTGCGAAGCAAACGAACCTCTTCCCCGTTGGCCAACATCTGTCCCCCCGCCAAATATTGGTTCCGAACCACCAACAAGGGCTCCCCGTCACGGGGTCTGGTTCCGGTCCTCCGCTGAACCAAGGTTCTGTATTGATTGTTAAACCGGGAAACCCACGCATTGGAATAGGCCAAAAAGACTCGCTGACCGGGCTCGTAATGAAGCCTAAAATCCTTGACCGCCAGCCCGATACCCTTCAACAATCGGGGGTCATCCTCCGAACCACCGGCCGCATAATCCTCCACCCAATCCGAAAACGCATCCCACCAACGAGAAGAGGGTGCCGTCGCAGCCTCTCGCATCCATTCCAATATTTTGGAAGCCAAATCAAGAACCGGTGAATCAGCTCCCTGGCGGTAACGACCCTCCAAGGGTATCCGCCCAAAGGTGCAGCCCCAAGGACTCCATGTTTCCGGCCGAAAGGCCGGCGAATCAATCTCCCCCACCGGAGGCAATTGATAGGGGTCACCAACCAAAATAATTTTGTGCCAAGACGAAGAATCGTAAACTTGTTGTAACAAATCACCGATCAAAGCCTCACCCCCTCCGCTTCCGTTGCCCATCATCGATGCCTCGTCCACTACAAAAACGCAGGGCTCATCCCGTTCCATGGATTTGAGTTCAAATCGAACCCGCAATCCCCGTCCCGGCATCAAGGCCTCCTCCACCGGACGATACAATTGCCGGTGCAGCGTATTGGCCCGCATCCGCGTTGTTCTGGCCAAAACCTTGGCCGCCCGCCCTGTGGGTGCTAACAAAACAACCGGCCTTTCCAAAGCCTGCATCCATTGGACCAACGCCTTCATCATAAAGGTTTTACCGCTACCGGCCGGCCCGCTAATCACCTGCACACCCCGCTCCTGATCGCTCATCACAAAATCCTCCAACGTCTGCAAGGCCAAACGCTGGCTTTCATCCGCCTTGAAACCACCGGGGCCTCCTTCAAAAAACGCCAACAGGCCCTTCATATCCCCCGTTTTCTTTGGAAAGTTAAGTCAACGAACCCTGTGCAGGCAGGGCCGCCATCACCGCATCCCACAAAGCAATCCGCGCCTCCAAGGCATCCGCCACCGCCACCGCCGCCTCTTGCCAACGACGCTCATCGTTCCCGCAGGCCAAAGCCGTCATTCTATAGGCCAGGTGTTTGTGGTGTTCTCCGTCCACCTCGATATGCCGCTCCAAGTAATACTTGAACGTACTCAAACGACCCGGCATCGCGCGATCCAGGGTATCAACCATCTTGAGAAACATATCCGGAATTAGATCCTCCCGGCCCAACGTAAAAACAGCTGCCAGTTCATGAACCTCCGCCCTTTGAATCAGGCCAAAGGTATTTTGGTTAAATCCAAGGCCACCGGGCGCAAGCCCTTCCGAAGGCCCCCATTCCCCCATGCCCTCGGATGCCCTGACATATTGCTCAAAAGCCTCGGTCTCAACCCCCGCCTCTTTCATGGCCCGGATGTACAATTCAAAATGTGAAATACGACCCCCGGCCGGGTCCTCATCGCTTTCTTCCCCCAATACAATCTCGTTGATTAGGTAACGGACCTCCGGGTCGCCCACCGGCTTCCAGGGGAGATGCATGCCCGTTAATTGGACCTGCAATGCCTTGACCAAGGACATAAAGTCCCAGACCGCAAAGGCATGATGGGCCATAAAAACCTGCACTTGCTCCAGGGTTTGGATGGACCCGTAGAGCGGATGGGCCAAAAGGCGCTCCCTTTGGGGCGCTACATCGGCCAAAAGACGGTCGATGGTGGGTTGATTGGAATTCGTCATAAAGTCAAAACGCGAAATAAATGAACGGGTTTTACCTTTGGGCATCAAAATTTTTAACCCATGGTAACCGCCCTGATTCTGGTCTTCGTCCTTGGCTACGCCGCCATTGCGCTCGAGCACCCCATCAAAATCAACAAAACCGCCTCGGCCCTGCTCACTGCGGTGATCGCTTGGACCCTGCTCGTCATGTTACCCATGCCCGAAGGCATTGAGGGCAGCTCCGCCTTCGCCGCTTACCTGAGCGGGTTGGGAGAGGCCGGCTTAGGCAATTTGCAGGAACATTTCAAGCACTTTGTCGGCCATGAATTGAGCCACCATTTGGGCAGTATTTCCGAAATTCTTTTCTTCCTTCTGGGCGCGATGACCATCGTCGAATTGGTGGACGCCCATCAGGGCTTTCGCATCATTACCGACCGAATCACCACCAAGAACACCGTCAAACTCCTTTGGATCGTCTCCATCATCACCTTCTTTCTTTCCTCCGTACTAGACAACCTGACAACCTCGATTGTGATGGTTTCGTTGCTTAGGAAATTAATCAAAGAAGCCGAGCAGCGTAAATTCTTTGCGGGTATGGTCATCATTGCTGCCAATGCAGGCGGGGCTTGGACGCCGATTGGGGATGTCACCACCACCATGCTTTGGATCGGTGGCCAAATAAGCACCGGCGCCATCATGTCCACTGTTTTCCTTCCTTCACTGGTCTGCCTGATCGTTCCACTGGGCGTTCTTTCGTTCAGCCTCAAAGGCGAAATCAAAGGCTTTGAACAAACCGCCCAATCCAGCAGCGATACAAGAGTCAAAGGGTCCTTGTTGATGCTCATTCTAGGGGTTGGTTGCTTGCTCTTTGTGCCCGTGTTCAAAACGGTGACCCATCATCCTCCCTACCTTGGTATCTTGCTGGGATTGGGGTTGTTATGGTTGGTTTCGGAACTCCTGCATGCCGACAAAGACGAAGAAGAACGCAAGCCTTATACCGCCGTTCATGCTTTGTCCAAAGTCGATACTTCCTCTGTGCTTTTCTTTCTCGGTATTCTTTTGGCCATTTCGGCTCTTCAAACCGCCAACATCTTATCGGCTGCTGCGACTTGGCTGGATCAATCGGTGGGCGACCTGCGCGTCATTGTCTATTTGATTGGGATGCTTTCGGCCATTATTGACAATGTCCCCTTGGTCGCAGCCAGCCAGGGCATGTACGAAATGACCACCTACCCCATGGACCACTGGATGTGGCATTTCATGGCTTACTGTGCCGGTGTTGGCGGTAGCGGTTTGATCATTGGTTCTGCCGCGGGTGTTGCGGTCATGGGAATGGAAAAAATCGAATTTGGCTGGTACCTGCGCAAAATTTCCCTTTGGGCTATTCTTGGTTACACGGCCGGTGCCGTGGTTTACCTGGTGATGCGGGGTTTGGTCTAAACAACCGATTCCCAAACAACCACTGCCCTGATCACCAGCCGTTATGAATTTCCAAGCCGGACCCCTGCCCGGACTCTTCATCATTGAACCCCGGATTTTTGGCGATGCCAGGGGTCATTTTTTGGAGAGCTATCGCAAGGATCTTTTTGCGGCCAACGGGATCACCGAAGATTTTGTTCAGGACAACCAATCCCTGTCCGGCAAGGGCATCTTGAGAGGCTTGCACTTTCAGGCTCCGCCCCATGCCCAGGGCAAGTTGGTTCGGGTTCTCCAAGGCCGTGTCCTGGATGTCGTGGTGGACCTTCGGCGTTCATCCCCCACCTACGGGCGTTGGTTCAGCCTGGAACTCAGCCCCGAAAAGGCAACGATGTTCTACATCCCTCCGGGCTTTGCGCATGGTTTCCTGACCCTGGAGGACCAGACGATTTTTGCCTACCAATGCACTAATTACTACCAGCCTGCCTCCGAAGGAGGCTTGCGATGGGACGACCCGTCTCTGGCGATTGATTGGAACTGGAAGGACCCCCAAAATCCCCCCTTGGTTTCGGCCAAAGACCAATTTCTTCCGTATTTTGAGGACTTTAACAGTCCTTTTGCATGAGTTTTTCGCCGGATATTCTTCAAAAACTGGAGCTACTCCAGGCCAAATACGATGCCCTGGGTCAAGACCTTGGCTCTTACCTGGAGGGTCTTCTTCAATCCGATTTTCTTCCCTATTGGGATTATGTTCAGTTGGATGTCCTTCTGAATCTTCAAAAACCCCGAACCGCCTTTGAGGACGAGAAAATTTTCATCCTCTATCACCAAATCACCGAGCTCTATTTCAAACTCTGCCTCAACGAGCTGGCCCAGTTAAGCCGCCCCGAAGATCACCCATCGGCCGCCACCGTTCAAGCCGAAGAGGTCCTGATGCGGGTCGAGCGGGTCAACCGATACTTTGATGCTCTGGCCTTGTCCTTCTCGATCATGACGGACGGAATGGACCCTGAACAATTTTTGAAGTTTCGAATGGCTTTGTTGCCAGCCTCCGGATTTCAATCCGCCCAATACCGCGAAATCGAAATGCACTGCACCGAATTAAATCAGTTGGTGCATCGGGATTTCCGCGAGCGCATCCAACCGGATGCCGACATCGAAACGCTGTACGCCCACATCTACTGGAAACAAGGGGCCATGGAGCTGCAATCGGGCAAGAAGACGTTGACCCTCACGCAGTTCGAGGCCAAATACGACAAAACCCTCCAGGCCAGAGCCCACCAACTCCGGGGGCATACCTTAGCAAGCCTCTGGCACCGCTGGTCCACCGGTTCAACTGGTTCAACTGGTTCAACTGGTTCAACTGGTTCCACCGGTTCCACCGAGCCATCGCCCACCCTGCAGGCCTTGGCCCAGGCTCTCCGAATTCTCGATCATCGCGTGAATGTGGATTGGCCTTTGGCCCACTACCGCACGGCGGTACGCTATTTGCAGCGCCCCACCCAAGACATAGCCGCCACCGGAGGCACCAACTGGCAACAATACCTACCGCCCCGTATGCAATTGCGGATTTTCTTCCCCTGGTTATGGACCGAATCCCAAATCGAATCCTGGGGCAAAAAAGACCTGCTTCGTGACGAACCCAGGCCTGCTTCGTGACGAACCCTAAAGCGGGTCGAAAACAATCGGACGCAGGCAAGCTCCTGCGGCTCTTCAGGCTTTTGAATTTGTTATGGAATACC
>JBMOHV010000080.1:0-6716 GCA_049317645.1 Bacteroidia bacterium
CTATCGAGCCATCTCCGAGGTCCTGGCCCACAAAATCATCGCCCACCTCCAACAACCAACGAAGCCAACCAACGAAGCTAACTCCCGTTCCTAGCCAGGAATCCACGGCTTTTGTGTTAAATTAGTGGCATGGCCAAGTCCACCAACAACGTCCTCAAAACCAGGGTCCATGACGCCGATGTCCTGGCCTTTGTGGAGCAGTTTGCCCAAACCGACCAAAAGCGACAAGACAGCTTGGACCTCATCGCTTTGATGGAAAAAGTCAGCGGTTGCCCGCCCAAAATGTGGGGTGCCAGCATGATTGGCTTTGGCTCCTACCACTACAAATCCGAAAAAAGCCGTCAAGAAGGGGATTGGTTCCTGGTTGGTTTTTCACCGCGCAAGGCCGCTATCTCTTTGTACGTCTACACGGGGGAACCGGAACATGCTCCTTTGCTGGAGGGCCTCGGCAAATTCAAGGCGGCCAAGGCCTGCCTGTACATCCAGAAATTAGCCGATATCGATACCTCCGTACTTAACAAGATCATGAAAGCCACCATCGCTTACCTCCAAAAGAAATACAACGCCTAATTCTACTCAATGATGAATTCCCCAACAACCAACAACCGTAACCGTTCCTACGCCTATGCTTTGACCCTGGTTCCGGGACTCATCACCGTGTGGGGCAATACGATGGGGGGACCCTGGGCCTGGTCCAATGTCATCTTTATTTTGGTAGTCGTAAACTCCTTGGAGTGGATCTTGGGTCAACGCCGCAACAACGATTCGGCGGCGGAAAACAGCCTTCCTGATTTGTTTGTTGTTATGGCGATACCCATGGTCTTGGCAGGCATAGGGACTTTGTTATGGGGTGCTTACAACGGGGTTTTGGAGGGATCCGCTTTGGTTGGCGCTGTGTTATCCACGGGTTTTTCAAGCGGCTCCATGGGCATTGTAGCGGCCCATGAAATGATCCACCGCAAGGAGACGGCCTGGAAAAGAGCCGGGGATTTCCTGCTTTTTTTGGTGATAAACCCCTATTTTGCAATTGACCATCTGCGAGTTCATCATCGACATGTCGCGACCTCCTTGGATCATGCCTCGGCCCGCTACGGCGAGCATTTCTATCAATTCCTTGTACGGAGCATCCGGGGTCAATGGATGCAATCCCTTGAATCAGAGGCCGAAAGACTACGCAAGGCGGGCCGAACACCCTACGGAGTCGGGAATGCGATGGTTCGTAACACTTTGTTGCAAATTCCTTTGCTGGGGGTTCTCGGGTGGATTCATCCTTTGCTGGCCGTCGTCTATGTTGGTCAGGCCCTGTTCGCGGATCTACTCCTCGAATACACCAATTACATCGAACATTACGGACTGGAGCGCGCCGAAAACGAAAGGGTCCGTGCCCATCATGCCTGGCAAAGCGACAAACCTTTTAGCCGTTTTATGCTCTACGACCTGAGCCGTCATGCGGACCATCATATGTACGGCGGTAAGCCTTATTATCAACTCAAAACGCACGAGGACGGACCCACCCTTCCCGGGGGTTATGCTGGTTTGATCCTTCCTGTTTTGATACCGCCCCTATGGTTTAGCATGATCCACCCCAAGATCAAGGCTTTTAACGACACTAAGCATTTTGTCACCCCATCGCCTTAAATTCGCCCATGGGCTTTTTCAAAAACACCTACCGTACCCTTTTGGGTGGACCCTCTTTTCGGAAATTCAACGAGCACCTCATCCAATGGGCCTATACAGGGCTTGGGGTTGGCAATTACGAAAGTGATCAAATCAGCGGGGAAGCTCCCTTTCTTCAACGTTATTTAAAACCAAGGCACTACCCATCGGGCATCGTTTTGGATGTTGGCGCCAACATTGGACATTATTCAAAAGCTCTGCATCAAGTGAATCCTTCGCTTGAAATACTCGCTTTTGAGCCGCATCCACGAACCTTTGAGGTTTTGCAGAAAAGCACGGCGTCTAATCCGCAGATCCGCTGCTTTCCTTTTGGCTTTGGGAAAGAAGCCGGGAATCATACGCTGTTCGACCACGGCGGTGAAGAAGGGACCGAGCATGCATCATTGCACCAAGGCGCTTTGCTGCATGCAGGGTATCACCAAGAAGAAACACAGACCGTCCAAATCAAGCTCAATACAATCGACCATTTCCTCGAAACCGAAGGAATCAACCAAGTTTTGTTTCTTAAAATTGACACAGAAGGTCATGAATACGCCATCCTTCAAGGAGCTAAACAAGCTCTTCAAAATGGAAGGATCCTTTGGATTCAATTCGAGTTCAACGAAATGAACGTGGCCTCCAGGGTCTTCTTCAAAGATTTCTGGGATTTATTGAAAGATTACCGTCTGTTCCGCCTTACCCCCAACGGATTAATGCCCATTCACCGGTATTCCGTAGCAGACTGTGAGGTCTTTCGTTTCCAGAATTTTGTGGCTGCACACCGCGCGGTGGTCATGCCCTAAGGTTTGGCCCGGAATCCTTTTCAGAGAACGGGCAGGACACGCAAACGAAAATAGAGCGTGGTGTAAGGCTTCAAGCCGACCTCTGGTAAAGATTTATGGCCATAGGCTGCCCATGATGGCAACACAATCCAAAGTGAGTCACCAGTGGAACAGGTGGAAAGTAAGTCTCCCAAGCTTTCGGGTTTGATTTGACCTTGACCTTGGATGAAATAATAGGGCTCCTGCTCCGTAAACTCCCGAATGACTTTGCCATCAAGGGATTGCATAGTTCCTAACAACTTGTATTTGACTCCGCTTTGAAGGAGGCCTTTCTTGGGCTTGCGCAAAGTCCCGACCTGTACGATATACCGTACAGCCCCCAAGGTAGTTCGGCAAGAATCAGGAATGCCCTGTTGAAGCATAAAGGTCTGAATAGCACCTTCTTCGTTGCGTAGACTGCGTACCCCTATCTCGATGCGTAGTTTGGAAGAACCATCCAACCACGAAGGCTTGGGTTGAGTTAGATCGTAACGAAAAACCGAATCGGCCACTGGATAAAAGGTCGCGCTATCGCCACGTCCCATGAGGGCGAGGCCTTCTTGGATACTCCCCTTATAGGTAGGTTGGGTTAGCTGAAGGCTCCAGGTTTCTGATTGAGCGCCCCCACCGTAAAGGCAAGAATCACCTGCATAAATCTGCATCCGCAATTCCATGATATCGCCGGGCTCTGCTTTGACCGGAGCCCCCTTGCGGTGCCATCGGTATTCCAGTCCGCCCTTGGTTTTGAAGGGAGCGGACAGGCCGGATTGGCGGGATTCTTGGCAAGCCACCAAAAAGAGTAGAATCCCAGACCAAAGGGCGAGGGAAAAAGGACAGCGATGGTTCATGGTTGCTGGAGATGGACAGGGCCAAAGACATGCAATGCTTGCAGGAAACGTTGTTCGGTTAGGGCTAGGCTGTCGCTGCTTTGGCCACCCGCTGCATTCAAGTGTCCCCCGCCTTCAAAATAGGTGGACGCAAAAAGATTGGCGGGCACTTCGCCTTTGGAGCGAAAGGACATTTTGACTGCGGGACCCCGGTCAATCATCACCGATGCAAAGCGCATGCCCTTGAGGTTGAGGGCGTAATTCACCAATCCTTCGGTATCCCCGGTTTGGACTCCAAATTCCTCCAAATCGCTTCGAGGAATGGCCAGGTAGGCTGTTTCGAATTCTTCCAGCACGTGGAGACGGTTCAAAAAACAATGCCCCAGGAACCGAAGAATATTGGCAGGCATTTGGTCAAAAATCGCTTCATGAACCCGGTGATGCTGCAGCCCTCTTTCCTGGAGGACAGCAGCCCATCGATGGGTATTGGGCGTGCACGATGCAAAACGAAAAGAGCCGGTATCGGTCACCAAGCCCGCGTAAAGGCAGGCACCCGCATCGGTCGTGAGGGAGTCCATCCATCCCATGTCTTTGCACAGATCCAGAATGAGCTCACATGTTGAGGAGGCCTGGACGCTGTGGTAGCGATGGGTTGCAAAATCTTTGGGATAAGGATGGTGGTCCACCATGAGGATGGTTTTGCCGGAAACGGCAATGCGCTCGCCCAATTCGTTGTTACGCTTGAGATCGTTAAAATCTAGGCAACAAACCAAGTCGGCTTCGTCCAAGCAAGATTGGGCCCTGAGGGGGTCTTTTTCGAAGTCAATAACCTCATCGCGCCCTGGCATCCAATCCAAAAAAGAGGGGAAATCGTTGGGCACGACCACCGTGGCCCGATGGCCGGCGGCGCGAAGGATATGGGCCCAGCCCAAGGAAGAACCCAAGGCATCCGCATCGGGTTTGTGGTGGGTGGTGATAAATATTTGAAGTGGTTGACGGAACAAGTCCGCCAGGGGGGCCGGCTCTGCCTTCATAGCGGGCCAAATATAAGGCAGGTTAACCCCATATCTTTGGGCACAAAACCCCTCATAACCCCAAAAGCTGCATGAAACTGGGCCTGTTCCGAACCATTTACGCCCTCCTGCCCGGGCGGATTTACCTCATGGAACCCCTGCGACGCTGGGGACGCCTGCCGATGTCCTGGACCCGGCATTTGTTTGTGCATGGCACCATGACCATTCAGGGTGGGGCGGGACGAGGATTCCGCATTTTCGAACCCCAGGTTTTGGCTGGATTTCAGCAATTCAAAGTTTGGAAGCCTAGTTTGCTTATTGAAATCTTAGACGATTCGATCGCAGCCTACGTTAGCCCTCCGACCCCCCTGCTGGATCTATTTTCTTTTCCCCTTTAAATCGCAAACCATGGCCTTTTTGGACATTCGTTCCGTCAGCAAAAGCTACCGAAACCACCGAGCCCTTCTCGATGTAAGCATGCAAGTCCCCAAGGGCGGAATCATGGGCTTGTTGGGTCCCAACGGAGCCGGCAAAACGACCCTCATTCGGATGATTAACCGGATTACAGCCCCGGACAGCGGGAGCATTTGGTTGGACGGCCGCGAATTGGGGCCGGAACATGCCCGCAGAATTGGTTACTTGCCCGAAGAACGCGGGCTTTACAAAAAAATGAAAATCGGAGAGCAATTGCTCTACCTGGCCCGGCTGCGGGGTTTGGATTCGGGTCAGGCATTGCAAGCGGCCAAGCATTGGATGACCCGCTTGGAAATGCAGTCCTGGTGGAACAAAAAAGCCGAGGAGCTTTCCAAAGGCATGCAACAAAAAGTTCAATTGGTGGCTGCACTGATGCACGATCCGGACTTGCTGATTTTGGATGAACCCTTTTCGGGTTTTGATCCGGTCAACGCCCGATTGTTGAAGAACATCTTGCTGGAGAGGCGGGCGGCGGGCACCACCCTGCTCATTTCGACGCACCGCATGGAAACAGTGGAGGATCTGTGCACGCACGTTGTCCTGATTCACCGGGCAGGGGTGGTGCTGTCCGGCGAGACCGAGGCCGTTCGCCGGCAATACAGCAAAAACCGCGTTGAGATCCACTGCGCCGGCGACCCGGCCTCGCCGCCGCCCGCCCCCTTGCCGGCTCCATCCTCCACCACCACCACCTCCTCCTCCTCCTCCTCCACCACCTCCTCAGAGCCCAACGCTATCACCCGCATGGTCTTTGAGGCCGAACCCCAACATTGGCCCGACCTCATTGATCATTACAACCGCCACAGTCGCATTCTGCATTTCTCCGAAAAACTCCCAAGCTTTCAGGACATCTTTATTCAGGCAGTCGGCAACGACAACCTGGGCGACGCAGAAAGCAGCGCCAGCAACGCCAACCCATCCGCTAACACAAACCATATCTTTCGCTAACCCGACCCAACCCTTCGCATGAACAAAATTTTCATCGTCGCAGGCCGAGAATTCTTTACCCGAATTCAGAGCCGCACCTTCATCGTCATGTCCATCTTGGGGCCCTTGCTTTTTGGGCTTTTTGTTTTGGTACCGGTTCTCATGGCCAAGTGGAACAACGACTCCACCACGGTTTGGGTTCACGACCCCTCGGGTCAATTATCCGATGCCTTCCAAGACCAAAACGGCCTGAAATTCCAGGTCCTCCCCCAAGGAACCCTCAGCAACGGAGTCCTCGTCCCGGCCGATAGCGCCAACATTCGGGAACTTCTGGAGGATCAAGATGCCGGCCTCTTGCATCTACAGGCCCCGGATTCCAACCTGAATGTCGAGGCCCGCTACTACTCGGCCCAAGCGGCCGGACTGAAAATCACCGAACGCATCCAAAGCGCCCTCAACGATCGCCTCTACCGTTTGCGAATGGAGCGACAAGGTTTGGATCCCAAAGTCATTGAAAGCTTACGGGCCGAAGTTCAACTCCAAACCTCGGTTTGGACCGACCAAGGGAGCGAGGACAGCCATACCGAAACCGCCATGCTATTGGGCTTTGGTGCAGCTCTCCTGATGTACATGTTCATCTTTATGTACGGCAGCATGGTCATGCGCGGTGTTATCGAAGAAAAAGCCAGCCGCGTGATGGAATTGTTGGTATCGACCACCAAGCCCTTTGAACTCATGATGGGCAAAATCCTAGGGATTGCCTCTGTTGGACTTTTTCAGTTTGTGTTATGGTTGTTGCTTGGCACCGCGATAAGCACGGCCATTGGCGCGATGGGTCTTGGAACCGGTCCCGGCAACGCTCCGGTTGCAAGTACCACCACCGGCACGGCTACGGTCCCCGGCACGGCTACGGTCCCCGGCACCGCACCGGTCCCCGGCACCGCACCGGTCCCTGGCACCGCCAACAGCCTACCAGCCGAAGCCCAAGCCGATTGGATGCA
>JBMOHV010000081.1:0-6626 GCA_049317645.1 Bacteroidia bacterium
AAAGCCCCTCCAAAAGCCCCTCCAAAAGCCCCCAATCCGAGGCGGATTTTCCGGAATCCAGGCTGTCCGAAGCCATCGAACAGGCCTGGGTCGAAGGAGACGGGGAGGCCTGCCTGGTCTGGAACGGGGCATTTCGCTCGTACAGTCGGCGTTTTGAATCGGGAGGAAAAACCTTTGAGCCACCCTCGCTAGCCCTTTTCAATTTCTCGGGACCTTACGGGGCCTGTCCGCGCTGCGAAGGTTTTGGGTCCATCCTGGGCATCGACCCGGACCTGGTGATCCCCGACAAAAGGCGGAGCATCTATGACGGGGCCATTGCGCCCTGGAAAGGCGAAAAAATGAGCGAGTGGAACGAG
Source organism: Bacteroidia bacterium (assembly GCA_049317645.1). Classification (GTDB taxonomy): domain Bacteria; phylum Bacteroidota; class Bacteroidia; order UBA7662; family UBA7662; genus SYHX01. Next base: position 357 of record JBMOHV010000081.1, read on the forward strand.
GCATTGATTGCTTCGGCCGCCAAATTTCGGTTTCCGATTCACAAACCCTACCAAGACCTGAGCGACGAATTCAAGGATTTGTTATGGAAAGGCAACAAGCACTTTGAGGGTCTGGATACTTTCTTTCGAATGCTCGAAGAAAATACCTACAAAATCCAGTACCGTGTTATGTTATCCAGGTACCGGGGCAAAACAACTTGTCCCGACTGCAAGGGAACGCGATTGCGCAAAGACGCCGCCTGGGTTCACCTTTTGGGCCAAGACGGGAGCACCTGGAACTTGCATCAATTGCTGACCAAACCGGCGGGGGATTTGCTGCATTTGATTCAAAATTTTCAAATTCAGGACAAAGACGCCGAAGCCGCCCGAAGGCCGCTGGAGGAGATTGTACGGCGGCTGGGTTACCTCTGCGATCTGGGGCTGGAATACCTGAGCATGCACCGCCTAAGTAACAGCCTTTCGGGCGGCGAGGCGCAACGCATCAAACTGGCCACCACCATGGGCAGCAATTTGGTAGGCTCGCTCTATGTTCTGGACGAGCCCAGCATCGGCCTTCACCAACGGGACAGCCAGCGTCTGATTCAATTGCTGTACCAGCTCCGTGATTTGGGCAATACGGTGGTGGTGGTGGAACATGAACCGGACCTGATCATGGCCGCGGATCATGTCGTGGATATTGGGCCGGGGGCCGGGCATTTGGGAGGGGAATTGGTCTTTGAGGGGACGGTACCCGAGCTCCTCCAAAGCAAGGTCAGCCTGACCGCTGCCTACCTGAACGGGACCCGACGCATGCCCGACCCCCCGGCCGCCCAAAAGCATCCTTACCACATCGTGTTGGAAGGCGCCGGCCTCCACAACCTTCAACGCATCAACATCGAAATTCCGCTGGGTACCTTGTCTTGTGTTAGCGGAGTGAGCGGTTCAGGTAAATCCAGCCTCATCAAAGGCGTCTTGTTCCCCGCTTTGGCCAATGCCTTGGGACAAGACCCCGCCAAGGCCGGACCCCACGACCGATTGCACGGGGATTTGCATCGCCTAACCTTCGTGGAGATGGTGGACCAACATCCCATCGGCAAATCCTCCCGCTCCAACCCGGCCACCTATTCGAAGGCCTACGATCCCATTCGTAACCTCTTTGCCACCCAAGGTCTGAGCCGCCAAAGGGGCTACAAGGCCTCCCATTTTTCGTTCAATGTCGAAGGAGGTGGGCGTTGCGAAACCTGCCAGGGCGAAGGACAGGTCACGGTCTCCATGCAGTTTTTGGCCGACCTGCACCTGCCCTGCGAAACCTGCAAAGGCCTGCGCTTTCAAGAAGATTTGCTGGAAGTCCGTTACCGCGGTAGTCATATCGCCGAAGTGCTGGCCATGACCGTGGCCGAAGCGCTGGAATTTTTTGGAGATCGCCCCGAAATCGCCGGGAGACTGCAACCCCTCGCCAACGTGGGTATGGGCTATGTTCCCTTGGGACAATCGTCCACCACCCTCTCCGGGGGCGAAGCCCAACGCATCAAACTTGCTTCGTATTTGGTGCGGGGCCAAAAAGACGGAGCCGGTTTATTCATTTTTGACGAGCCCACCACCGGCCTGCACCTCCACGACATCGCCCAATTGCTGGGAGCCTTCCGGGCTTTGATCGCCAACGGCCACAGCGTCTTGGTCATCGAACACAACCCAGAGGTTTTGATGGCCTCGGATTGGATTCTGGACCTGGGACCGGAGGGAGGGAGCGGAGGCGGAGAATTGGTTTTCGCGGGGACACCGCGGGATATGCTGCATCAAGGCCAAGGCCATACCGCGGATGCATTGCGCAGCCGCCCCAACCAAGGGGCCTAGGCCCGAACTTTGCAACATGCCAAGGTTCCTCGCCCTGGATTACGGCCGCCGTCGTTGCGGACTGGCGCACTCGGACCCTGGGGGCGTGATTGCAACCCCATTGGATACGGTTCCCAGCACGGATTTATGGACCTACCTCCGTCAATACCCGCATTGGGAGGAATTGGAAGGGATGGTGGTGGGCCTCCCACTACGCGTTAACCACGAGCCCTCCGAAAACGCCGTACGCACCCTGGCCTTTTGCCGTCAAATCCATACCCGCCGTCCCTTGTTGCCCCTGTACCTTTTGGACGAACGCTTTACGTCCAGCCTGGCCCAGCAAAGCCTCCTGGAATCGGGCGCATCCAAAGCCACCCGACGACGCAAGGATGTCATCGACCGCATTGCCGCGGTTCTCATCCTCCAGGACTTTTTGGAAATGTATAACAACGGACGCATCCACCACCTGAACCGCTTTGAACCCCCAACGCAACCATGATTCTTCCCATTGTCCTTTATGGTGACCCGGTCTTGCAACAAAAAGCCGCTGATATCCCCCCCGACTTCGACGAGTTACCGGTTCTTATCGAAAATTTATTTGAAACCATGTACGCCGCAGGGGGTATCGGTCTGGCCGCACCCCAAGTGGGACGATCGATTCGCCTATTTGTATTGGACGCTGAGATGGCGGACGAAGAGGCCTACAAAGGATGCAAAATGGTGATCATCAACCCCTTAATCCTGGACCAAAGCGGGGAACCCTGGGCCTATACCGAAGGCTGCCTCAGCATCCCCGAACTGAGAGGGGATGTGTTACGAAAGCCCAAAATCCGGCTGCGTTACGAAGATGCGGAACGCCGCACCCACGATGCCGAATTTGATGGCATGCTGGCCCGAATTATCCAACACGAATACGACCATGTAGATGGCCGACTCTTTGTCGACCTCTTGCATCCCCTTCGCCGTCGCCTGCTCCATAAAAAACTGCAATTGATCCGCAACGGAAAACTGCGTCCGGAATACAAACACAAGGCCCGCTAACAAGCAAGGCCCGCTAACTAAGATATCCCGCTGCTAATCCTTGCGGCGAAAATCCCCTCGACGCAGGGCCTGAAAAAATTGGGTCCAAGCCCCGGGACTCAACAATGTACTGGGAATCGGAAAGGCATTGGGTCCCCCAAACTGAGCAAAAGGCTGTTGACCTCCGGCGTAATAGGTCTGGGCAATGACCTTCTGCATGTAGAGTTTCTGGTTCTCCGATGCATCCATGCTCATCGCCGAAGCCAATTGGACCAACAATTCTTTTTCGAGGTTGCGACGAGCAATGGAGGTGGCGTCGTCCTTGAGCTCCAAGGCCAGGAATTCCTTCCGGAAAGCTTCCTTGCTGGGCCAGGGATAAACCAAGGCGGTAGGCAAATCAATGGTATCGCGCTCCATGGGAACCAAGACCGAATAAAACTCCTCGTCCAATTGCTGGGGCATCACAAAGGTGGAGGCCCGATAACCCACCGCACTAAAAACCAAGGAATCCCCCGGCAACAAAACCATCGAAAAAAACCCTTTGAGATCGCTGACCGTGCCTTTGAATCGATTTTTGACCAAAACCGTTGCAAAGGGAACCACGCTCATGCTGTCCGATGTCAAGGTGAGACCCGAGAACTGAACCGGTTGGGGCTGGGCCTGGGCGGTCGGGGCCTCTACGGCCCCTGCGATGGCTGCTAATCCCAAAAGGAGCAGGCTTGGAAAACGTAGTCGGTTCAAGGATTCTAGAATGGCCATGGCGAGTGGGGGACGAAAAAGGTTGGACTTGGTCAAAGATAGGAGGGCTTGTGGAGGACTTTTTTGTGTCAAGAGATGTCACAACGGCGGCTCATCTTTGCATCAAACAACGCCAGAAGATGAAAAATAGCGCCCTCAACCGTACCACCCTCCAACTTTGGGAGGATTGCATCGAAATGATTGGACCCGGGGAAGCCCCCATGGAGCAGTATTTTACCCAACCTATGGCCGACCTTCGACCCGTCCACATGCTGTCCCGGAACGAGGCCCCCAAGGCCCGGGCCGCGTCCACGAATTATTTGCAAAAGTTCGCTTCAAAAACCAAAACCCCCGTCCACGGGTTGCTGTAATTTTGGGATTCAATTCTCTGTCCAACCCCTTTCAAACAACCTACCCACCATGAGCGTCCAAAACGAAAAATTAAAAGCCCTTCAACTAACCCTTGACAAACTCGAAAAAACCTACGGCAAAGGCGTGGTTATGAAAATGGGTGAAGCCCGTGTCATGAATGTCGATGTCATCCCCACCGGGTCCCTGGGCTTGGACATTGCGCTGGGTATTGGCGGCTTCCCCAAAGGTCGGGTGGTCGAAATCTACGGCCCCGAATCATCGGGTAAAACCACCATCGCATTGCATGCCATTGCCCAGGCCCAACGCAAGGGTGGTATGGCCGCGTTTATTGATGCCGAACACGCCTTCGACAAAGGGTACGCCGAAAAATTAGGAATCGATACCGAAAATCTCCTGATTTCGCAGCCCGATAACGGTGAGCAAGCCCTCGAAATCGCGGATAACCTCATCAGATCCGGGGCCATTGACATCCTGGTTATTGACTCGGTGGCCGCCCTGGTCCCCAAGGCCGAAATCGAAGGCGAAATGGGGGACTCCTCCATGGGCCTGCAGGCTCGACTCATGTCGCAGGCCCTCCGCAAGCTCACCGGCAGCATCAGCAAAACCGGTTGTGTTTGCGTTTTCATCAACCAACTGCGCGAAAAAATCGGTGTTATGTTCGGTAATCCCGAAACCACCACCGGGGGGAACGCCCTCAAATTCTATGCCTCCGTTCGTCTTGATATTCGGCGCATCGGCCAACTCAAAGACGGGATAGAAATTATGGGCAACCGGGTCCGCATCAAGGTCGTCAAAAACAAAGTAGCACCACCGTTCCGCCAATGTGAATTTGATATCCTCTACGGTCAAGGGGTTTCCAAAGACGGAGAGATTGTTGACTTGGCCAGCGATTTGAACATCATCAAAAAGAGCGGGTCCTGGTATTCCTACGGTGAAACCAAGTTGGGACAAGGTCGCGATGCGGTCAAACAGCTTTTTGCGGACAATCCCGAATTAGCCGAGGAAATCGAAGGCAAAATTCGTCAGGCGACCAAGCCCAGCGTCGCTCCGGAGCCGGAAGCCCCTGCCGCTTAAGCCCCGATAAGGGCTCTCACGCGCTCCAATGGCGTACGATGTCCTAGGATTAGGACACAAATAAGCTTATCCACGGGTTAGTGGCTTGTTAAATAATCATTATTTAAATTTGCTGTACCTAAACCCTTTAACTATGAACAAATTAAAATTGATTGCCCTTTTTCTGGTCCTAGGCGCCGGAGTGGCCTCGGCCCAGTCCGTCAACAAGCCTGTGAAAGGTGACCGTTTGTTCGAACTGAGCGCAACCGGTATCAACAACCTTAGCACCGGCCTTAACACAACCCGCGGGGGTGTCATGTTGCGCGATTTTACGGCTGATAACAAAGCCCGCCGTATGGCCGCTAACATCAATTTTATCCTTGACACCGACAGCGATGGAGGCAGTCGTTTTAACGAAATATCCCTCGCCTACGGTATCGAAAACCACATGAAAGGTTCCAAGCGCATGTCCACCTACTGGGGATACGCCGGCGGCCTCAACATGCAATCCTTTGACAACATTAGCCTGGCAGGCGGATTGTTTACCGGTTTTGACTTCTACATCGCCGATGGCCTTTACCTTGGATCAGAGGTGGGATACAATGCCTTGATATCTGTGCGCGAAGCCGACAAATCAACCTTTGTCTTTAGTCTTCCCGGCGCACGGATGAACGGTGCTCTTCGCCTTGGCTATCGCTTCTAGGACCCGTTTTGTTCTAGAACGATCTTTTTGAATACACCGGACAACCTTTGGTTCGTCCAAAACTCCGGAGCCCCGCCATGTGCGGGGCTTTTTTTTGGCCCCTTTTCCCTAATCCTTAATGAGGTAAGGGGTTTGACCATCCGTGACCACCACCTTGGCATTGGGAGATTTGGCCAATTCAGTAAAAGCCTCTATACTCCTTAATTTCAAAATGTTATCCGTTAACCCCTCCGATAGAATTTTCTGCGCATCCCGGGTTCCATTGGCCTCGATGATTTTTCGCTCCGCTTCCAGTCTTTCTCTTTTGAGAACAAATTCCATGCGCATGGCTTCTTGCTCTGCTTGTAGCTTTTGTTCGATCGAAGAGGCCAAGCCGAGAGGGAGTTGAATGCTTTTCATAAGCACCGCCGTAATATCAATGCCTTGGGGGGATAGCACCTCGTTCATTCGCATTTGAATGGCTTTCTCGATATCCGAACGCATGCCAGAGTGCATGTCTTTGGCCAGGTATTGAGCACAGATATCGGCCGAAGCAGATCGAAAGACATTGGAAATAATTACCCTAAACTCCA
>JBMOHV010000082.1:0-5971 GCA_049317645.1 Bacteroidia bacterium
GCCGACCAGATAGCTGCCTTTGGCGGATCCTGGACCTTTATTACTTTGTTTTTTGGGATCCTATTGGGCTGGATTTTGCTTAACCTTTGGTTCCTAGACAACGAGGGATTTGATCCTTTTCCTTTTATTTTACTTAACCTTATCCTAAGTTGTTTGGCTGCCATTCAGGCCCCCATCATCATGATGAGTCAAAACCGAAAGGAACAAAAAGACCGCCAACGAGCTGAGTTGGATTTAAAAATTAATCAAACAGCGGAGCGCGAAATCCGCGAACTGCGCCAAAAGGTGGATGAACTCCACACGATGCTCGAAAAATGGACATCACAGGGGTCGTCATCGCGCTAAACGAAGCCGCGAAAATTGAGGCGTGTGTGCGCTCCTTGCAACGAGTTTGCAAAGAGGTCATCGTCTTGGATTCGGGTAGCAAGGATGATACGGTTGCTCGATGCGAACAACTAGGGGCCAAGGTCTTTTACCACGCATTTGAGGGACATATTCAGCAAAAAAATCAAGCCCTCACCCATGCCCTTGGGCCCTATGTTCTATCCTTGGATGCGGATGAGGTTTTGTCGGAGGACTTGATTCTCTCGATCCAGGAAGCCTTTTCGAAAAACACAGGTCCCATCGCCTACCGTATGCCAAGGCTTAATCAGTATTGCGGCCAATGGATCCGTTACGGCGCGTGGAACCCCGATCGAAAAATCAGGCTTTGGCCTTTGGGAATGGCGCAGTGGGGTGGCCAAAACCCGCACGACCGTGTAATCACCGGGCCGAATTTACCCATCGTCGACCTGCAGGGCCCTATCCTCCATTACAGCTACGATACCACGGAAGAATTACGAATCCAAAGCAACAAATTTGCAGCCATCGCAGCGAGGGAACGCCATGCCCATGGAACTCCTGGTTTTTCGTGGCCCCTGCTGCGGGCCGCTTTTCGATGGGTCCGCGACTATGTATTCAAAAGGGGCTTTTTGGACGGCAAAGCCGGATGGACCATAGCCTACGAAAACGCCCGCTATACCTACCTCAAATATCATATGAAACCATAAATTGCATCTTTAAACGCAACGCCCATGAGAAATTGTTTCCTTTTCCTAATCGCCGCTGCGCTGGCCTTGACGGCTTGCAACCAACCAACGCAAACGACCACCACAACCCTTGACCCTATGACCTTTGAGTGGAGTGGTCCGCTCTTTGAGGGAAGCAACCCCGCTCAAGTGACCGTTAAGGTCAACCCTCAAGAAATCTTGGGTGATCTTTGGAAAGAGGGCATGCAGATCAAGAAAGTCCAACTTCAAAAAGCCGAAATCACGGCCGATAACAATGCGGATTTTGGAGGCATCCAATCCCTGGTCCTCAGTATGGCGAGTAACAACCCCAACCTTCGCATGCAAGAAATCGCGGTCTCCTCCCCCCTGCAGCCGGAATACAACAAAATCGTCCTCACCATGGCACCCCAAGCCAAAATCGATGATTATTTTCGTGAAAAAGAATTTTACATGGTCCTGGACGCATCCCTTGCCGGGGATCGAGATCAGGACCTGCGCTTGACAGGGCAATTTACCTTGGAAATAACCTATCGTTAAACCTAACCATTTCACAACACATGAAAAACCTTCTGTTTAAACCGATTCATGGATTGCTCATCCTTTGTTTGGGAACCTTTTTTGCTTCTGCAGCCCTTTCGGATCAGGATGGGGACCGCTTGTTAGGCGTTTGGGAACCCAGCAACGGCCGCGCCCGGGTCAAAATCGAAAAAATCGGGGTGAAATACTACGGCAAAATTGTTTGGCTCAAAGAGCCCAACGACCCCGACACAGGCCTCCCCAAAACCGACAAAAACAACCCGGATGCCGCCCTCCAAAAGGTCTCCCTCAAGGGATACCGCATGCTCAAGGACTTTGTTTATCAAAAAAACAACGAATGGTCCGAGGGTACGATTTACGACCCACTGAACGGCAGCAACTACAGTTGCACCATCAAGATGACCGATCCCAATACCCTGGAAATTCGGGGCTATATCGGCGTATCGGCCTTTGGCAGAACCGACATATGGAAACGCTTGGCGATAAAGAAATAACATGACCCATTCCAAAATCCTACTCCTGGGCCTTTTTTTGTTAGGCCCTATTGAATGGACCCAGGCCCAATCGGTTGATAGCACCCGAACCCCTCAAGCCACCGAAGACGAGGACTTTTCGATGTACGACCAGGTGGACTTTGCGGATCAAAGCGCGCGTCGCTATTGCTCGCCCAAAATCGAAGGTCTCAGCCCGGCCAAACTCATTAGCATTGGCTACGATTATCAAGGGGGTTACGGACTGGGTGCCGGCACTTTTGATAACAAAGCCGACGATAAAAATTGGCCCCAGGACAGTGTCAACGTTCTAAATTCCCGAGGCCTGCGTTTGGGTTTCAATATTCCTGTTATTGCCCGAACCAATTTGGTTTGGCAAATGGGGGCTAATTATTGGGAACAGCGGTACGCTATCGAAGGCTTGAACGGTGAACCGTCCAACAGTCCCCATCCGTTGATCCAATCCCTGCAGGAGAATGGTTTGCGGACATTGGGCGTGAACACCACCCTTTTCAAGCCCTTGGACGATCGCCGATTCCTCTTGTTTCAAGGCTCGGCGGATCTCAACGGGGATTTTAGCCTGCCCGGACTCATGCCTTTGAAATACCTTAAGTATTCCGCTGCTTTGATTTATGGAATTCGACCCAACGAAAAAAAGCAATGGGGCTTGGGCATCGCCCGAACCTATCGGGTTGGTGAATTAAACTATATCCCTGTCTTCTTGTTCAATTGGACCGATCGATCCAACAAATGGGGCAGTGAAATCCTTTTCCCGGCCAGAGCCCACGTTCGTTATACCTTCAACCCTCGTAACATGCTTTTTGGCGGCTTTGAATTGGAGGGTCAGAGTTACCGCCTATGGGACAGCCCATCGATGATGTCGTACAATCTCCGAGGGGAAGACCTCGAAATACGTCGCGGCGAAATCCGACTCCGGGCCATGTACGAGTTTTCGCTCAAAGACTTTGTGTGGATGTCCGTCCAAGCGGGTTACCGAATCAATTACCGATACGAAGTGGATCGCTTGGTAGGTGGTCAAGAAATCTACAGAGCCTTTGGACTTCTGAGCGATGCGCCCTATGTTATGGAAAATCAGTTGGGCAATCCCCTGTACTTCCAGGTGAGCGTTAACTTGGTAAGCCCCTAATCCCCAACTCACGATCCCTCCACAAGGGATGGTTGAACATAGCGTTCCCAAAACCCCTTTTGTTCTTCAAACTCTTGCTGCGCCCTGGGGTCCCCCGTCATTAGAGCGAGGCCATCACCGGTCCTAAGTGCCTTTTTGAATTGAAGAGATGCAACCTTTGGCCCTTGACGTTTACTTTCCAAATAAACAGGCTGAAGGCTTAGCTGGGTTATCCTGGTGTCCTGGCATCGTTGCCCAGGGCTAAGCGGATCTCGGTAGCTGCCCTTGACCAATTCAAGGCGCAAAAAAGCGCTTAGATGGCTCCACTTAAAAATATCATAGGCCACAAAGTCCCCCAAGGAATAAACAATCCAATGGCTACGACCACTGATTTCTGAGACGTACTTTTCGATGGGTTGAGGGTGGTGTGCATGCCCAGCTACGACCAGATTCACACCGGATTCGTCGCAAAAACGATGGACATTGTTTCGAAAAACCGACCCAGGAAAGGCTTGATACGCACCCCCACCGTGCAACATGGCCACCACGAAGTCAGCTCCTTGCTGCCTTGCCCGCTGGACTTGCTGAATCAACGGATGCCAATCGGCCTTGGGTTGATTCATCCGAATGACATTGCATGGCTCGGTATTTTCAACGGGCCAGGGACTTTTGTTTAAGGAAAAAGTTGCGCCAACAAATCCCACACGGATGCCCTTTCTTTCTAGAACCTTGACCGAATCGTCCGCTGAACCGGTTAGGGATGCACCAGTCCATGCCACATTTTGGTCTTGCAAAAATTTCATGGTCGCTTCCAAGCCCGAAAGACCTTGGTCCAGGCTGTGATTATTGGCCACCGACAGTAGGTCAAACCCTTTGTTACGAGACCCCCCGTTGAATACATCCCACGTGGGCCTATCGATATTAAAATACATATCTCCCAACATGACTTCGGGGGCAGGTGCATACGGTTTGCTGAAATCGGCCGGGCTTTCAAGATTGGCAACCACAAGGTCCGCCCCAAAAAAATCTTCTCCAATTTCATCCCACAAAGACCTGCATACCAAAGGATTGATTTCGTTGTAGGGAATGAGATCACCGGCGGCATGCAGGGTGATGCGCTGATGTTCTTGGAAATCCTCCGGAAGAGGATCCAGCCTATGACGTGCATGCAATGCCTCTTGAATTCCGCTACCCTCCTCGTCCAGGACCATGGGTTTGAAATAGTATTTGGACCCCAAATAAATGCCCGCCAAAATTTCCTGCCTTCGGTTCAGCATGGAACCTGGGTCCTCGTGTTGCGTCGAATCGGGTCTTGGCCCATAACTCCACCCCACCCGATCCAAAAACGCATAGAGGGCCCGTATTATACCGACCAAAACCCGGCCCCTCCATGTGATAGGCCAGGTCGGATTTTTGAAATTCGTGGAAGGAAACGGATTCAATGGCGTTTATTTGCCGATGCAAAATCGCGAAAAAATGGCTCCCAGAAGATCGTCCGTTGCGATTTCGCCGGTGAGTTCGGCCAAGTTCCGCAGGACGGCGCGCATTTCTTCGGCGAGGAGCTCGGTGCCTAGATTCTCTTGCAGACCTTGGTGGATTCGGTCCAGCGTGGTGGCGGCCTCCTCCAAGGCTTGACGCTGACGGGCGTTGACGGCCACAAAATCGCCGGCCAAACGACCCAACGAAACCATGGAACTCATGCGCTGCCGCAGCAGTTCCAAGCCCTCTCCGGTCCGGGTGGACAAGGCCACCAGATCCGGAAATTGTTGCAACCATGCAGCGTAATGATGGGCATGGTCCGTGAGGTCTGTTTTGTTCAAGACCACCAAAACCTTGCTTTGACGACCCGCCAGGTTCAAAAGCTCCATCCAGGATTCATCGGGTTGCTCATCCAGCCCGGCCACCATCAAAACCAGCCCCGCATGGGCCAGCTTGAGGCGGGTACGCTCCACCCCCATTCGTTCCACCGCATCCAGGGACTCCCGCAATCCGGCGGTGTCCATCAACCGAAACGTCAAACCATCGATAACACAAGGCTCTTCGATGGTATCCCGGGTGGTGCCCGGTTGATCCGATACCAAGGCCCGGTCCTCTTGCAACAACGCATTGAGCAAGGAGGATTTACCTGCGTTGGGGCGACCGGCCAAGACCGTGGGAATACCTTTGCGAATAACCTCCCCCGCGGCGAAGGAATCCCGCAGGGACACCACCTGATCTCGAACCGTTTGCACCAAGGCACGGAGGGCGCTGCGATCAGCAAATTCCACATCTTCCTGCGAGAAATCCAATTCCAATTCCAGCAAGGCCGCAAATTCAGTCATGCGTTCTCGTAACATCGAAATTTTGCGGGCAAACCCCCCTTCCAATTGGTTCATCGCCAAGCGATGAGCCATGGGGTTTTCGGCGGCAATCAGGTCCGCCACCGCTTCGGCCCGGCTCAGGTCCATTTTGCCGTTGGCAAAAGCCCGCCATGTAAACTCACCGGGGCCCGCCATTCGCACCCCCGGTAAGGCCGTGCACAAGGCCAAAAAACGTTGAACAACATAGGGCGAAGCATGCAGGCTAAACTCCGCCGAATCTTCCCCGGTATAGGAATGGGGGCCTGGAAACCAGGTCACCAACGCACGGTCCAACAATTGATCCCCGTCCCAAAGGGCCAGGAATCGGGCCTGGCGGGCCGGGGGCGCCGAGGAGGCCGGGAGCACCGGGGGCGCCGGGGGCGCCGGGAGCACCGGGGAGGCCGGTGAAGGCCGGTGAGGTCTGGTCAG
>JBMOHV010000083.1:0-5821 GCA_049317645.1 Bacteroidia bacterium
CTTTTTTACCACACCTCCTTGCTGAGGCTCTGCAGGTAGCTGAGGAACTCTTCGGAGCCCAGAGGACGGACTTCCGTGGGGAGGCGCAATGCAAAGGCGGCCGGTGCCCGGTAATCCTGGACCTTGGCCTTGAAATGGTAGGTCGGTACGCCTTCGGCGGTCCCTTCCAACATGGTGAGGAGGGCTGCAGCGGCGGGGTATTGTTCCCGCAGGAGGAGCATACCGCGAAGGCTCAGTTCCATATCCACCGCTTTGACGGGTTCCTGTCCCTGGAACCCAAAAACATCGGGTTTGAAATACCGGTGTTGATCCTTGTGTTCGATGTTTTGGTTCAATACTTCGACATCGCCCATCCGTTCGATATTAAAGTACTTGTTACTCATGCTGGATATCTCAAAGGCCGATAGGCTGCGGTATTGCTCTGTGAAGCAAACGGGTTCCACCACTCGGTCCTCGATGGTTTGACTATGCGCCGATGCGTAGGCGATGATGCGAATCTTTTTGCCTGTTTCGATGGCCGAGCTAATGACTTCAATGAGGTGCCCCAGGTGGGCGTTGTACAAGGGGTGATCACCACCAGTTGCGGTTCCCGTTCCTGACGTGGCGGTGGTTCCTGCCGAGGTCCCGGTCCCTACTTCCAGTTTGGCCAAAACCGAATCGGCCAGGCGATGCCCTTGGGCGGCGCTACGGACCAATTGGGCCAAGAAGAGGTTTTCTTCGGGGCTGAAGGGTAGTAAATCCTGGTGGGTGCCGACGATCTTGACCCTTTTGTTGCTGGGATCGCGCTGCACATCAAAGCCCAGTTCCGTGAGCATGTCCAGGTAGCGATAAGCGGTTCGCTCGGAGGTTTTCAAATGAAACGCGATTTGTTTCATTCCTTTGGCCGGTTCTCCGCGCAAAAAGCGGACCAGCTTGAGGACCCTCAGAATCCGGTGTTGGTTTAACATAGAATAGATAGAGCGGGGCCTGAATCGGCTTTCCACCTACCAAACTATATCAAATAGGCACCTTTTTCCAACTCTTTGACCTTACTTGTCAGAGGAATTTTTAATTTCCCGTAACATATCAATTTTTGCTATACAAAAGTTTACAGAACACAGATTTTTATTAAACATCCAAATGCGCCAAGGCGCTTTCGATGGAGAGCATAGGTTCCAGGGCAGCGTGGATTTGGGCAATGGGGATGCGTTCCTGCTGCATGCTGTCGCGGTGGCGCAGGGTGACGCAATGGTCCTCCAGAGATTGGTGGTCAATGGTCAAGCAAACGGGGGTGCCCAGGGCGTCCTGACGGCGGTAGCGTTTGCCGATGGAGTCTTTTTCGTCGTATTGGGTGAGGAAACGGAATCGAAGGCTGTTCTGGATTTGGCGGGCCAATTCGGGGAGGCCGTCCTTTTTGATCAGGGGCAGCAGGGCCACTTGAACCGGGGCGACGAAGGCGGGTAATCGGAGGACGACGCGTTCGCTACCGTCTTCGAGTTTTTCTTCGGTGTAGGCGGCGGCCAGGGTGGCGAGGAAGAGGCGGTCCAGACCAAGGGAGGTTTCGATAACATAAGGCACATAGGATGCCTCGGATTCGGTGTCAAAATAGCGCAGCTTGCGGCCCGAAAATTGTTCGTGACGGGTCAGGTCAAAATCCGTGCGGGAATGAATGCCTTCCAATTCTTTGAAGCCAAAGGGAAAGCGGTATTCGATATCGCAGGCTGCATTCGCGTAATGTGCAAGTTTCAGGTGGTCGTGGAAGCGGTACTTGTCCGCGCCCAGTCCCAGGGAATGATGCCAGGCCAGGCGCTTGGCTTTCCACGTAGCGTACCATTCCAGGTCGGTGCCGGGGGCCACGAAGTATTGCATCTCCATTTGCTCAAATTCCCGCATCCTGAAGATGAATTGCCGGGCAACGATTTCGTTGCGAAAGGCTTTGCCGGTCTGGGCAATCCCAAAGGGGATTTTCATGCGTCCGCTCTTTTGGACATTGAGGAAGTTCACAAAAATGCCCTGGGCGGTTTCGGGCCGCAGGTACAGGGTGCCGCCTTCACCGGATACGGCGCCCATTTCGGTGGAGAACATCAGGTTAAACTGCCGAACATCGGTCCAGTTGCGGGTTCCGCTGATGGGGCAGACGATTTCCAAGTCCAGAATCAATTGCTGCAGGGCCTTGAAATCGGCGTTTTCGAGGGACTGGCGTAGGCGCTCTTCGGTATCGTTGATCTTGGCCTGGATGCGGGCCACGTTGGGGTTGGTTTCTTTGAACTGAACTTCGTCAAAGCTTTCACCCCATTTGGTGCGGCCTTTGTCAACCTCCTTTTGGATTTTGGCTTCCTGCTTGGCGATGGCTTCTTCGACCAGAACATCGGCGCGGTAGCGTTTTTTGGAATCTTTGTTATCAATCAACGGGTCGTTGAAGGCGTCCACATGGCCGGAGGCTTTCCAAACGGTGGGGTGCATAAAAATCGCGGAGTCCAGGCCGACAATGTTATCGTTGAGCTGGACCATGGCCCGCCACCAATACTCGCGCAGGCGGTTCTTGAGGATGACCCCGTTTTGTCCATAATCGTAGACCGCCGACAACCCGTCGTAGATTTCGCTGGATTGAAACACAAAGCCGTACTCTTTGGCGTGGCCGATCAGGTTTTTGAATTGTTCTTCGGGGGTCATAGGTTGGTTGGTTACGGGGCAATGCGGCCGTACATGCGGGGGAAAGGAATGGTTTCGCGGACGTGGGGTAATTTGCAAACCCAGGCGACCAGGCGTTCGAGGCCCAGGCCAAAGCCGGAATGCGGAACGGAGCCGTAGCGCCGCAGGTCCAAATACCATTCAAAGGCTTCCATGGGCAATTGGTGTTCGTGGATTTTGTCCACCAGCCATTCGAGGTTGGTCTCGCGCTCGCCGCCGCCTACGATTTCGCCGTAGCCTTCGGGGGCCAAGACATCCACGCCTTTGGCCCAGCGGGGGTCGTTTTCGTCGCGCTTCATATAAAAGGCCTTGACCTCGTGCGGCCAGTTGTACACCATGATGGGGGTTTCGAAGAGCCGGGTCAAAACCGTTTCGTCGGATCCACCAAAGTCGTTGCCGGCCTCAAAGCTGGAGGCGCTGGCGATCCATTGGGGGAGGTTGCGTTCTTGTTCTTCGGCCGTGTCCAGGCGCTGGCGGGCGGCTTGTAGTTGGGCCTGATGATGACCGATTTCGCCTTTCTTGAGACCGGGTTGTGCCAGCTTGGCTTCGCGTTCGCTGATCTCGGTCCGGGTTTCTTCGATGCTGCGGCGCACCTGGGCCAGGTCATCCCGTAACACATCCAATGCGGATTGCCCGTTCACCAGGCGTTCGCCACGGATGATCTGAACGGCTTCTTCGTAGGGGATGCGCACAAAGGGTTGGGTGACTTTCTGCAAAGGTTCGATGGGGCGTTCAATCAGTTCCAGTTCGAGGCGATTGCGTTCCAGGACGGCGCTCACCACATCGCGGAGAAATTCCTCGATGAGGTCCATGTTTTGCTTCAAATCGCAAAAGGCCATCTCGGGTTCGATCATCCAGAATTCCGAGAGGTGTCGGCGGGTTTTGGATTTTTCGGCCCGGAACGTGGGTCCAAAGGTGTAGATTTTGCCCATGGCCATGGCCATGGCCTCGCCATAAAGCT
This sequence comes from Bacteroidia bacterium, assembly GCA_049317645.1. Classification (GTDB taxonomy): domain Bacteria; phylum Bacteroidota; class Bacteroidia; order UBA7662; family UBA7662; genus SYHX01. Next base: position 3,632 of record JBMOHV010000083.1, read on the forward strand.
GTCCGCTCTGGCTGAGGTAGGCGGGGTGTCCGTAGAAATCGGTGGCAAAGAGGGTGGAGGTCCCTTCGCAGGCGTTGTCCGTAAAAATGGGGGCGTCCATTTGGACAAAACCGCGGTCCTGAAAAAAGCCGTGGATAGCCATGATGAGCGTGTTGCGAATGCGCATAATGGCCCATTGCCTTTTGGAGCGGAGCCAAAGGTGGCGGTGGTCCATGAGGAAGTCCACGCCGTGTTCTTTGGGGGTGATGGGGAAATCCTTGCTGAGGTGCAGGGTGCGGATTTCGCTGAGTCGGACTTCGTGTCCCCCGATTTGGCGGGGGTCGGCGACCACTTCGCCGCGGCAATAGAAGGCGCTTTCCTGGGTGAGGGCTTCGGCCTCATCGTACATCGCATCGCCCAGGGTGCTGCGATCGGCGACGCATTGGCAGAGCCCGCTCCCATCTCGCATGACCAGAAAGACCAGGTCTTTGCTGGAACGACGGGCCATGACCCAGCCCTGCAGTTCTACCGACTGACCTACCCAACGGGCCAGGTCTCCTATCGCTTGCGTTTTCATAGTGGCTCCAAATTAGAAACATCAAAAATAGCCTATGTACCTTTGATGAAGCGAATGACTTCGAAATCCCGACTCGGTCTCCAACAGAGGCTTCTAACCAAGCTCTCTCCTCAGCAAATTCAGCTGATGAAGCTCTTGCAGTTGCCGGTATCGGCCCTGGAGGAGCGGATTCAGGCCGAGCTGGAGGCCAACCCTGCGTTGGAGGAAGGGAGGGACGAGGGCGGTTTGGAATTGGGGGACCTGGGTGATTTGGGGGATTCAACGGACGAGGGGGGCGAGGGGGATGCGGGAGAGTTGGGGGATGTGGGGGATGCGGGGGAAGCGGGGGAATCAACGGACCTGGGTGAATCGGGTGTTTTGGGAGAGAGCGGGGAGGAGGCAACGATCTTGGAGGAGGGCCCGGTTGCGGAGGACGCCCTCTATGCCGGGGAATGGTCCGAGGACCAAACGGACGATTACCTGGATCAAGGCCAGCAGGCCCCCGAAGTGGACAACCGGATGGTCAACCAGACCTCCGGGGGGAGCTTCTTGGAGGACCTCCTGGCCCAATGGCATATGGTGGCCGAGTCCGACGAAGAAAACCGGATCGGGCTGCATTTGATCGGCAACCTGGACTCCGACGGATACCTGCGCCGGCCTTTGGCCAACCTGGCCGATGACCTGGCTTTTCAAGAAAACCTGGTCATCCAAATCCCCCGATTGCAGGAGGTTTTGGCCAAGGTCCAAGAATTGGATCCACCCGGGGTGGGGGCCCAGGATTTGCAGGAATGCCTGCTTTTGCAATTGCGTCGCCGCCTGCTGAACCGAGGTCACTGGACTGGGGAGGAAGAGACCGCCGCCCAACCCCAAGGGGGGGATCCGTTGGAGGATGCTATTCTGTTGTTGGAACATCATTTTGAGGCCTACGGTCAGCGTCAATTTGATCGCCTCGCCGCCAAACTGGGCTGGAGCACCGAACGAATGCGGGAGGCTCGCTCCGAAATCCTGACGCTCAATCCTCGTCCGGGGGATTCCTTGGCCCAACCGGACGAAGCGCCCACCGCCATTCCGGATTTTTATGTGATGTTAAGGGACGGTCGATTGGAGCTGCACCTCAACGAAGGAAATGACTCCAAGTCCCTCAAAATCAGCACCTATTACCGGGAAATGCTGGAGGAATACGACGGCCGTCGGGCCGGAAAAGGCATGCGCGAGGCTTCGCAGTTTATTCGCACCAAAATCGACCAGGCGCGCTGGTTCATCGAGGCCTTGGAACAGCGCGGCCAAACATTGCGCCTGACCATGCAGGCTATATTGGACTTGCAGCAGGACTATTTTTTGAGCGGTAACAAGTCCAGGCTTCGGCCCATGATCCTCAAAGATGTTTCGGAACGCATTGGGATGGATGTTTCAACGGTTTCACGGGTGGTGAGTTCCAAGTATGTTCAGACCTGGTTTGGGCATTTTCCGCTCAAAGCCTTTTTTAGCGAGGGCATTGCGACCCAGAGTGGTCCCGAGGCATCGGCCATCCAGGTCCGCGAAGTGATGGCATCTTTGATCGAATCGGAGGACAAAAGCAACCCGCTGGACGACGATGCCTTGATGCAGGCTTTGCTCGAAAAGGGTTTTCGGTTGGCTCGCCGGACGGTGGCCAA
>JBMOHV010000084.1:0-5547 GCA_049317645.1 Bacteroidia bacterium
CCAGGCCCTTCCGCACCATTTGCTGAACGGGAATTTTGGAAGTACAAACAAATTCGCAAAGGGCCATATCCTCCTCATCCAGCTCGTGCAGGCCTAGTTGCTCCATCTCTTCAATATCCTGGTAGTGAATGGCCTTGAGCAGGTAGGTGGGTAGAACGTCCATGGGCAGGACTTTTTCGTACTGTCCCGTCATCACAAAAGCCCTTTCTTCACCGTGGGTGTTGGTGTTGACTTCATAGGTACGCTTGCTCATCCAACCCGACAAGAAGGATTTGGAAATATCAGGGCGGGCATAGGAGGGTAGGAGCCAGCCCAGGAATTCCAAATCGCGGCCCTCAGGAATCACACTCAGCTGGTCGTGATAAAAACCAAGGAATCCATCCGAAGACACTTGCTCACCACTCAGCACATCCCCTGATACGGCACGGTGATCACCGGGCTGTAAGCCAGCCGACTCCAACAATTCGTGCACCGAGCCACCCACCAAAGCCTGGGCATAACCGGGTTTGGTCAACGAGGAACCACCAACAGCCACCCAGCGCCGGGCATCGTAATACCCGGTCAAGAAAAGGCGACCCAAGATGATCACGTCAGCCGGGGTCATGGTCCAAACACAATCACCTTTGGCAATCGGTGATAGATGATGCATTTGAATACCCACATTACCGCTGGGGTGGGGACCTTCAAAGGCCTGCTTTTGGACCCCCGCAGCATTCGTGAAATGCGATGAGCGAGTCTTGGAAGCGTGCGTATTCACATGGACCTTCCCCGGGCATAATTGATTGAGGGCCTTGAGGCCTTCGGCAAAAGCGGCCGGATCTTGGTCCACTTGAAAATCACGATCCGCAGCCATGGGCGCGGTATTAAAAGCAGAAACAACGATGCAACGGGGTTGGGCATCGGGTCGCGCCATGCGGTTGTAGGGCCGCTGACGCAGGTGGGCCCAGGCGCCCGCCATCATCATTTTGGCTTTGACTCCTTCGGCGCCCAAATCCTCCGGGCGGCCCGAACCAAAGTCCATGTAATGATTCTCTCCGTCGCCTTGGAGGACAATGGCTTCCAAAAGCCTTTTGGGGCCTCTTTGAATGGCCAGAACCTTGCCGCTCATGGGACTGCAAACAAAAAGGCCGGGCTGTTCCTTGTCCTCCAACAATGGAGTGCCCGCGCTGACCGCCCCCCCTTCTTCAACCAAAAGCCTGAACTTTTGGTAGCGAAATACGGTGGGTCGAACGGCGCAGGTTCGGTTGGCAATGGAAAGCCGCGAGGAGGTGGCGGGGGTGCCGGCAAGTTGGATGTCGTACCCTTTGCGAAGTCGGATGGTTGATGCCATGGTTGTAGTGCGGCCCAAAAATACACTCAGCAAACACTAGGAATTCAAAAAAGTCCTTGAATTATTTGGCCCAATGAAAGAAAAAAGACATCAGCGCGGGCACGTTAAAGCCGATTCTAGCGTATGATTGGGTATGGCGACGATGCCCCGTTTTTTTGCTTTGGCGCTGAGCCTCTTGGTTCGGGTTTCATGGAGCGCAGGTACCCCCGCTTTGGACCCCTACCTGGACCAGGTTTTGGCTTCCTCGATTGCCGGGGTCCGCATGCAGACCGAATCCGACCCCTTTGCTTCCCCGGTTTGGGAGTTGGGCTCCAGCAACCCTCCTTTGGTTTTGCATTTTGATGATTTGGAAGGGGGTTATCGGCCTTACACCGTTCGGCTGGTCCCTTGTCGCCGGGATTGGACCCCCTCGGATTTGTTCGAGTCCCAAGCCTTTGAAGGCCTGGACCGGGAGCTCATCCAAGACCACCGGCCTTCGTTCAATACCTTGCAACGGTACACCCACTACAGCCATCCCATCCCTTCCGAGACCCTGCGCCCCAAGATTTCGGGGAATTTTGCTGTTTTGGTTTATGCCGACCAAGACCTTGAGGAACTCGTTCTGGTCCGGCGCTTGATGGTGCTCGAAAACCGGGTTTCGGTCGCGGCCCTGGTTCGAAGAACTTATGCGGGCCGTCAGGCTTTGAGCCATCAGCAATTGGAACTGGACTTGACCCCTGGTCGTTTGACAATCCAGCAACCGGTCCAGGACTTGAGCCTGCATGTTTTGCAAAACGGAGATTGGAACAGCCTCCGATCGGTGCCCCCCTTCCCCACCCTCCTGGGGCCTCAACAATGGACGTACCGAGCCGTGAATGAATTGGAATTTCCGGGAGGAAACGAATACCGAGCCGTGGACCTGCGAACTGTGCGCGCGCCTAGTCGGGGGGTGGAGCGGATCGTCCGAACAGTGGATGGCTACGAGGCTTGGGTCCAAACCGACCCCACCCGGGGCAACGGGACTCACCTAAGCCAAAAGGATTTGAACGGCCGATCCATGATCCAAAATTTCGAACAAAGGGTTCCGCACACCGAATCGGAATATGTTTGGACGACATTTTCGTTGGAACCCGGTCCGGGCGAAACCTTGGAAGGGGTTTACCTCCAAATGGATTTGGGGCATCCCGCCTGCGATGAGACCATGGCCATGGAATGGCAAGCCGAAAGCGGACTCTGGGTCAAGTCCCTTTACCTCAAACAAGGCTTTTACGATTACCGATACCTAACCGGCCCGGAACCCTGCTCGGCGGTGTTGCTGGAAGGCTCCCATGCCGATACCGAAAACGACTACGAAGTGCTGGTTTACTACCACCCCCCGGCCGGCATGGCCTACGATCGTTTGGTGGGCTACACCAAAATCAATTCCATGGGCCAGAAAAGCCGTTAGTCAAACGCCCCTCCCCCACCACCTCGGGTAATCAATTTGTTGTTAAAGTAGTTCGTTGGCCAAATTGGCCAATTCGGAGCGCTCCCCCTTTTCGAGGGTGACGTGGGCAAAAATCGATTGACCCTTGAGCTTATCCACCAGGTACGAAAGACCGTTGGAATGGGCATCGAGGTAAGGGGTATCAATTTGGTTGATATCCCCGGTGAAAATGATTTTGGTTCCTTGACCTGCCCTGGAAATGATGGTTTTGACTTCGTGGGGGGTCAGGTTTTGGGCTTCGTCCACAATAAAACAAATGTTGGAAAAACTCCGACCGCGGATATACGCCAAGGGCACGATGCTGAGCTTTTCTTGCTGCTGCATTTCGGTAATGCGCTGGTAATCCTTGTCGTTCTCCGGAAATTGTTGCTGAATGAATTTGAGGTTATCGTATAGCGGCTCCATGTAGGGATGCAGTTTGGACTTGATGTCCCCCGGCAGGTAACCAATGTCTTTGTTGCTCAAAGGCACGATGGGTCTGGCCAAGTAAATCTGCTTAAAAAGTCGCCTGGACTCCAGGGCAGCGGCAAGGGCCAAAAGGGTTTTACCGGTTCCGGCCATGCCTTGCAGCGTCACCAAACGAACCGATTCGTTAAGCAGGGCATGCAGGGCAAAAGCCTGTTCCGCATTGCGGGGTTTGATGCCGTAGGCTAATCGCTTATCGACCCGAACCATTTCTTCACGGTACGCATCGTAACATCCCATCACCGAGTCTTTTCCGTTCCTCAGAATAAAGTACTGATTGGCCTGAGGAATGGGCTGACCCATCTCTTTGATGGGGCAAAAGCCGTCTTTGTACAAACGATCAATCACTACCGAGTCCATGCCCGTCCATACGGATTTGCCGGTATAAACCTCGTCCAGATTTTTGATTTTTCCGAAGCGGTAATCCTCCGATTCCAAGCCCATGGCTCTGGCCTTGATCCGTAGGTTCACATCCTTGGTTACCAAAACCACGGTGCGGTCGGGGTACTGTTCTTTGAGATGCAAGGCGGTGTTAAGAATCCGGTGGTCTGCCTTGAATTGACCAAAAATCGTTTGGGCATCCATCGAAGCATCTTCGCGCATTTCGACCCTCAACCGCCCGCCCGATTCGCCGGGCAAGGGAATCCAATCCTGAAGGCGGTTGGCCTGTGAAAGCTGATCCAAAAAGCGAATAAATTCCCTGGCCTCAAAATTCAGGCTGTCGTTGCCTTTCTTGAATTGATCCAACTCTTCGAGGACCGTGATGGGCAGAGCAACATCGTGCTCATGAAAATTATTGACCGAATGATGATCATGAAGAAGAACCGAAGTGTCGAGAACAAAGATTTTTTGGGGCTTGGGCTTGGCTTTTGGCATACCCCGAATTTACGCCCCAGCGCCCGCTCTTGCCTATCTTTGAAGCTCTCTTTCACCATTTAACGATAAGTTCATGCAACGCCCCCTTTCCCCTAACGACCCTTGCCTAGTCGCCGTAGCCCGCACCCCTATCGGCAGCATGGGTGGCTCCCTTGCCGGCCTATCCGCAACGGCTTTGGGCAGCATCGCCATCGCCGCTGCTCTGGAAAGGGCGGGACTGAAAGCCTCCGCCGGAAGCGCTGATACCGCCCAAGGAGAAGAAGGGCGTATTCACGGGATTGACGAGGTGTACATGGGCAATGTCATCAGCGCCGGTTTGGGGCAGGCCCCGGCCACCCAGGCCGCCATTGGTGCCGGGATTTCCCGTCATACCCCCTTTACCACTGTCAACAAGGTCTGCGCATCGGGCATGAAGGCCGTGATGCTCGCTGCCCAATCCATTGAACTGGGTCAAAACCGGGTGGTGGTGGCCGGGGGCATGGAAAGCATGAGCCAGGTTCCTTATTACCTGGACAAAGCCCGCAACGGCTACCGCTTTGGCCACGGGCAATTGGTGGACGGCATCCTCAAAGACGGACTCTGGGATGTGTACCACCAATACCACATGGGCAATGCCGCCGAATTATGCGCCCGGGAATTGAACATAACGCGCATTGCGCAGGATGCCTACGCCATTGAGTCGTACCAACGGGCCGCCGCTGCCTGGTCCAACGGCAAATTCGCCTCCGAAATCGCCCCCGTTACCATCCCCGGACCCAAAGGCAGCACCACCACCGTCACCGAAGACGAAGACTATACCAAAGTCAATTTTGACAAGATCCCAGGCCTCAAACCGGTCTTTGAAAAGGAAGGCACCGTCACCGCGGCCAATGCCTCCAACCTCAACGACGGAGCCTCGGCCCTGGTCCTCATGTCCTACGCCGAAGCCCAGGCACGTGGTCTCCAACCCCTGGCCCGTATTCTGGGCTATGCCGACGCCCAACAAGCGCCGGAATGGTTTACCACCGCTCCCTCCAAGGCCATTCCCTTGGCCATGCACCGCGCCGGTATTACCCCTGAGCAAGTGGATTTCTACGAAATCAACGAAGCCTTTTCGGTCGTCTGCCTGGCCAACAACCAGCTCCTGGACCTGGATCCCTCCAAAGTCAATGTGTACGGTGGCGGTGTTTCCATCGGCCATCCCATCGGCAGCTCCGGTTGTCGCATCCTGGTGACCCTGACCTCCGTCCTTCACCAGGAAGGCGGACGCATTGGCGTGGCCGGTATCTGCAACGGCGGCGGCGGCGCCTCCGCCATGGTCTTGGAACGACTATAAACCGAGCTCACTAAAGATCAACCCAAATTGGCAAGAAGGAGGTATCTTTGCCCGCAGCCCCAAACACCCAAGGTCGGGTGGCCGAGTGGCTAGGCA
>JBMOHV010000085.1:0-5401 GCA_049317645.1 Bacteroidia bacterium
GTGGATTCGGTATCGGTGGTCGGGGATTTTAACGGGTGGAATCCACGAAGCCATCCGCTAAGCTTGGACAAGGCCAAGGGGGAGTGGCGCCTGCCACTGCGTTTGAATGCGGGATCCTATCCCTACCAATTGGTGGTCAATGGGAGCTGGATCTTGGATCCGGCGAACTCGGCCAGGCGGGATAACGGCATTGGGGGGGTGAATTCCTTGTTAAGGTTGATGCCGGGGGGCGGGCCAGCGCCGGCTCTCGATGTGCTGGAGGAAAAGGAGGGGATGTTGCGCTTTGGCTGGGCCGGTAGGCCCGGCGGGGCTTTGGTTTTTTGGGAGAACCTTTGCTTGGCCCGCCTGGAACCGGATTCGAATGCAGGGACAGCGTCCGCCACGGAATGGAACCTGAACATTCCCCAAGAAGCCCTTCAACGGACCCGGTCCTACTTGCGCATTTATACCTACGGTCCCCAGGGTCCCGGAAACGATTTGTTGTTACCGTTAACCAAAGGTCGACTGGTTCGGGATCCGGCTCAACTCACCCGGCACGACGCCGAAGCTCAACGCATGTATTTTGTGTTTGTGGATCGTTTTGCCAACGGGGATTCCACCAACGACCGTCCGGTTCAACACCCGGAGGTCCATCCCAAGGCCAATTATTGGGGGGGTGACCTGCAGGGGGTCTTGAACAAAATTCAGGAAGGATACTTTGATCGGATGGGCATCAACAGCTTATGGATTTCACCCATTGTCCAAAACCCCGAAGGACCGTACCGTGAATGGCCCAAACCCAATCGCATGTATTCGGGTTACCATGGTTACTGGCCCATTTCGTCCAGCCGGGTGGATCGTCGTTTTGGGGACGAAGACCTCCTGCGCCGGCTCATCGACACCGCCCATGCCCACGGAATCAATGTTTTGCTGGACTATGTGGCCAACCACGTCCATCAGGAGCACCCCCTTTTGCGGGAGCATCCGGATTGGATTACCACGCTGGACCTGCCCGATGGACGCAAAAACATTCGAATCTGGGATGAGCATCGGTTGACCACTTGGTTTGACACCTTCATGCCCAGCCTGGATCTCGAAAGGCCCGAGGTCTATCGTACGATGAGCGATTCGGCCTTGTATTGGTTGGAACAATTTCCCTTGGATGGTTTTCGCCACGACGCCACCAAGCATATTCCGGAGGTTTTTTGGCGAACCCTGACCCGCAAAATCAAAGAGCGTATCGTAGGACCGCAGGGTCGTTCGGTTTACCAAATCGGGGAGACCTTTGGAAGTCGGCAGTTGATTGGTTCCTATGTGGGAAGTGGGATGATCGATGCGCAGTTTGACTTCAATTTTTATTTTGATGCCCGTTCCGCTCTGGCATCGGATGCCACCGATTTGGGTTTGATTCGTCAAAGCCTGGAGGAATCGTTTTTGTATTACGGCCATCAGCACAGCATGGGGAATATATCGGGGAATCACGATATGCCTCGATTCATTGCCTACGCATCCAAGGCCTTGCGTTTTGACGAAGACCCGATCGCGGCCGGTTGGGATCGCCAAGTGGAAGGGGTGGATACCCTGGGTTTTGACCGCCTGCGCATGTTGCAAACGCTGATAGCGACGGTACCGGGCGTTCCGGTTTTGTATTACGGGGACGAATGGGGAATGATGGGGGCCGGGGATCCGGATAATCGGCGCATGATGCGTTTTGAGGGCCTTTCCAGACCCGAACATGAGACCATGGAGCATTGCCGTCGCCTGATGCAGGTTCGCTCCCAGAGCATGGCCTTGTCGTACGGGAGTACGCATTTTTTGTTGGATCAACCCGAGGCTCTTGTTATGAGCCGGCGTTATCTCCAGGAAGATGTTTGGGTGGTATGGAATCGTTCGTCCAATCCCCTCGAAACGGTGGTGGATCTCAACGACCCCATCGCGCAGCGCTTGAGGGGGACCTCCGTCGAAGGGGGCGTCAACAGCAACCGAGGGTCGGCCCTTCCGCTGCCTCGCTCGGTGCGTGACCAATTGCGCAATCGTTTTGAATTGAACCTGCTGGCAGGCCGTGGTCAGGTGGTTCATTTGGGCAAAGGCCGTTATCAAATCGCCATTCCACCTTACAGTTCCGCCGTTTTGTCTCATCCCTAAGGCAGCCGTACCTTTGTGCTATGAGCCAAACCATTCGATTCGCCAACGCCCAGCAATTTACCTTTCACCAATCCCTCAAACAGAGGGTCAAGGAGTATTTTGACCAAAAAGGCCTTTCCTCCAACGGGGGAATGCGCATGATTGGCAAGGGTCTGTTTTGGATCCTGGCCTATCTGGGCCCCTTAACGCTTTTGATTGCTGTGCCCATGCCTTGGTGGGCGGCTATGTTGGTTTTTGTCTGGCTGGGCATTGCCCTGGCCGGCATCGGAATGGGAGTGATGCACGATGCCTGTCACAATTCGTTTTCGGACAAGGCCTGGATCAATCGTTTGTTTGCTTCTTCTATTTATATGATTGGCGGAAACAAGTTCAGTTGGAAGATGCAGCACAATGTCTATCATCATACCTACACCAACATTCACGGAGCGGACGAAGACATTGCCGGCATGGCCTTGCTTCGATTCGATAAGCACCAACCCCTTCGTCCCGTTCACCGTTTTCAGCACCTGTATGCCCCGCTGCTGTATTCGATGATGACCCTGTCTTTTTATGTTAAGGATGTTCGGCAGGCCATTCGATGGTCCATGGCCAAAGGTCCTCATTTTGTGTTCCAACAAATGACCAAACTAATAACAGGAAAGCTAATTTATTTTGGAGTTCTTTTGGTTTTGCCATTGATGTTCAGTCCTTTATCTTGGATTACGGTCTTGGCAGGCTTTATGGTTGTTAACCTGATTGCTGGCTTTATTATGGCCATTGTTTTTCAGTTGGCGCATGTGGTCGAAGGAGCTGATCAGCCATTGCCGGATGACAAGGGTTTGATGGACAATTCCTGGGCTGTCCATCAATTGCAGACCACGGCCAATTTTTCGCCGGGGAATCGTTGGTTGACTTGGTACCTTGGTGGCTTGAACTATCAGGTCGAACACCACCTCTTTCCTAACATATCGCATATTCATTATCCAGCTATTGCCCGCATTGTGCGGGAAACGGCGGCGGAATTCGGGTACGGTTACAATACCTTCCCCAGCATGGCCTTGGCGGTTAATTCCCATTTGCGGACGCTGAAGGCCTACGGTCGCTCCTAATTTTCATGGCCGGCCCCCCCAGCGTTCTTGATACGGAGGCGGTACGGGTCACCCTGTCCAGGGTCCGTGAGCCTGATTTGGGCCAAGACCTGGTGACCTTGGGCATGATCGAGGCCCTGGAAGTGGATGACCAAGCCAGGTCGGTGCGTTTTTTGATTCGTCTGACCACCCCTTCATGCCCCCTCAAGGATCGCATGGAGGCGGATTGCCGAGCGGTGCTCGCCGAGGATTGGGGATCCGACCTCCAAGTCGATATTCGAATGGAGGCCCGGACCCTGGGCCGTGCCCAAGGCATGGATTGGTTACCGGAGGTTCGAAACCTGGTGATGGTGGCTTCGGGCAAAGGCGGGGTGGGCAAAACCACGGTTGCTGTGAATTTGGCCAGGGCCTTGGCTGCATCTGGCGCGGCTGTGGGCTTGTTGGATGCGGATTTGTACGGCCCCAATGTGCCGATTCTCCTGGGGGCCGAAGACCTTCAACCCGGTTTGAAGGAAGGACGCATGACCCCGGTGGAAGTTGAAGGCCTGCGTATGATGTCGGTGGGTTTGTTGATTGACCCGGCCAGGCCCTTGATTTGGCGAGGTCCGATGGCTTCCAACACCCTCAAGCAGTTTTTTTCGGAGGTGGATTGGGGCGAATTGGATTACTTGGTCATGGATTTGCCGCCTGGAACCGGGGATGTTCAACTGACCCTCACCAAATTATTCCCTGAGGCCTTTGGTCTTCTGGTGACCACCCCCCAGGCGATGGCCGTGGCCGATGCTCTCAAAGCAGGTCGGATGTTTCAAACCGAAGGGACCAAGCTGCATTTGCTGGGTCTGGTGGAGAATATGGCTTGGTTTAGCCCCGAGGACCATCCTGAACAACGGTACCATCCCTTTGGAAAAGAGGGAACCCAAGCCCTGGCGGAGCGATTGGGATTGGAATGCCTGGCCAGCCTGCCCATGGTCGAAGGGTCTTCTCGAGGGCCTTCGGTGGTCGGCACCTCCATCCCGCAGGCCTACATCGACTTGGCCGGTGAAGTATCGAGGCGTATTGCCATGCATCACCATGCTTGACCCCGCCAACCCCGTCTGATGTGACCAGCATGAATCCTGTAAACTCCCTTTTTGACCGGGTCCAAGCTGCGCTGGATACCATCCGGCCTTACCTCGAAGGGGACGGCGGGAATGTGGAATTGTTGGAGGTCAATCAAGCCGGCGAAGTCCGTCTGCGTTTGATCGGCAATTGCGAGCAGTGCAATATCAGTCACCTCACCCTGCGGAACGGTATCGAAAAAGTCATTCGGCAATCGGTTCCCGAAATCACCCTCATTGAATCCATCCCCCCATCGTGCGAGCACCCCTAACCTACCAACGACTGCTGGACCTCATCCAGCAACGCCAGACCATGTTATGCGTTGGACTGGACACCGATCCAGAGCGCATCCCCGCCTGTCTTCGTAACGAGCCCGATCCCGTTCTGGCCTTTCACAAGGCTATTGTGGAGGCCACGGCCGACCTATGCATCGCCTACAAACCCAACCTGGCTTTTTTTGAGGCGATGGGTCCAGCCGGGATGGAGTGTTTTGCCCGTACGGTCGAATGCCTGCCCTCCGAGGCGCTTTGCATCGCCGATGCCAAACGGGGCGATATTGGGAACACCGCCGATCGTTATGCCCACGCCTTTTACGATGTCTACGGGGTCGATGCCGTCACACTGCATGCTTACATGGGCCGGGATTCGGTGCAGCCTTTTTTGGGAAGGACTGGTAAATGGGCGGTCGTTCTGGGTTTGACCAGCAATTCCGGGGCCGCTGATTTTCAAGAAAAAACGGCCGCCGATGGGAGGCCGTTCTATCGCCACATGGTGGATGCGGCCCTCTCCTGGGGTAGCCACGAAGACACTATGCTGGTGGTGGGTGCCACAAGACCGGAGGCCTTGGCAGCGTTGCGGGCTGATTTCCCGCAACATTTCTTTTTGGTTCCGGGCATTGGGGCCCAAGGCGGGGATTTGGAAGCCGTGATCCAAGCGGGTTGTACTTCACATAACAACCTAATTATCAACGCATCACGGAGCATTCTCTACGCCTCTTCCGGTTCGGATTTTGCCGAAAAAGCCCGAGAGGCGGCCCAAGATTTATCCAAAAAAATGGCCGACCTGATGACAGGTCGGCCTTGAAGATTTTGAGCGATTTGCGGGCGGTCTTG
>JBMOHV010000086.1:0-5364 GCA_049317645.1 Bacteroidia bacterium
CCACGCCTTGGGTTCGGGTTTTGTCGGACAAGGCCCCCAGATGCTGTTTCATACCTACTTGGCCAGGACGAATGACCGTACAGGAGCCCAGAACAAAGAGGACGGCCAGTAGGCCGGGGACTAGGGGAGAACCCACAAAAAGTGAACCAAAGGGGGATTTCATACGATTGCAATTTAGTCTCATCTAAACGCAGAAGGCGGGCCGTTCGTATACGAGGAAGGGGTCGTCCGTGGGATGAACCCAACGCCCCCTAGGTGCTTAGGAGGAGGGAGAGGTAGCGGGGTCGTCGAAAGCCCGTCAGATGAACCTGAAAGTAGGTAGCCAATTCGTTGAGGAATTCAGCATGGTTGCTGCCCGCGCCGACAAAACCATTCAGAGCCTGCACATAGACAGCGCTGGAGGCCGAACCCATTCGCCAGGCGTTTGCCAAAGGCGCCTCGTCCGGATTCATCCAGGCCCCACTGCTTCCGTCCAACAGGCAACCCACGCGATAGCTTTGAGGATCGGGAGCAAAGCCTAGGTGACGGCTGAGGCCCGCAAGGCATTCGGCCACCACCGCCAGGGTATCGGTGCGGTCAAAACTCTCCAGCAATTGGGCGGAGAATTCATCGTAGTAGGCCGCTTCGTTTTGGCCTTCGGCCAAAACCGACGCCAGCCACTCGGCCATGAGTCCGTAAGCCATCCGCTGCATCCCGTTCAAATCACCCAAAACAGGTGGGGCGGGGTACATTTCACGAACCCTTTGAACAGACGAAGAGGAAGCACCCGTTGTTATCAATTCCAACTCCTGCAGGGGCATTAATTGACCGGAACGAAGCATACCCGGGGTACTGCGGGACGCGAAGACCGAGAACGACTGAGGTCCTGAATCCCGTGTCCACAAATAAAGCATGTACCGGTGATCCTGGTAAGGGACCTGCCTTAGAACCAATCCCCGGTGCTTGTGCATACTAGAAAACGTCGAGGCGAATTCGCTATTCGTTGTTACGAGTAAGCACCACCACCTTGGTCACCACGGTCTGAGACGAAAGATCAAAGCTATCAAAGGCCACCGCATGGACCAAGTAAACACCGCTGTTCACCCGCCGACCCGATGGATCCCGAAGGTTCCAACTGACCTGGCCCCCGTCGGCCTTGGTTTGGTAAACCAATCGGCCCGAAGCATCGGTGATTTTGATCCAGGCATCGGTGACCAGGCCCCGAACGGAGAGATATCCTTCAAAATCAGGTTCCACCGGATTGGGGAAGGCGTGAACATCCCCTTGGACCTGAACTCCTTGGGTGGCCGAAGATCGATAACCCATCAGGCCCCGATCGGTTCCCACCAAAACCTCACCTGCCACAGGATCCACCGCCAAGGCCAGAATCTGATCCGAAAGCAAGGGCGAATTACGGGTCGTAAACTGCGCCAAAAGCTGCGTGCATTCGGGATTAAACAGCCAAAGCCCGTTGGTCGTCCCGAACCATTTGCGGTTGGCCCCGTCCACGGCGATGGACATGATTTGTTCCGTCCCCAGTAAATAGCCAACGAATTGCTCTTGTTGAATTTTGAGACGGGTGGCATTGAAACTACTCCGAAATACCGCCGATGGATTGTAAAAAACCACCGGTCCCTGCGATGTCCCCAACCAAACAGCCCCGTCCCTATCCATTGCCATGCAGATGACTTGCGAAGAGGGAAGACCGCCGTTTCCTTCGTTCGTTGTTACCGTAACATACCGCGTATTGCTTGCATCCATCACCACAAGACCCCCGGCCCGATTGCGCATCCATTTGTTGCCGGCTCGGTCCACCAACATATCCAGTAATTCGGTCTGACCACCGGTAGCGAAAGAATTCCAAGTCCCGTTGGGGTAACGCACCACCAAGGGCTTGGGGGCCCCAAAATTGCTCATCCACAACGCCCCGGAGGCGTCCATATCCACCCCGCTCAGCCTCACCACATTGGAAGTTCCCTGCTGAACCTGAAGGGCCGAATTGCCGACCCCGTAACCCCGTGCGCTGTCCCCGTCCACCTGCCACAGGCCTTGGCCCCAGCTCGATAACCAAACCCGGCCTTCGATGTTGGGGTCCGGAAAAGCGCCTGTAACATCGTAGAGGTTCCCCACTCCCCCCAAGGTTTGGCGATTCAGGGCCCGCCAGCGATTGCCAGTTAAGAGGGCCGCCCCCGCCGGGTCAAAGGTGTTTCCAAAAACGCTGCTATAGGCTCCGCCTGCCACCGCCGTACCCCGGGCATGGGCCCGCAATTGAAAAACCTTGTCAGTGGATGGTCCTTCGGGTTGGTAACGATAGGTTTCCCAGGGCGTGAAGCGAAACAGTCCACCACCCCGATCGCCCATCCATACTTGGTAGCCATCGTACAGGGCCATCGAAGGAGAAACCACCCCGTCGGGAATGGGGTAATTGGAAAGAACCAAGTTAGGATCCAATCGAACGGCGCGAAAGGCATTGACCACCAGCAATTGGCCTCCGGAGACCCCCACAAAAACGTTATCCACCCCTGGGTTGATGACCAAGGCGCGCTGTCCCCCGTCTTTGTACAAAATCAAAGAATCTCGACGAAAAGTCACCAAGCTATCTCGATACAAGACCAGGCCAGGGATCCTTTGGGTTCCCCAAGCCGTATCCCTTTGCCAAAACTCAAAGCTTTGAAGATTAGGGGCATCCTGACGCGCTCGGTAGAGTCCGCTGTCGGTAGCTGCATACCAAAATGAGTCCTGGGCCACCAAGGCATTGACCCCTAGGTAACGGCCTCCGGGCCCAATTATAAACGTGCTTCGGATCTCGGTTTTGGCCAAATCCAATTCGACCATTCCAAATCCATAACACAAGTAAGCAAAGCGTCCGGCCTGATAAATGGATCGGATTTTTTTGCCGACCGGCAGATTGGCTTTGAGAACGGCATCCAAGGCCACCCACTGTCCATCGCGGTACAGGTCCAGGTTCCCGTTGGCATAACCCACAATCAGGGTTTGGTACGCTTGGGAATAACTGAGGACGGCGACTTCGACATCGTTCAATCCGTTCACGCGGGTGATTCGCTCCAACGAACCGTCCTCGGTGTCAAAAACAAAAATTCCCCCGGTGCAACCGGCATAAATGCGGGTTCCGACTTTCTCAACACAAGATACTTTGTTGAGGGGTAGGTGGGTCCTCCATTGGCCCACGGCAAGTTCCGGGTCGTCCACCGGACGAAGGGCGCCTGCGCCGGCCGACAGGAACCATCCCAGGCTCGACGCCAACAGGAGCAATGCACGGATCAAGGTTCGAGGGCTCATGGAATACAGGCGAATCTACGCAAAAAAACCGCCGGGTACGGGTTCAAAAGGCGGGTGCATGGGCGGAATCGTGTAGTTTTGGCCGTGCATTTGCCCCTCCTCCTTCCGGTTCTTCATCAACTTCCTTTATGAGCGATTCTATTGGTCACGAGTGCGGTATTGCCCTGCTTCGATTGCGCAAACCGATTTCGTACTACCAACGCCAATACGGTACCCCTTATTACGGGCTCCAAAAACTCTACCTCCTCATGGAGAAGCAGCACAACCGGGGACAGGACGGCGCCGGCGTTGCGACCATCAAATTGCAGGTACCCCCGGGGACCCGCTACATCAGCCGGGCCCGGTCGGTGGCCTCCCAACCCCTCAAGGATCTATTCGAAAGGATTTACCGGAATTTCCAGGAGGCCGGGGTTCGTGGAGAGGATTTTGAACAAGACCCCGACCGCATGCAGGCCATGCTGCCTTATTTGGGCGAACTGCTTTTGGGGCATCTGCGCTACGGAACCCATGGCAAAAACAGCCTGGAGGCCTGTCATCCCTTTTTGAGACAGCACAATTACCGAAGCCGTAATTTGGTTTTGGCCGGGAATTTTAACCTAACCAACGTGGACCGGCTCTTCGAAAAGTTGGTGCATTTGGGCCAACACCCCAAAGAAATGTCGGATACCGTCACCGTGATGGAAAATATCGGGCATTACCTGGACGAAGCGCATCGAGAACTGAGTCAGCAATTGAGCAGCGAACCCAGTCTAACGGACCGTACGGCGCTGGAGGCGGAGGTCGGCCGTCAACTGGACCTGGTCCGGGTTCTGCGCAATGCGTCCCGGGATTGGGATGGAGGCTTTGCCATGGCCGGTCTTTTGGGCCATGGTGATGCCTTTGTTTTGAGAGATGCGCATGGGATTCGGCCCGCGTACTGGTTTGCCAACGACGAGGTTGTTGTTGCCGCGTCCGAAAGACCGGCGATGGCCACGGCCCTGGGTATATCCCCGGACCAAATTCAGGAAATCCCCGCGGGCCATGCCCTGATCATTCGAGCGGATGGGTCCTACGGACTGCACCGGGTTTTTGAGGAGGCTCCTTTGGCGGCTTGCTCCTTTGAGCGGATTTACTTTTCGCGAGGAAACGACCCGCTGATCTACCGCGAACGCAAAAAACTCGGAGAATTGTTGGTCCCCCAAATCCTGGAAGCCATTGACGGAGATCTGGATAACACTGTTTTTAGCTATATCCCCAACACCGCCGAATCGGCGTTTTTGGGCATGTTGCAAGGGCTCGAAATGCATCTCCAAAAAGCCAGAACCGAGGCCCTGCACCGTCTGGATCCCGAATCCCTGCGTTCTAGGCAAGGAGATGATTACCAAGAATTTATACGCCTCATGCAGCGGCGTCCCCGGGTCGAAAAAGCGGCTATCAAAGACGCCAAGCTCCGCACTTTTATTACCGACGATCACCAACGCAACGATTTGGTGCGCCATGTGTACGACACGACTTCCGGCATCTTGGAACAAGGAAGGGATGCCTTGGTGGTGATGGATGATTCCATTGTCCGCGGAACGACATTGCGTGAAAGCATCGTTTCGATTTTGGGCAGTCTTCAACCACGGCTCTTGGTGGTGGTGAGTTCGGCGCCGACCATCCGTTACCCCGATTGTTATGGAATCGACATGAGTCGCTTGGGGGATTTTATCGCCTTTCAAGCCCTGATGAACCTGATTCGTCAAAGGGGCTTGGAAGACCGTCTGCAAGCAGCGACCCGTGAAGCGCGGGCCGACTTGGAACTCACCGAGCATCCCCTGTCCAACCACTTGCAGGGCCTTTACGCCTTGGTCAGTGACCGGGATTTGGAGGAGGAAATTGCTCGCCTGCTCACGCCGGCTGGTTTGGCTTTCCCGATCAAGGTCGTCTACCAGCGCTTGGAAGATTTGCATACCGCCTGCCCCGATCATCGAGGAGATTGGTACTTTGGGGGGCAATACCCCACCCGTGGTGGACACCGAGTGGCCAACCGCGCCTTGGTCTATTATGTGGACCAAATCGATGCACGGCCTTACTAAAATGAGCGACCCTGTGGGGTTTTGAAAA
>JBMOHV010000087.1:0-5344 GCA_049317645.1 Bacteroidia bacterium
GACTACCTGAGGGCCGAGAACCGCTATGCGGAGTCCTTGCTTTCCCATACCAAAACCCTGCAAGATCAACTTTTTGAGGAGATGAAAGGCCGCATCAAAGAGGACGACCGCAATGTTCCCTATTTTGATCGGGGGTATTGGTACTACAGCCGGGTTGTCAAGGGCCAGGACTATGCCGTCTATTGCCGTCGGAAAGAAAGCATGGACGCCCCCGAAGAAATCATGCTGGATGCCAACGACTACGCCAAGGGACATTCATTTTTTAGCATCGCGGGCCTCAAAGTCAGCCCCGATAATCGTTACCTCCTGTTTTGTATGGACACCGTAGGCCGCAGGCAATACATCCTGGGCATCAAAGACCTCCAAACCGGCCGTGACTTGGAAGATCGGATCTACCCCGTGAACGGGGCCGCTGCCTGGGCCGCTGATAACAAAACCATCTTTTTTGGGACCTCCGATGAACAAACATTGCGCTCCGATGAAGTTTGGAAATACCGTATTGGGCAGGGTTCCGATAACAAAACATTGGTCTTCCGTGAAGAGGATGAGACCTTTAGCACCTATGTTTTTGGCGGAAAGTCCGGCGACTTTCTTTATATCCTAAGCTCCAGCACCTTGAGCTCGGAACAACGCTACCTTTCCTCGGATCGTCCGGACGATGCTTGGACGATCATCTGCCCCCGCCAAAAGGACTTGCTCTACAGCGCCGAAGACTATAACAAAGAATTTTACATCCTAACTAACCACGAGGCCAAGAATTTTCGGATGGTCAAAGCGCCGCTAGGAACCGGGTCTACCTCCCGTTGGGTGGAGACCCTGGCCCATCGACCTTTGGTTCGCTTGGAGGGCTTTGAATTGTTCGAAGACTTCATGGTTTTGGAAGAAAGGGAAGGGGGGTTAAAACGGCTTAGGGTCCGCGGTTGGGACGGTCAAAATGATCATTACCTCCGTTTTCCGGATCCGGTTTACACCGTTTCTACGGAAATTAACAAAGATTACAAGAGTCGTGAATTGCGGTATACCTATTCCTCTCTCACGACCCCAACGCGGGTGGTTGCCTACCAAATGGACGACCGCAGCGAACGCATTCTCAAAACCCAGGAAGTGGTGGGCGGCCACGACCCATCGGCGTACCAATCCGAAAGGGTTTGGGTCAAAGCAGCCGACGGAACCGACGTACCCGTTTCGTTGGTTTACAAAAAATCACTGCGCAAGGCCGGAGGCAACCCCACCCTGCTTTATGGCTATGGCAGCTATGGCATCACCATGGAGGCCTATTTTAGCATGAATCGGCTGAGTCTGTTGGACCGGGGTTGGGTTTTTGCCATCGCCCATATCCGTGGTGGCGAGGAAATGGGGCGTGCCTGGTACGAAGACGGCAAACTCCTCAAGAAAAAGAACTCGTTCACGGACTTCATCGCCTGCGGTGAGGCGATGCTGTCCCTTGGCTATTGCGAACCGGGGCAATTGTACGCGATGGGTGGAAGTGCAGGTGGTCTTTTGATGGGTGCTGTGGTGAATGAGCGGCCCGATCTCTGGAAAGGGGTGATTGCCGGAGTGCCCTTTGTGGATGTGATCAATACGATGTTGGATGCTTCGATTCCATTGACCACTTCTGAATACGATGAGTGGGGCAATCCCAACGATGAAACCTATTATCGTTATATGTTATCGTATTCTCCGTACGACAATGTGCGCGCCGCTGAATACCCTAACCTACTGGTTACAACGGGTCTCCATGATTCGCAGGTCCAGTATTGGGAGCCTGCCAAATGGGTCGCCAAGCTGAGAGATGTTCACCAAGGTAACAACAAAATTTACTTGGTCACGGATATGGAGGCCGGTCACGGCGGTAAATCCGGGCGTTACAACGCCCTCAAAGATGACGCCCTCGAATTTGCCTTCCTCCTGGACCTGGCCAAAATCCAACCTTAGCGATTCAACCTCAGCGATCCAACCTTAGCGTCGGACCGGGTTCAGCCAGACCCAGCAGGTCCTGCATAGGCTGCTTTCGAGGCGTTCTTCTTCCTGGTCCGGCAAGCCGGGCAAAAAATCCAAACCGGTCAACTGTTCCAGGCGATCCACGGTCACCATGGTCGCGGATAATTCGCCTTGGGAAGATTCGTTTTGCATTAAGCAAGCAACGACCCTGTTTTGAGCGGGATGATAGACGATTTTGTAAAAACGTTGGGGCACCAGCAAGCGCCCCCATCGTTCAGGCTCAGGTTCAAGGACCGGTCCGGCCCAAATCAATAGGCCCAGGGTATCGTTGGCCGACAAGTCCGAAGCCCAGGTTCTGACTTGGTTTTCGAGGCGCTTCCAAATCCCTCGGTTAAATCCCGGTCGTTGGGGGCAGACATTGGCATAGGAGAAACTCTCGTGCATGGTCCTTGCGGACCAGGCCATATCGGCCGCCGGGACCAAGTGACCGCGGTCCATCCCCGAACCTTTGTAATCCGCGTCGGATGCGTCTTTTCCGCCAAGGCGAGGATCCTTCCAAAATCCACTGGAACGCTCGGCCCCGCCTCCGACCTGTGCGCTGTTCAAACGATAGGCCACCCATAGCGGCTGTTGGTACTTGGGGCCAAAGGCCGATTGGTAGGCGGAATAATTCAACAGGATGACCTCAGGACTTCCGTCGCTGGAGGTGGGATGAAGGCTATCAAGGGAGCTTTTTCGGGGATCCGTTACCGCCTTCCTTGTTGGCTGTGCTTGCAAGTTTCCTGCAAACACGCAAATCAAGACGAGGCACCAACCCCGAGGGGTTGAAAAAAACCTAAAGTTCCGAGGATGGTTGGTCGCCTTCTGATTCATTGTTACGGATCGAGCGAGCTTCTCAAAAACTAATCCCCGTCCAGCAGGTTGCCAAGACCGCCCAGGAGGGAACCCTCTTCGCGACGGCCACCGGGGGATCCGTAGCTGAGAATGCGGGCCGCTAGCCGCGATACGGGCAGGCTTTGCAACCAAACCCGACCAGGGCCCCGCAATGTGGCAAAAAATAAGCCCTCCCCGCCAAACATCATGTTTTTGACCCCACGGACCATTTGGATATCGTAATCCACCCCGGCCGTGAAAGCCACAATACAGCCGGTATCTACCCGCAGTACCTCGCCGGGTTGCAAATCCCTCTCCAGGATATAGCCCCCGGCATGCACAAAGGCCAGCCCATCCCCCTCCAGTTTTTGCATAATAAAACCCTCCCCACCAAAAAGTCCTGTACCCAATCGGCGCTGAAACTCGATACCTACCGCTACCCCTTTGGCCGCGCAAAGGAATGAATCCTTTTGGCAAATGATTTTGTGGCCCAATTGCTGCAAATCCAGGCAGACAATTTTGCCGGCATAGGGTCCCGCAAAGGTGACCCGGGCTTTGCCCGAACCCAGGTGGGTAAAGGCGGTCATGAACAAGGACTCACCGGTCAAAAGACGCTTACCGGCCCCCATCAATTTGCCCAAAAATCCTTTGTTCTCGGAGGATCCGTCCCCAAAGATGGTTTCCATCTCGATCCCTGGATCCATGAACATGAAAGCCCCGCTTTCGGCAATCACCGTTTCTTGGGGGTCGAGTTCTATTTCGACGCATTGCATTTCTTCGCCGTAAACGCGGTAATCGATTTCGTGGGTGGAGCGGGTCATGGGGTTGTTTTTGAGGACAAGACGGGTTTTTTGAGGACAAGACTGGTTTTGGGGGAGATAGATTCGTCTGTAAATTTAGGATTGCACGTGAAAAATTCCTCGGCCCTCTTCCTTCTTTGTTTGGTGTGGTTGATGGGTCTGTTGTGGATGCACCGGACCCCCGGCAAAGAGGGCATGATGACCCCCGAAGCCTTACGCAGTACCTTGGACTACCATCGGAACCTACCGGTCTTTGCGGCCCGCCCTCTGACATCGGGGGCGGTGGCTGTTTTGAGCAGATGGACCGGGGCAGACGAAACAAGGGTGTTGGCGCTATTGAATCCTCTGTTGCTGGTCGTGAGCGCATGCCTGATTTATGCTTTGGCCCTGTTTTGGGGAGCGGCCGCAAGGGGAGCATGGATCGCTACGGCTCTTTACCTCTTCTCCTTCACCAACCTTTTTGCCTTTGTCCCCCCAATTTATACCTACGACGAGCCTCTGCAAGTTGTTACGATGTTGGCAGCCTGTTGGTTTCTCCCCCGTCCCGGCGTGTTGGGGCAGAATGCTGGGGCATTGCCCGCGGTGCCATCCCATAACATCCTTTACGCCCTTTGGGCCGGACTTTGCATGGGACTTTCGTTGTGGGCCCGCGAAAGCGGCTTACTCCTCTTCCCTGTTTTGGCCGGGCTGTACCTACCCTACGCATCAAAGCAGGAACGAATCCGTTTGGGGATCACCGTGCTTGTGGCCTTGGGGGTCTTGGCCCTGGGTCGAATGGCATCAAACCCCGCCACATCGACCGGGGATCTGTGGCAATGGCAAGCACGCTTCAGCAACCTCCATGCCAATTTCCGCAACATCGATTACACCGTCGAAACCTTGGCGGGGATCTTTATGGTCCTGGCCTGGCCATTGGTCCTCTTGCCTCCCCTACTTGGCAAGTTCCGATTTTTGACCTTTGGGTTGGTAGCAAGCCTCGTGGTCAATACCTTAATAGTTCTCTTCATGGCCAAGGCCCGGGAAGCCCGACTCTTTGCTTTGCCCCTGATGTTGGTTTGGCCATTGCTGGGGTTGCGTCGTTATGAATGGCCCACCACAACAATGCCCATTCGACCCATCAACTGGCTTCTCCTGGTCTTGGGGGTGGCGGGAACACTACACCTCGCTTGGAACCTCTACCAAAGCACGGTAGGGCCCAATACGGCCAACTTTTTTAGGGAATACCTAACCGTGTACGGGATCAGCTTGGCCTTTTACTGGTCTTTCAATCGGTCCAAAGATTCTTAAGAATGAGCATCAAAAAAACTAAAATCCCCACCACGACTTCTCCGCGGTATTTGGAAAAAAAGGTTCTAATTTGATCCATCACTTCGAAAGTTATTTTGCTTTATTCCAATTATTTAAGCCTATCTAAATGCAAACGGGTTAGAGTTCCTTGTATTTTTTGGGGGATAAAATCCAAATGACTTGAAATAATAGGGCACCAATGAAAGTCCATAAAACATCATTCCAGTCAAATCTTAATTTACCTGACATTTGTGCAAATTCCCATCCAACTAATCCTATGACCGAAATAAAATTTGAGGATAAATGTCTCTTTTTAAAAAACCAATTGTCCGAGTTCTTTTTTTTGAATACGTATGGAATTATAAGAACAAACAATGCTGGTATTCCTATTGCAGGGAAGAAGTTAGGCGCAACACCTAAAAGATATTTGATTATTGAGTTAT
>JBMOHV010000088.1:0-5325 GCA_049317645.1 Bacteroidia bacterium
GCGTGATGACCAACAAGTCAGCCTTTTGAGCCGCCTCAGTCTCCCCGCCTGGGCCCAAATTCTACTGGGCTTGTGGACCATGCTTTCGTTGTTATGGACCACCAACCAAAGCGAAGGCTGGACCGAAATCATTAGCAAAATCCCTTTGTTCACCTGGCCCATCGCCTTTGCATTGGCTGACCAAAAAACCACCCACCTCCGAACCGCCTTGCTGCGTTGGACCTGGATCAGCAGTGGGCTGGTGGGCTTGGTCTGTGTCCTCGATGTCCTCTTTCGAAGCCAGGCCCCGGCCTTTTGGTTCGCCGACCTGGTTTACGAAAACCTGGCCCGAATCAGCGGCCTGCATCCCATCTACCTTTCGGTATGGGTCCTCATGGGCATGCTTGCCTACCTCCAAGATCGGGTGGTCGGCCCGGAAGCCAGCGCGTCCTCATCCCCCCCTTCACCCCCTTCGTCCTTATCGCCCCCATCCCCCCGCCTAACCTGGCGCCAAGGGCTCTTTCATACCCTTTACCTGGGATGTTCCTTGGTGTTCCTCACCCAGCTCTCCTCCCGCATGGCCCTGTTGACCGCCCTGCTTGTGCTGACTGCGTCGGTGTTTTTTCTGGTCCGCACCGGGCGGCTACGCCCCATCCATCTTCCCCTCCTCCTCTTGGCCCTCCTCCTTCCTTGGGCCCTTATCAACGGCAACAAAGTCAACCAATCCCGCTACCAAGAAATGGTCAACCTCAAGGGGACCTACCAAAGCGACCGCTGGGGAGGACGGGCCCTGCGCATCCAAAAATGGAAATACACCCTGCACTGTTACCTGCAATTTCCCCTCTTGGGAACCGGAGCCGGCGATTTCCAAAAAGAACTCCTCGATACCTACCGCCAAAACGATTTTAGCCCAGGCTTCGAAAACCGCTTCAACAGCCACAACCAATACCTGCAGACCTTGGCCACCCTGGGACCCCTGGGCCTGGCTCTCCTGCTGGCCTGCCTCTTCCTCCCCCTGCGCTGGCATTGGCAGGACCGATACTGGCTGGGCATTGCGACCGTTCTGCTAGTGGCGGCCTCCATGCTCACCGAAAGCTTGCTCGAACGCCAAAAAGGTATTTACATCGTTGGATTGCTAGCCAACGGGTATTTTTGCTTCCGACAACGTCCCTCCAAACCAGGACCCCTTGAGCCTCCTCCACCGCAAGCGCTATAGCCGACCCCTGGCCAGTACCGACCTGGCCTTGGTCACCCTGGGCTATGCCCTGGCCTATTACCTGCGCTTTGGGGAATGGCAACATTTGTTCAGTCCGGATTTTGTCGCCTTTTGGGGCATCCTTCTTTTGCTGTGGATTACGTCGGCCCTCATCACCGGATTGTACGAGCGCGCTCCTTCGTCCGATCCGTTTCGAAGACTCTCGTTATGGTTTCGGTGCTTTGTGCTCTTTGCCGTAACAACGTACGCATTCAACGGGTTGATCAAAGTCTATTATTCCCGCATTCTCATCACCCTGATGCTGGCGGCGACCGCCAACCTCCAAATCCTCTGGCACTGGTTTTTTCCGGCCGTCCTGCGCCACACCGGTTTTCATCCCTACCGGGGAGCCAAAGCTGTGCTGCTAGGACCCGGGATCGCCGAAGATTTTGAGCGGATTAACCGCAAAACCCTCCAACTATTCCCTCAAATCCTGGGCTACTTTGGACCCGAAAGAGACGAGCATTCCAGGCACCTGAACCGCTTGGGCGGAGCCGATGAATGGCCGGCCCTCCTCCCCGATTTGCTGCGCTCCGAAACCATTTCGGATATTTATTGCAGTGCCTCCTTGCCCAAAAACAACGAGCTCGAAGCCCTCAGCCGTCTGGCCTCCGAGCATTTGGTCAACCTGCACCTGGTCCCCGATACCCGCATGATACCGCTGGCGCGCATCGAAATGGACTACCTGGGACATCTGCCCATCTGGAGCCTGCGGCCCTTTGCACTCGAAACCGAAAGTGCACAACGTGTTAAGCGGGCTGTTGACTTGGCCCTTTCCTTGGGGGTTCTGGTTTTGGTGCTCTCCTGGCTGGTGCCCTTGATGGCCCTGTTGATACGGCTGGACAGCGCAGGGCCTGTGTTTTTTGTGCAATGGCGTTCGGGCAAAGACAACCGACCCTTTCGTTGTTACAAATTCCGCAGCATGCGAATCAACGAAGAAGCAGATACACTGCAGGCCCGCGCCGACGATACCCGCATTACCCGCATGGGGCGTTTTCTTCGTAACACATCCTTGGATGAATTGCCCCAATTCTGGAATGTCCTCAAAGGCGATATGTCCGTGGTCGGACCGCGCCCCCACATGCTCTCCCATACCCTTTCCTATTCCCAAGTGATTGAGCGCTTTATGGCCCGGCATCGGGTCAAGCCCGGCATCACCGGCCTATCCCAGGCCATGGGCTATCGGGGCGAGACCCGCGCCAAACAAGACATGAAAAACCGGGTTCGGCTGGATTTGCTTTATATCCAAAACTGGTCCCTGGGACTGGACCTCAAAATCATGGGGATGACCGCTGCGACCCTACTTCGTTCTTTGAAGAACGGCCCGGAACCGAGCGCTGGTGCCCCAAACGCAGGATAGCCTGCGGTTCGGAACGGCCGGGAAACATCCGGTCCCGGTCCAAACTCACGCCCACCGACCAAGTCGACCCTCCTTCCTTCCAACGAAATTGCACCGTGCTCCGCCGGTGATCGTAAAGCCCCGGATTCCACGCCTTGAGTCCCGAAACTGGACCCGGAACCGGTACCCAAAATTCCTCGGACCACTCCAACGACCGCTGTCCGCGCAAGCGACAGCCCAAGGATAGCTTGTGCCGGCCGTAAGATTGATCCAAGTCCGGTGCTGAACCACCAAAATCCGAAAACTGCTGCTGCCATCGAAAGCGATAATCAACGGACCAAATCCCGATGCGTTGACCCAAACGAGCATCCATCATCCAGCGCGGTCGAAGATTGACTCCACCTGGTCCGTTCCTCCAAGCCAAGCGCCAACCGCCCGCGACCCCCGCGTCCCAACCAGCGATTTTGTTCTTCCATCGGTAATCGGCCCACAAATCGGCTTGCAAGCGCTCGGCATACCATTCCCTCCCCATGAGTCGCAGTGTGCCAAGTGGAGGCGGCACCCCGCTTTCCAGCCTTAGTTCTGGCTCAACCATGAATCGAAGTTGGGGCGTGACCCGCCAAGGGTACGATCCTTGCAACCACAGAGCCGGTTCCACCGCTGCCGCGTTGGGAACGCTGATCAAGAACCCCCATGCCAACGCCATCCAACCGGCATGCCGACCGCAGGCCCGAGCAAACCACCCCTTCTTATTCAAAATAATAGACTTTGAGTTGCACGGTATCCCGTAACAAATCAACGCGCAGGACCTGAAATCGATGCACCGGCAGAGCCGTTCGAAGGCGCAAATCTTCGAGGACCCGTTCTTCGTTGGCCTCTTGAATCAAATCCACTCGATCGTATAACACCGTACGCGCCGATTCGCGACGGTACAGCCAATTGCTTTCCAACAAGGCGGTTAACCCCAAAATACCCAGCATCACCGCCCCCATGGACAGAAGAGGCATGGCCGCCACCGCCGAAAAAACTCCCAAGGATATGGCCAAAAAAAGATAGGTCATATCCTTAATCGAAATGTCCTCGGTCCGAAACCGAAGCATTCCAAAAACCGCAAAAAGCCCAAAAGCCGCCCCCATCGAAAAGGCCGTCTCGTTCAGACTGTAGGATAACATAAAAATAACCAGGTTGGTGATGATGAGTGTAAAAAACAAATCCCTGGTCTTGTAAACCCCAAAGTAGATACCCCGTACCATCAACCATACGGCCGCTAAATCCAAAATCAAACGGGCAAAAAAATCATTCAACATGATAGAGTGTGTTACGAGTTATAATAGGTGTAGAACTTTGGGGCCACCGAATGAAAGCCCGATGGCTTTGCGGCAGGGATGGGAGCAGCATCAAACGCTTGCACTGAAAATACTTGCTAAAGGACCCCTCCTGCACCCTGCCCTGCAGGCTCCATCGGTCCAGCAAATGCCGTTCGAGCCGGGCCTGTTTGAGTTCCAGCAGGACCAAGGACCCAAAATCCAAACGTTGGGTGCCATCCGACGCATTCAAGGCCCGGTCAATGGTCAGACGCTCCCCGTTCAATGGGTTGAAAAGGGTTTGGCGTTGGTATTCAATCCGCAGACTCCGTTGGAGGGTGTTGGGAACCAGGGCCTGCAATCCCGCCACCCGGTGTTGACCCGCTTCCAAGCCTTGCGCCAGCAAATCCACGTAGGCCTGATTGGCCCGTTGATTGTCCGTGGCTTCGCCGGGTTGCAAAGCGGCACGTACTTTGATTTGGTAACCGCGGGGGTGTTTTTGCTTGAGTTCCCAAAAGGAACGCTGATTGGATTGATAGGTTCTTAGTCGGAATTTGTTACGACGCAGTCGGCCTGTGCGATGCGCGTGGTAAAAAGCCAATTCGGGATTATCAAAATAATCGTTGGTATAAAGCGATTCGCGTTGGCCATTGACCTCCACATAACAATGACTTTGGTCCATCGCCTCCCACAAAAATTCCAGATCCGCCTCCGTGCAGAGGTATTTGCGATCGTAGCGCCGCATCAAAGCCGCCGCCTCGGGCAATTCACGCAGGTCCAGGCCTTTCATCGCTTTGATTTCAACCGGATCGGGCTGTTTATACGGGGGTACGTCTATTTATTTTTTGATCCAAAGGGTGTCCAATGTTTTTTGATCCCGACGCGATCCCAATTCAAAGTCGATCCAAACCGGTTCCTGGTTGGAGGTATTGCCCGATGTCGGAAAGCGATCCGAATAGGAATAAACACGATACTTTCCAGTCCGCAAATACCCAAAGCGATAGCGCCCATCGTACGATGTCCTGCCATCCGCCCCGGGCACCGGATCATCCCCAAAAACCAGGTAAATACGCTCATCCATGGCAGGGTAACGGGACAGCACGGTGGTGAACGTAGAATTCCAATCCTCGACCATGAGCACCCCTTGCACCGAGGCATAACCCCCTTCTCCGGGACCGGGATCGCAGGAGAGAAGGGCGCAGCAGGCCACTATCCAAAACAAACCCCTTCGCATCGAACGAGGTTTGGGAATTAGCGTTTGATCCATGAACGAAGATACAGACGGTCCCCGTGGCTTAGCCTTAACCAATAGGTCCCCGCCGTCATGCCCTCCACCGACAGGCGGATTTCTCCACCAACACCTTGCTCCTTCTGGTGAACACGTCCAGTGGCATCCACCAATTCGATCCGCCAAGGCGACGCATCCTCCATAAGATTCAAGCGAACCC
>JBMOHV010000089.1:0-5262 GCA_049317645.1 Bacteroidia bacterium
GGCCCGTTCGTCTAGGGGTTAGGACATCAGATTTTCATTCTGGTAACAGGGGTTCGATTCCCCTACGGGCTACCAAACAAGTCACAAGGCTCCGCGTGAGCCTTTTTTTGACCCTCAACCCTGATTTTATGAAAAGAATCGCCATCAACGGGTTTGGCCGCATTGGCCGCCTAAGCTTCAAGTACCTTCTCCAAAATCCTCAATTGGAAGTGGTCGCCATCAACGACCTGACCGATCCAGAGACCCTTGCTCACTTGCTCAAATACGACTCGGTCCACGGCCGGTTTG
Source organism: Bacteroidia bacterium (assembly GCA_049317645.1). GTDB lineage: Bacteria > Bacteroidota > Bacteroidia > UBA7662 > UBA7662 > SYHX01. Next base: position 289 of record JBMOHV010000089.1, read on the forward strand.
GAGGTGAAGTCCGCATTGAAGGCGATGCCCTGATGGTTAACGGTCGCCGGATCCGTATTTGTGCCGAAAAAGACCCAGCCAAGCTCCCTTGGAAAGAAGAGCGCGTGGATGTGGTCATTGAATCAACGGGACGCTTTACCGACGAAGAAAAGGCCGGACTCCACCTCCAAGCCGGGGCGTCCAAGGTGATTATATCAGCCCCCGCCACCGGCGAGATGAAGACCGTGGTGCTTGGTGTTAACGATCAAAGCCTGAATGGTACCGAACGCATTTTGTCCAATGCATCCTGCACGACCAATTGTTTGGCGCCCATGGTCAAGGTTTTGGACGATGCTTGGGGGGTCGAAAGCGGTTTCATGACCACCATTCACGCCTACACCGCCGACCAAAATCTGCAGGACGCTCCCCACAAAGATCTACGCCGGGCCAGAGCAGCGGCCTGTAGCATCGTTCCTACGTCGACAGGTGCTGCCAAGGCGGTTGGCTTGGTCCTTCCTCATTTGAAAGGCAAACTCAACGGGAATGCCATGCGCGTTCCGGTACCGGATGGTTCGGTCACCGATTTCACGGCCATTTTGAAGAAAACAGCGACCGTTGAAGAGATTAACCAGGCCTTTGCCGCCGCCGCTGCTGGCTCAATGAAAGGAATCTTGGAATACCAATTGGACCCCATCGTTTCGGTTGATATCATTGGGAATACCCATTCTTGCATTTTTGATGCAGCCCTCACCATGGTCATTGGTCAGACGGTCAAGGTGGTCGGATGGTACGATAACGAGGCAGGCTATTCCTCTAGGATTGCAGATTTGGCCGCAAGGGTGGCCTAAGCCTTTTACGATTTGTCATTCATCGCATGATCAAAACGCCGGATCTTTTGGAACTCGCTGGAGCGAGGGTCTTGATGAGGGTTGATTTTAATGTCCCGTTGGATTCCAAAACTTTGCAACCGACGGATTTGACCCGAATGCGCGCGGCCCTTCCCACCTTGGAATACCTCCTGAACGCCGGAGCATCGGTGGTTTTGTGTTCGCATTTGGGCAGACCCAAAGGGGGACCCGAAGATCGCTACTCGCTGAAGCATCTCTTGCCTTCGTTGGAGAATCTACTGGATCGCAAGGTTCGTTTTGTCAACGATTGCATCTCGGATGAAGCCTTTGAGGCCTCAGCGGATCTGCAACCGGGTTCGGTTTTGCTCTTGGAAAATGTTCGATTCTACCCCCAAGAAGAAGCGGGTGATGTGGAATTTGCCCAAAAATTAGCGCGTCATGGAAATTGTTATGTAAACGATGCCTTTGGAACGGCCCACCGCGAGCATGCCTCGACGGCTACGGTTGCCCGTTTTTTTGGGGATCAAGTGGCCGCAGGTTACTTGATGAAAGCTGAACTCAACCAGGCTGCCCGGGTTCTGGAAAATCCACGCAGGCCGTTTACCGCCATCATGGGAGGAGCCAAGGTTTCAGACAAACTTCTTTTGATTGAAAATTTGCTGCCCAAGGTGGATCGTCTGTTGGTGGTGGGGGGCATGGCCTACACGTTTTGCAAAGCGATGGGAGGCGAGGTGGGCTCTTCCTTGTGCGAGGAGGATCGCTTGGAGACAGCGCGAAATTTGCTCGCCAAGGCGAAGGATTTGGGCGTTGAATTGTTTATCCCCGAAGATTCGGTGATCGCTGATGCTTTCGGGAACGATGCCCATCGTCAGATTGCCATGAACCACGAAATACCCGCCGGTTGGATGGGTTTGGATTTGGGCCCCAAGGCCATTCAAACCATGGTTGCCCAAATTCAGGATGCCGCCACGATTTTGTGGAACGGACCTGCCGGTGTTTTTGAGTTTTCAAATTTCGAATCGGGGACCCGAAGCATTGCAGTGGCGGTTGCCGAAGCCACCGATCGCGGGGCCTTTAGTTTGGTTGGGGGCGGTGATTCAGCAGCGGCCGTCCATCGGTTTGGTGTGCAGGACCGCGTTTCGTACGTTTCAACGGGAGGTGGAGCTCTTTTGGAATTGCTGGAAGGGAGCACCTTGCCCGGTGTTCAGGTTCTTGACCGCCCATAGGGCTTAAACAATCGCTATGAAAAACATAAAAACCGGAATTCTAGGATTCTACCGGGGAATTATGGGATGCTTGGTCACCTTGGTGACAGGTCTTTTGATCTTGAATCCCAATGGAACCAGGGCCCAAGCACCGCAACGGCCCCAGGCACCTCAAATCGCTCAAAATCAAGATAATGAGGCTAAATTAATCCGTCAGGTATTTGATTCGGCGCTGGTATCGGGTCGTTCTTATCCTATGTTACGGGACCTTTGCAAAAAAGCCGGTCACCGTCTCAGCGGCAGTGCCGGTGCGGCCAAAGCGGTTGAGCTGATGGCCGATTACCTCCGTGGTTTGGGTTTGGATTCTGTTTGGTTGCAACCGGTGCAGGTTCCGCGTTGGGTTCGAGGTGAAGCCGAAAAGGGAAGCGTGCGTGTTGACGGCCTCGCCTCGGATTATCGATTGCGATTGTTGGCATTGGGGGGATCGGTAGGGACCGGCTCCCAGGGTGTTCATGGGGAGGTTTTGGAGTTTGGGAATTTAGAAGAATTGGAAAAGGCCGATTCATTGCAAGTGCGCGGGCGCATTGTTTTTTTGAACAAGCCTTTTGACCAGCGCCCGGTCAATAGCATGGCTGCCTACGGTGGTTGCATCGATATACGATTTGATGGGGCTCGGTTGGCCGCGTCCAAGGGCGCCATCGGGGTGATGATTCGTTCGTTAACCCATCGTTTGGACAGTTTTCCGCATACCGGGTCCATGCAATACGGGGATGCCAAGGTTCGCATCCCGGCCGTTGCTATCAGCACCGAGGATGCGGAATGGCTTTCCCAGACCTTGATTACCCAAAAACGCCAAGGAAAGCGCCCCCGGGTTTCCTTGTACACAAATTGTTACGAATTGCCAGACACCTTGTCCTACAATGTCATCGGGGATTGGCACGGGTCGCGGCGTCCCAGGGAGTGGATGGTGGTTGGTGGGCACCTGGATTCCTGGGACGTGGGTGAAGGCGCTCACGACGATGGAGCCGGATGTGCCCATGCTGTGGAAGCGATTCGCCTCCTCAAAGCCGTGGGGTATCAACCGGCCAGCAGCCTTCGGGTGGTTCTTTTTATGAACGAAGAAAACGGGGCCCGAGGAGCAAAGGTCTACGCGGATTGGTCTGCGTCGGTCGGTGAAAAGCAAAAGGTCGGCTTGGAATCGGACCGGGGTGGGTTCGCCCCAAGGGAATTTTCGAGCGAGTCTTCGTTGGAACGAATCAAGGCCTTGCAGCCCTGGCTTCGTTTCCTGGATCCTTACGGTGTGTACGCGATACGCAAAGGTGGAAGCGGGGTGGATGTTGGTTTTCTCCGTCCTCAGGGCACGGAGTTGTTTGGTTTGATTCCGGAATCACAGCGATACTTTGACTACCACCATGCGGCGACCGACGTTTTTGAATCCGTGAATCGTCGCGAATTGGAATTGGGTTCCGCCTCCATGGCAGCCCTCTTGTATTTGTTGGACCAAGAATCGCGTTGATTCTAGGCTCATCCTTTCTTTAACAAGACCAAAATACGGCTAGGGGATTCTTTCTTGGCCGGATTGCATTGGATGGACCAAGTTGCTAGGCTTTGAGTAGAAGCTGACATGTCCTGGTTATTATCAAGGTTACAACACTGAATGCTGACATTGGTGTCTCCCCATTGATTCAGAATTTTTTGAATCCTGGGGTGCTCTTTTAATTCGTTGGGGCCCAGTCGAAGGGTGTCATGGCCGGGTATGTGAACCGTGAGGGTCACGACCAGGGAATCTGGGTTTTGTTCCAGTACCTTGGCCGAACCCCACGAAGTGGCGGTTTCAGCATACGACTCCAAAAGATCGGGGCTAAGCCTCTGCATCTCCTTGACCACCTCGCGCAGTCCTTGGCTACGCCCCCGCTGACCAATGTACAAAGCGTCCGGGGTGGTGACGACCAAGAGATTATCCACTTCCTGCGTGACCAGAACCTGCGGGCCGTAGTGCAGCAGCAAGTTGTTGTGGGATCGTATGGGGAGAAGTGATTGACCGGTGAGGGTATTGCCTTGGGAATCCATCTCCAATTCGGGGTACAGGGCATCAAAACTCCCTAGATCCGACCAACCGATGCTGCAGGGCACGACGCGTACACGGTCGCTTTTTTCGAGAACCGCATAATCGATGCTGATATCCGTCATGCCCATCATTTCTTGGAGGCTGGGCAGGAAACAACCAGCGGGATCGGGGCCCTGGTTCAACGAGGAGGCCTCAAGAACGGCTTTGTGCAAGTCAGGGGACCAGTGCTTCAGTTCCTCCAAGTAAACCCCTGCTTTGAAACAAAAAATACCCGCGTTCCAATAATAACCCCCGGCATCCAGGTAGGCTTGGGCGGTTGTTTGGTCCGGTTTTTCTTTGAAAGCCGTTACGACATTTCCTTGGGCCTGAATGTACCCAAAGCCAGTTTCGGGATAGGCAGGCTCGATTCCAAAGGTCACCAAAAAGCCTTGTTCAGCCAGTTCCGATGCCTTTTCTACAGCTTGGCGATAGGCTTCACGGTCCCGAATCAAATGATCGGAGGGGGTGACAAGGACGATGCATTCGGGATCCAGGGTATGACAAGCCATCGCGATGGCGGGGGCCGTGTTACGGCCAACCGACTCCAGGATATACGTCGCCGGTCGAGGGCCCGCCTGCCGCTGGGCCAAAGCAAATTGAGTCGCGTTGGTCACGATGAGGTGTCCCGAACAGAATCCTTGGTGGCGTTCCAAGGTATCCTCAAAAAGGGATTTCCCCTGAACGAGGGGCAAATACTGCTTGGGCATACGGAGCCTCGACAAAGGCCACAAGCGCGTTCCGCTCCCACCCGATAGAAGTACATGTATCATATTGAATATTTTATCGACATTTATGTATAATCATCAAAAAATTATTTCAAAAAATAAACTTTTGT
>JBMOHV010000090.1:0-4990 GCA_049317645.1 Bacteroidia bacterium
ACATGCTTGCTGCAAAGCACACAGGCCTTCCAGGGGTGGAGCAAACAAATCAGGTGGAGCAAACAAATCAGGTCGACCAACCTGGCCAAGGGGCCGAAGTCCGTTGGGAAGCCGGAGAAGCCGGAACGGTCATGCGTTTTGGCTTGGCCCTCTTGGCATTTGCTGGATTTGGGGGAATTTTACAAGGCCAAGGCAGGGCTCATCAGCGTCCTATCAAGGGACTGGTCGACGCCTTGAGAGCATTGGGTGCCCGAATTCATTATTTGGAAAGGGAGGGTTACCCGCCCTTGCGCTTGGAGCCTTCGCAACTCCACGGAGGTCGGGTTCAGTTACCGTCCCATGTGAGCTCCCAATTTGCCTCCGCCCTTCTTTTGGGAGCGGTTTGCCGTGAGGTGGATTTGGAATTGCATTGGGGGCCCGAAGAGCTCCTGTCCAGGCCCTACTTGGACATGACCTTGGCCATGCTCCAAGGCTCCGGTTGGTCGACGAACGCGGGGCCCTGCCATGCCCGCCTAGGTTCTTACCGTGCGGTAGAGTCCCCCGCCTTGGAACCCGAAGGGGACTGGAGCGCCGCTACTTTTTGGATTTTACGCCAGGCAGCCTATCCATTGGCCTCTACGCTGATCCTCTCCAACCTCCACCCTCGCTCTCTCCAAGGGGATGCGGTCCTTCTTGGTTGGCTTTCTTGGTTAGCTCCTCGTTTGGAATGGGCGATGACGCCTATAGTCTCCGGGGATCGCGTGGATTTGACACTGCGCGTCCGCGAGGGCGTTGAGGTCCGCAGCCCTTCTTGGGAAAACCCTGCCGCGCATCATCCGGCCGAATGGGAGCAACAAGGAGACCGGTGGATTTGTCACGCCGCAGGCATCCCGGATATGGTGCCCGCTTTGGCCGTATGGGCTGTACTGCGCGGGCTTCGGTTGGAGATACGAGGCGTGGGCCATTTGGCTTACAAGGAAAGCAACCGACTGCAAGCGCTTTGCGATAATTTGCAGGGCATCGGCATTCAATGCCGGGTGATTCATGGTGAAGAAATCGTTTTGTTGGTCGAGCCCGACCGCCCCTGGGCCCAGCAGCTGCAGGGTGATCACCGTCCAGAAATGGGTTCGTTTCGCAGCTTCGGCGACCACCGCATGGCAATGGCCATGAGCATGCTTGCCATGCCCGGTTGGGACATCGCTTTGGATGATGCCCGTGTTGTTGCCAAGTCCTACCCGACTTTTTGGGAGCATTGGCGGGCTTTGGGTTACGAATTGGAAGGTTAACTTAGCAAAAAATGGCAGGTAATAGTTTTGGGACCCGTTTTCGGATTACTTCTTTTGGGGAATCCCATGGCCCTGTCATAGGGGTTGTTATCGATGGGGTTCCTGCCGGCTGGACTTTGGACCTGGACCTTGTTCAGGCCCAATTGGACCGTCGAAGACCGGGTCAAAGCGATTTTACCACAGCCCGAAACGAAGAGGACCGTGTTCAGTGCTGGTCCGGCTGCCTGGATGGCATCTGCACGGGCGCGCCCTTGACGTTGACGATTCGTAACAAGGATGCCAGGCCCGAAGACTACCAGGAATTGAGTCAAACCCTGCGTCCATCCCATGCCGATTTTACAACCATGGCCCGCTACGGGGTGCGGGATCCCCGCGGTGGGGGTCGAAGCAGTGCCCGCGAAACAGCGGCGCGGGTGATGGCCGGGGCCGTGGCTGCTCAAATTCTGGCCAAAGCAGGTATTCATTGTTATGCATGGGTGCATTCGGTGGGCCAGGCCAGCATGGATGCCGAAGCCTATGCGCTGCAGGATTCGATTCCTTATACCCAAGAGCAGATTGAGTCCTCTCCGCTGCGTTGCCCCTTGCCCGAAATCGCCTCGGCCATGGAAAACGAAATAAACACAGCGCGCGTTCGTGGTGATTCGGTCGGAGGAACGGTGGTGGGTTGGTGTCAGGGCTTGCCCGCTGGCTTGGGCGATCCGGTTTACGATAAACTTGATGCCGATTTGGCCAAAGCCATGATCTCCATCAATGCCGCCAAATTTTTTGAACTGGGCTCTGGATGGGCGGCCTCATCCGGTCATGCCTCGGATTACAACGACCCCATTCTGGCAGCGGACACCTCGGAGTGGACCCATATCAAAACCGCCACCAACCATGCCGGTGGAGTCTTGGGCGGCATGAGTACAGGAACACCCCTCTGGTTCCGAGTGGGATTCAAACCTCCTTCCACCATTGCCATCCACCAAAACTCGGTGGACCATCGGGGCCAACCCTTGGTATTGAAGGCCCGTGGCCGTCACGATCCCTGCGTTGTCCCGCGTGCTGTCCCGGTGGTGGAGGCTATGCTTGCCTTGGTTGTTCTGGACCATTGGTTGGGATTTCCTTCCGCCAAAATCCAACGCCTACTTCCCTAAACGCACCCCTTATCCCCATCGCCATGTTGAGTTTATTCAAAACACGTCTTCCGATGCATATCAAAATCTTGCTCGGTATTGGGGCAGGGACCTTGGTGGGACTGTTAGCGGCCCGTCTGGGTCATAGCGGCGTTGTTTTGACATGGCTCAAGCCCCTGGGGACCATTTTCGTGAATTTGCTCAAACTACTGGCGGTCCCGTTGGTCTTGGTTTCGCTGGTGGATGGGGTCACCGGATTGCGGGATTTGCGCAAATTATCCTCGATGGGGGGGCGCACCTTGTTGATTTTCTTGTGTACGACCGTTTTGGCGGTGACCTTGGGATTGGGATTGGTGAACATCGTCCGCCCGGGGGATTACCTGTCCACCGAAAGGCGCGAAGACCTCAAAGCTCGATTCAGCACCCAAACAGACCAAGGGTTCAACAACGCCCAGGCGTTCAAAGAACGTGGCCCATTGAGTCCGCTTGTAGACATGGTTCCGGATAATTTGTTTCATGCCTTGTCCAACAACACCTCCATGTTGCAAGTGGTGTTCTTTGCCTTGTTTATGGGCGTTGCCATCATGTCCTTGCCCTCCGATCAAACCCAATCGGTTCGGGATTTGTTCGGTCAACTGAATCGCATCGTTTTGCTTATGGTGGATTATGTTATGGCCTTTGCTCCGATCGGTGTTTTTGCGCTGATCGCATCCTTAATTGCCGATCTTGCAGGGAACGATCCCGCCAAAGCCTTGGAGCTCTTGGGTGCCTTGTCGGTCTATGCGCTTACGGTTGTTTTGGGATTAGCTCTGATGCTGTTGGTGGTTTATGCAACCCTGGTGAGGGTTTTTGGCGGTCTTTCGCCTCGACGTTTTTTTCGGGTGATGAGTCCGGCTCAGTTGTTGGCTTTCTCGACCTCTTCATCCAATGCCACCTTGCCAGTGAATCTGGAATGCGCCGAGAAGCTAGGTGTACGGGAAGAGGTACGGACTTTTGTTTTGCCCTTGGGGGCAACCGTTAATATGGACGGTACCAGCCTCTATCAGGCGGTAGCGACGGTCTTTATTGCCCAGGCCTTTGGGACCGATTTGACATGGGCGCAACAATTAACCATTGTACTTACCGCCACATTGGCATCGATTGGTTCGGCCGGGGTTCCCGGAGCGGGGATGGTCATGCTGGTTATTGTGTTACAGTCGGTGGGCCTGGAAAGCGCCGGCATCGCCTTGGTGGTGGCCGTAGATCGCATTCTTGACATGATGCGTACCGTGGTCAATGTTACAGGAGATGCCATGACGGCGGTCTTGGTGGATCGTTGGATGGGTCGTAAATGAGCGCGGCCGCCCAAAAAAAAACCCTTCGGAATTCCGAAGGGTCTTGATGATAGGTGGGTGGCCAAAAACCACCGCGATGGAATTATCGCTTGCCGAATAATTCAGCAGATTTCTTCTTGTAGGCGACCGATGCTTCAGCAGCAGTGTTGAAGGTACCCAAATCAAGGCGAACGCGGTTGTTAAAGAGGATGGCTTTGAATTTGTTACCACTCTTGATGACACCCTTGTAACCGAATTTGTTTTCGGTTTTGTTGACATTGCGTACGACGACCGAACGAGTGGCAAATTCTAGGTTTTCCAGGCGGCAATCCAATGGATTGTTGTTAACAACATTGACAAAAAGGCGCTCACGTGTCGTTTTCTTTTTACAGAAAATTTCGGCGACTAGTTTGTGCAAATAGATCGTCTCGTTTTTGTAGCTACCATCACCGAGGGGCCAGTTTTTCTGAAAAAAGGCATAACCACGGGAGTGGCGGCGTAGATTGGCTAAAAAGCCCACCTTCACGAGGTACGGGTTTTCGTTTAGAAACTTGAACACCTTGTCATCGACCAAGGCGACTTCTTTGGAGTTTTTGAGCTTGAGTTTGACGGCCATAATCTTGAATTAAAAGGTTTTTTTGGGGATAAATGCTTAAAAATCAACGTCAAATTTAGCAATAAGATGTATTAATATGTCAATAATTAAATTAAATTTAGTCCTATTCGAGAATTCAGGTCTATAAAATTCTTGTTTTCAGTCAATAATCTAGCATAACGCTCTTGCTCCGTGAGATATTTTTCGCGTTGTTGTCCCAGATTTTGTTGAATAATGTTCCATTCGGGCCGGTATGGTTGGGGGCCAAAGGCCCGGAGGTACCCCAATAGGTTCGATTTTTCCCGGTCAAAGAGGGCCTTTTCCGTATCAGAATACAGAATAACATCAATTTGAAGGCGTCCGGATCCCTGCGGAACAGGGTTTTGGGGTTTGTTACGGGCCAAAAGACCCTCCAGAGCGCCTAATCCTCTCTGTTGGCATTGTTCCAACAATGCGTTCCAGCAGGCCTCCAAATTTCCTTGGGTATCCAGTGTTGGTGGATCCCAATGTTGACTTTCATCGATTCCTGGGGCGGTCGTACCCTCCTTGGGAGCCAGGTGTTTTTTGATTTGTTTCAAAAAATCCTGGTCAAGGCGGGCTGATGGGGCCTGGCGTGGTGTGCTGGATACCGCTACTTCTTTGGCTATAGGAATTTCAACGGGGGCAGGAATTTCAACGGGGGCAGGAATTTCAACGGTGGGT
>JBMOHV010000091.1:0-4523 GCA_049317645.1 Bacteroidia bacterium
AGGTTGTCCTGAAGTTGACGGCTGCTATCGCTTTGGCTGAGGCCGGGGATGCTAAACCAAGAACGGAGGGAGGCGGCGTTCTGCACGTTCACCGTCCGCGTTACGAGGAATGAACTGCTCAATTTCCAGGTTCCTGCCCATTGATCGCTGTAATTAAGGGCCGAACTCAGGGTGGTGGTCAGGCCCCTTTGGCTGGGATTGAGCAGGGACGAACCCGGGTCGGGCATACCGCGTCCGCCTCCACGCATTCCGCCCATCGAAGAACCGCCCAAATTGGAACCACCTCCCAGCAATCCGCTCAATTCAGCCCCCGAAAAATTTTGTTGATTAATGTTATTGAGCAACAAGGCCGCACTAAGCCTGCGTTTCCCCTTAAAATACGTCGCATTCCCTCCCCCCATCCAGCGCCTTCCCTCCGTGGGTGAACCAAGGCCCGATGCAGACCCGTCCTCCAGGACCAGGTTGTTAAAGGCCTCTTCGGAGCGCTGGGATTCACTCCCTGTAAACTCCCCAACCCCGGTATAAACTTTGCCAAATCGGCTGTTATTCAGGCCTGTACGAGTGATTAGATTCAATGTTTTTTCGGTGTTACCGTCGTTGATACCCGTAAACTGAGCCTGGTCGCTTTGGCGATCGATCAATTGCACTTTGTCAATGACTTCGGCCGGCAAATTGCGCAAGGCCGCGGTGGCATCGTTCCCAAAGAATTCCTGACCGTCCAGCAAAACCCGGCGGACTTCTTCGCCCTGGGCTTTGAGTTGTCCGTTCTCGACCGTGATGCCGGGCATTTTTCGAATCAATTGTTCGGCATCCGCATCGGGTGCTGTTCGAAAGGATGACGCATTGATTTCGGTGGTATCACCGCGTTGCTCCACCCTGCGCGCGGTCTCTCGAATTTCGACCTCCCCCAATTCAGTCAAGGCCGGGACCAAGCGCAAAGGCCCCAAGGCGGTATCCACGTTCAGTCGAACCATTCGTTGCCAAGGACGATAACCAACATAGGTGCAGCGCAGACGATAGCCCCCCGCTCTGGGCAGGTTAAGCTCAAAGCCCCCCCTCAAATCGGTGCTGCCCCCCCAGCTTCGGGTGCTATCTCTTAGGGATAGAACCAAGACATTCACCCCGGCCAATCCCTCCCCTGTAACCGAATCGACCACCCGCCCTGTCAATCGAAGGGGGCTTGAGGGCCGTTCCCCGGCCGGCTGGGCATGACCCTTCATCATCATGAAAAACCCAACCACCAGAATCTTTATCCATCGCATTCCCAAAAGAACGATGAAAACCATCCGAAACGGAAGGAATTGGTAGAGATTTTGGGGTTGGAGGGATTTTCGTAGCGAACTTTGGGGCGTGAAAAGAAGCGCCATCCTCCTCCTTTTGCTGCTGGGCACAGGGCTCGCTATTTTGGTGAGCACCCTGGGCGAAAGCAGCTCCTATGTTGATTTTGAGACAGCTGCTGCCGAACCGGGTCGCAGTTACCATGTGGTCGGAACCCTGGACCGTTCGTTGCCCTTGGTGTACGATGCCGAAAAGGACGCCAACCTTTTGCAATTTGCCTTGGTCGATCAGAAGGGTCTTAGCAGAACCGTGGTGTACTACGGGGCCAAGCCCCAGGATTTTGAACGCTCCGAACAGGTGGTCGTGGTTGGGGCCATCCAGAAGCAAGCGGGACAGCCCACCTTTGTCGCCGATCAAATTCTCACCAAATGCCCTTCCAAGTACACCGAAGACACCCTCTAAACCCCCGATCAAACCTGTGATATCCTACGAAGGCGAATTGTTGTGGCCGGGCAACCTGGGCCATGGAGCCGTCATTGCATCGTTTTGTGCGGCCCTGCTAGGGGTTCTGGCCTACGGTCATGCCTTGCTCGGTCACAAGCTGCAAAGAGGGCGTTGGGAAACCTGGGGGCGCTGGGCTTTTGGCCTGCACAGCCTCGCAGTCTTCACCGTTATTGGGGTCCTTTTTGGAATTATTTATACCCACCGCTACGAGTACCATTACGCATGGTCGCATGCTTCCAGGGCCCTGCCGGTTCGTTACATCCTATCGGCGTTTTGGGAGGGTCAGGAGGGCAGTTTTTTGTTATGGATTTTCTGGCACGTGGTGCTGGGTTTGTTTTTTTTGGCCAGTACCGGTCGTCGATGGGAAGCCGGTGTCATGGCCGTTCTGTGTTTGGCCCAGCTGATGCTGTCCAGCATGTTGCTCGGCACGCTGTTCGAAATACCGATGCTGGGCAGTCTCAAAATCGGTAGCAGTCCCTTTGTTCTGCTCCGTGAAACCCTGCAGGCCCCCATCTTTGATCGCCCGGATTACCTCCAATGGATTACCGACGGGAATGGATTAAATCCTCTGCTCCAAAACCCGTGGATGGTGATCCATCCCCCGGTTCTTTTTTTGGGCTTTGCGGCCTGCACCCTTCCTTTTGGGTACGCGGTCACCGCCTTGGTTCGTCGCCTTTACCGGGAATGGGTGGGACCTGCCCTGGCTTGGACCTTGGTGGCGGTGCTAACCCTGGGGAGTGGGATTGTTATGGGCGCCGCCTGGGCCTACGAGTCCTTGAATTTTGGTGGGTATTGGGCCTGGGATCCCGTTGAGAATGCCTCTCTTTTGCCTTGGCTTTTGATGGTGGGGGCCCTGCACGGCCTGCACGCTTATTCCAAAAGCGGTTATTCCCTCAAGTCCACCCTGATGATGGTGATGTTGGGTTTTGTTCTGGTGCTGTACGCTACTTTCTTGACCCGCTCGGGCATCCTGGGCGAAAGCTCGGTGCACTCGTTCACGGACCTGGGCTTGTCGGGCCAATTGTTGGCCTTTCTCGTTTTGTTTTTTGGATTGATGGTATTCCTGCTGGCCCTGCGTTGGAAAGAAATCCCCGGCAAAGAAAAGGGCGGTGAAGAATCCGGCACCTCCCGCGAGTTTTGGTTGTTTGTCGGAAGCATGACTTTGGTGGTTTCTGCTTTTCAAATTCTTTTGACCACGTCCATCCCTGTTTTTAATGCCGTCGCCGGAACCAGCATGGCGCCACCCGCCGATGTGATTTCCTATTACAACCGCTGGCAATTGCCCATCGCGGTTCTCATCCTGTTGATGGGTACCACCGCTTTTCGATTGCGTTTTGGACGCAGCGAGCCGGCCCCCGTGCTTCGTTGGATGATGATCATCACCGTCGTGTCCGTGGTTTTGACGCTGCTGATCGGGTATACGCAGCAGATCGGGTATTGGTCCTATCTGTTACTCATCTTTGCCGCATGCTATGCCATGGTGGGCAATCTTCATCAATTGTTTTTGGCCCGCAAACGCCTGACCATCCACGGTGGGCTCTGGGCGCATTTGGGCTTTGGCTTGATGATGTTGGGCGTCCTGGTATCTTCCTCACGCAAGGAAGTGGTATCCCTCAACCTCGAAGGCACCCCCTTGGGTGACAATTTCTCGCCGGCCCAGGCCCGCGAAAATGTGTTAATCTACCAAGATCAATCCAAAACGATGGCTGGTTACCAGGTGACCTACACCGGTGACTCGGTCGCCGGTCCCAACCGATATTACAAACTTCTTTTCCAAAAAAAGAACGCGCAAGGCCAGTGGGTCTACCATCGGACCCTTTACCCCAACGCCCAAATCAATCCCAAAATGGGGCTGATTGCATCGCCCGCTACCATGCATTTCTGGGACCACGATTTGTACATGCACGTTACCCAAGTTCCGGATCCCGAAAATTTTGAACAAAAATCCCGGACCTACGCCGAGCCAGTTTTGCATTACCTCGATGCCCGGGGTGATACGCTGATGCTCAAAGAATCGCTCGTGATTTTTGAAGGGCTCCAAACGCGATTGGACGATGCGTGGAAGGAGGAAACCGCCGGTGCTGAAGCCGCTGTTGGTGCACCGCTGCGGGTACGCAATCTCAACGAAGAATTTCGATTGATGCCCGTCTATGTGCTTCGCGGTGGGGTTGAGTTCCGCTATCCGGACCAGACCCAAGAACCCGGAATGCGGGTTGAATTACAAAAAATTGACCCGCAATCCGGCCAAGTTGCCTTGTCCATCCAAACCTTGCAACCAGCACCGCGGGCCTATGTTGTGCTCAAAATGTTACGGTTTCCTTGGATCAACGCGGTTTGGTACGGCAGTTTTCTCTTGATTGGGGGACTTAGCCTGAGCGTTGTCCACCGCAACCGTCAATTCAGCCGTGAGCGAACCGCTGATTAACCAAAGCCCATCCCAGGAGACCTGCCTGACCTTGGTCGGTTCGGGACAGGCCGCGTGGGCTCTGGGTTCTGCGCTTCATGGAAGTGGTATACTGGTTCAACGGGTCGTAGCGCGGCCCAACGGGCGGGGTGCCGCTCTGGCCCAGCGTCTTGAGGCATCGTGGGTGCCCTGGCATGCCGGTCAACCCCTCCCCAAGGATGGGCCACCCTCCCCTGACCCAAGCAGACCTGACCCAAGCAGACCTGGCCCAAGCAGACCTGGCCCAAGCAGACCTGGCCCAACCCGCCTAACCTTGCTGGCGGTTTCGGACGATGCC
>JBMOHV010000092.1:0-4186 GCA_049317645.1 Bacteroidia bacterium
CGGCGGGCGGTGTCCAATGAACCTCTTCGATCACATTGGGCAAGGTCGAGACCCTGAGACCGGAACAAAATTGCATGAGGGCATCGGCCAGCCAAGGCGAAACCGCTGCCACCGAACGTGCATTACGCAAAGACATACGAACCAACCACTTAGGAATAGGCTTCAAGGGCGGTTCCTTCTCCAAATAACCCGACCAATGCTCCATAACACCGTAAGGACGACCCAGCAGGAGAGCCACCACGGCCGCCTTCCAAGCCACTTGCGCGACCACCACCGTTGGCCTATCGCCATGATGCCGGCGATAAGCTCGTAACAAACGTATCCAGGCCCCGCACTGATCGATCAAGGAGAACAGTCCTCCTAGCCCGTCCCTGTAACTCAGCAGCCAATGCCGAAGGCCCCCTGGTTGGGTTGTCCGGTCCGGTCCACCGCCGGGTACCTCACCAAGAATTTGAACCTTTCCACCCGTCCAAGCCCTGGGCTGCACGGCCATCACATCAACCGTGACGGAACGCCCGGAACGTCGGTAAGCCTGCGCCAAGGCTTCTGCTTGCCGAATCGCAAAGATCCCGTTCCCGCTGCGTCCGTTCATCGGATACCAGCTCGCCAAAAAAAGCACTTTCATCGAATCCTTCAAATTTAGAACCTTGGGGGTATTTTTGACCAAATCGGCAATCCGTGGCCGCCATCCATTCCCCATGCGCCTTTACCCCCTTTCTGCCGGCCTCTGGAGCCTGCTCTTGGTCCTGGGTTTCTCGGTCTCCCAAGCCCAAAATCTTGGGGGCAACAGGGACGGTGGGGGTTCCTTCGAAATCATCGAATCCGGGGAAGGCCGCATGGATCAAGGTCCCCAAGGCAGTACCAAAACATTGAGCGGGGGCGTTGTTCTGCGCTACCGCGATTGGCTCTTGCGTTGCCGTGAGGTGGTCCTTTTGGACCAAGACCAAATTGCGCGAGCCACGGGCATGGTGGTCCTTCAAGGAAAGGCCGGGCTCCGGATTCAATCCGAACGCCTGCTATGGAATACAGCCAACAAAGTGGCGTTTTTTGAGGAGGACGTCCGGTGCAAACAAGGGGATTGGTCCTTGGAGACCCCGTCCCTGCGTCTGTTCACCGAGAGCTCCGAAGCGGTCTACGAACAGGGGGGCGTTTTGCGCCAAGGGGCCCTGAGGATCGAAAGCCGTTACGGCTTTGGCGACCTGAACCGCAAAGATTACCGGTTCAAAAAACAAGTCGTGATTCGTCACCCCGAACTGGACCTACAAACCGAGGCTTGTCGCTACCTGGCCCTGCCCGACTGCCTGGTCTTGGAGGCCCCGTCCCGAATGGTGGGTCTTCAAGGAAGCATGCAAGGGGATGGTGGAACCTACCAATTAAAATCCCAAAAAGTCCTTCTTTACCGTGTTCCAACAACGGGCGATTCCCTTGCGTCTCCGACCCTGGCTTTGCTCCAAAATCGATACCTCGTTGCAGGCGATACCCTCCAACTGGACCAGAAATTCGGTGCCTACCGGGCCTTGGGACAAGCCCAATGGTTGGACCTTCAGCGAAAAATCACCCTCCAAGGCGATCTACTGGGGCTGGATTCGGCACGAAAGCTCCCGTCATTGCCTCCGGTTCCCCGAAAAAGCGTGGGTCGCCAAGGGATTTGGGCTTTGGGACGGGTTCGGCTTCTGGATGAATCGGTGCAACCCGCCTTGGAATGGGTCACCAAAAGTTTGGCGGGATGGATGCCGACCCCCACCGATTCATTGATCCTTTGGACCAACGATACATCCTTGCTGGCCCACGGGAATTGGTTGTTCCGAAGTGCAACCCTGTTTTTGGACCGGCAAAGCCAAACCCTGCAGGCCAAAGGCTCCATTCTGGCCTGGCAAGGACCTCAACAACTGGAATCCACCGGCCTGCTATGGAAAAACATGGGGGACAGCCTGAGCACCTTGGACTTTGAGGGAAGCACGGGCCTCTGCGAAAAGGCCGATACCCTACCCTGGCCCCTTTACCACCAAGCGGCCGGCCAAAAAGCCCAGGCACGAATGACCGCCAACAACCTGCGCGATTTTGAATTAATTGGCAATACGGTCACGCTTTATTGGACCCGGGGTCCGGACAGCCTTTGGTCGGCCTTGAGTCGGACCGAATCGGCCCGGGCTGTTTTTGAATTTCAAGATCAACAACTAAAACGCGCTCGGTACCTAGGCGGTCCTCGAGGAACCTACACCCCTCTGTCTTTGCTCCAAGAAGCTCCGAAATTTTTGGCAGGGGTTCGCCCCCAATTTGATCTTCAACAAATCTCCCTACGCGTCTTGGAGGAACGAAGACGAAGTTACCCCCCCGTCAAGGCCGGGGACCTGCGACCCTTGGCCCGCTAGACCGGGTGAAGTCTCCATGGGTCACTTATTCAAAAAGGCCTTCGCCTTGAGCCAAGGCCGCATCCACAGCGGCGTTGCAGGATTGCCGCAGGTCCAGGGCCCGGTTCAAGCCCTGATCGGCCTGCGGGTCTCGGCTCTTTTGGGGACCGGCGTTGATCCTCACATTCCAATAGGCACCTTCCAACGCGGCCCTCGCGGCCAACAAGCCCACCATCGCGTCGGAACGGGAACCGGGATTTCCTTTGAGAAGGATTTGTTGTAACAACGGAACAAGGCGATCCACGGCTTCCATGGTTTCCAAAGGAATCCTGAGTGCTTCGAGGTTGGCTTCATCGAGAGCCGCCTTGCGTTCGGCCTGCTGCTCAGGGCTTTGCTTGGGCAGAGCCCAAGCCTTCATCACGCCCTCAAAGGCCTCGGTATCCTTGTCCACCAACACCAAAAAACCTTCTTTGGAGTCCTGAAGTTTTTCGGCTAATTGGGAATAAAAATCCAAGTCGTTTTCCCAACCTCTTTTGTGGGCCGAAAGGTTGGCCACCATGGCCCCAAGGGCGGCACCCAGCGCTCCCATGGCGGCTGCAACGGAACCCCCACCGGGAGCGGGTGCATCGCTGGCTGTCAAATCGGCCAAATCACCCAAAGGCATGCTGGCCAGACGACCTCTGGGTGCTTGCATGGCGTATTCAATAATCTTTTTTTGGGGATCAAAGGGGCCCAACTGCCGCAAGCCCAAACTTTGAACCGCCGACTCAATCAACTCGGCATCGGAGGCCCCGGCGGAACGTCCCGCTTTTTTTAGAAAATACTTGCCTGCTTTGCGCATGCTGTCCAGCGGAACCAGGCCCACCAATTCGGAACCGGTGACCCGCAATCCCCGACGCTGGGCCGAATCCCAGACCGCTTCGTAGGCTTCGTGCAAATCGGTATCCGACAATCGGGTCAGATTCATGGACACCTGAGCTGTCTGGTATTCAGGGATATACCACCCCACCCCCTTGACAGACTTGCAGGTCCCGGGTTGCCGAAGGGGCTCGCCTTGGGCATCGGTCCGGATTTTTCCGGTTACCGGATGACCATCCCGCAGCACACGACCGGCTTCGCGGACGTCAAAGGCGACCGAATTAGCCAGCCGTGTCGAAACAGTGTTAAGATTCACGTTGTAGGCCACCAATAAATCCCTGGCGCCTATCACCGTTGCCCCACTCAGGGGATTGAAATCGGATGGTCCAAAGTCCGGAACCCACCCCTCTGTTTTCATGCGCGCTGCCAATCCTTCGTATTCGCCCGCTCGGATATCCGCCAAATTCCTTCGGTGGGGTGCGGTGGCCGAATATTCGTAGAGGTAAACCGGGATACCCAGCAATCGACCCACCCTTTCGGCCAGGATACGGGACCATTCCACGGCTTCTTCAACCGTCATCCCCGCAATGGGAATCAACGGACAAACATCGGTGGCCCCCATGCGGGCGTGTTCACCGCGATGCTCTCGCATGTCGATCAACGCGGCTGCTTCGGCGATCGCCCTGTACGCCGCTTCGACCACAGAGGCCGGAGAACCTACCAGGGTCATCACGGTGCGGTTGGTCGCCTGACCAGGGTCCACATCGAGCAGGCGAGTTCCTTCAACCGACCCAAAGGCCGCCGAAATTTTGTCAATTACTGTTTTGCGGCGGCCCTCCGAGAAGTTGGGAACGCATTCCATGAGGGGGGATGCCATAGTCAAATTTTGCTTAAAATTAAAAAGGTACCCCCTCTTTTGGCCCTAATTTTAGGAGATGAAAGCCAAGTTCCTTCTTTTGCTCGCCGGGTTCCTTGGG
>JBMOHV010000093.1:0-4102 GCA_049317645.1 Bacteroidia bacterium
CAGGCCCCCAAAACCGAAACCTCCGTTCCCACCGTGACCATCGGGACGCAAACTTGGATGCAGCGGAACTTGGATGTCGTGACCTTTCGGAACGGAGACACGATACCGCAGGCCGCAGGGGATTCGGCTTGGATGGCTGCCGCCGAAAACGAAACCCCGGCCTGGTGTTACTACAACAACGATCCTGCCAACGGGGCCGTTTATGGCAGGTTGTACAATTGGTTTGCCCTCAAGGATAGCCGCGGGCTGGCACCGCTCGGCTGGCACCTGCCCTCGGACCAAGAATGGACTCTTTTGATTAATGCCTTGGATACCTCGGCCTATTTGTTGCAAATGGGGGGTGCCGAGAGCGTCAATGCAGGCCCCTGGCTCAAAACCGCCGAAGGTTGGAAGGAGGAGGCTGTCGAAGCCAATAATTCCAGCGGTTTCACGGCCTTGCCCGGCGGGTACCGCATTCATTGGAATATCGAAAAAACCGCAGCGCCCTTTTTTGCTTTAACCGAAAGCGCCAATTGGTGGAGCAGCACCCCTACCGCCGGTACCGATGCCTGGCTACGCAATGTTTACTACAAAAACAACCAAGTCAAGAAGTACTTTTTTCATCGCGGTTATGGATTTTCGGTCCGTTGCCTGCAGGGGGAATTGGAGGATTTTTGGAATGAAATCAAAAAATAACAAAACACGAATCTTCGTTCGATGTTGGTTTTGAGAGGGGCCTTGTTTTTGGTTTTGGGGACCGGTGCGATTGCTTTTGCCCAAACCAAGGATGCCAAGGATTATCCATCCGTACAGATCGCAGGCCTTCGATGGATGCAAGAGAATTTGTCGGTTACGCATTACCGCAACGGGGACCTCATTCCGGACGGGACCGCGGATGCAGCCGCCTGGTCAAACCTGGAGCGCGGAGCCTATGCCCACCCCGACAGCAATAGCTCGAGCCCTGCGCCTTGGGGCAAACTCTACAACGGGTATGCGGTGCAGGATCAGCGTGGCTTGTGTCCCACCGGGTGGAGGCTGCCCACCCACGATGAATGGTCGGCTTTGACCCAAGAGCTGGGGGGAGAAAAGGAGGCGGGCGCCTTGCTCAAAGCCCGCCAAGGTTGGTTGCCCGGTTGGGGAGGCCGTGATGAAAAAGATTTTCGGGGTTTACCTGCCGGCTTTCGTGGCGGGGATGGAACCTACGGAGGTCTGGGGGCCTATGCCTACTGGTGGAGCAGTACCCCCAGCGGTATCAACGGACTCTGGGCGCGCTTTGTGGATGGACGCCAGCCCGGACTGTTTATGATGGACGGATTTAGACGATCCGCCTTCTCGGTTCGCTGCGTCGCAAAACCCTAGGCCTTCTTGGGCTTGCGGTAACCAAAGCACAAGGACAGCCCTCCCTGGAATTGGAAGAACCGGGTAGAGCTTTGTTCGGAGAACATATCAATGCTCTCGACACCGGCACTGACCTGAAGTCCCACCAAGCGCAGGGCAACAAGGCCGCCAAGGCTCTGACGGTTTTCGGAACTGCTGTAATGAACCCGCGTCGATAGCAATTTACCCCAGCGCAGGTCTACATAGGGCGCAATCATCGCAGCATCGCTGAACAGTTGAACATCGTTCAAAGGACGGCGGTAAATCAAACCAATGCCTAGGAATTTGTAGGGCCGGAAATTCAAGTGCACCAACATTTGCTCGGTCATCGAGGTGGTGTAGGAGGTGGAGGAGCCCAGCGTATCGAGTCCTAGGTTTTCTTCGATTTGGGCGGTGATGGTATCCGCGATTCCCTGGAAGGCGTTGCCTGCACTATCGACTCCGATATTGACGATTGGGCCGGTATAATGAAATTGCCCCTTGGAGGTGTAGGTGCTTAAATTGCTTTTCCAGGTGATGGAATTTCCAATGTTAAGCAAGGAAACATCCACACTGAGCTTATCCCGGAACGTATAACCCAAACCAAAATCCATGGATTGACCCTTGTTCTCGGAAAGGGGAACCAGACTGGAGATATCCGGAAATTTACCCGAAAGCGGCATACCGGTAGCATCCTGATCCTGCAGGTTGGAAGCCCTCATTTCGAGGTCGGTCTGCATCTGAATGGAGTCCGACGACATATCGAGGCGGAGGTCGCTGCGGACGGTTTGGAGATTGAACAGACCGTTCAGCATGCGGTATCGAAAACCCAAGGTAAAGGGCCCAATTTTCTGGACCATACCCGCATGGTATTCCGCCAAAGCCGTAACATTCAAGTCCAGACCATTCATGTCCAGGGTACGCCCTACCTCGGCAAACTGCAAGAGCCCGGTAGGCAAAGCAATGTTTTGGTTCAATTGAACGGAACTCCCAAAGTAGAGGTAATTCTTGCGGGACAAGGCAAAGCCCACATCCAAAAGCCGGACGTTTTGGCTCAATTGCAATTGAAGGGGACCGGTATTGGCGCTGGTCCATTTGGACAAATCCAAGCGCAGAGAATCGCCGTCCGGGGTGAACAAATCGTTCAAGGCAAAGTTGTTATCAACCCGAATATCCAAATGCGGCAGAGCCAAGTAGAACTTGTAATCCGGCAAGGTTGCGGGAGCCGTGTGCAGGCTTTGGTGCATGGACCGAAAGCCAGCCATGGTGGGGGAGGCAAACTGAGCGCCGACCTGGGCATGGAATCCGGCCAGGCCGAGGAGAGTCAAAAATATTTTTTTCATGGCTTAGAGTTGGACGTCAACTTTGGCTTCGATGCCGACTTTGAGAATAATGGAATAATCCGAGAAAAGCTTGACAACGCGGGTGCCGTTTTGGGGCGTCTGCATGGTCAGGCGTGCGGTCAAGTATTTGGCACGACGGACCGGGATCAAGTTGGACTCGTCCATGCTAAGACGGCTGATGTTCGACTTGGTGTCAATCACCTCGCCATCGGCGTTGATGATGGCGGCTTCCATGAGGCTTAGGCTATCGCTGAACAGTGGCGCATAGGTGGAGTCCATGAAGGTGAACCGTGCGTTGAAATCAAAAGGAAATCCGTTGATTGTTTTGAAAACAAGGGTGGCCGCTTTGAGGGACTCAAAGACCGCCCCGTCAAATTCAAGGGTATCGCCGAATCCGACCCCACTCGCACTCAGTTCAAAAGGCATTTCCATCTCGACACCCAGCTGAATAAAAGAATTTTTGGTGATAAAGTTGGTATCGGTGGCACCCGATGGATTCAGCCGAATATCACCAGCGGCCAGGATGGAATCCGGTGGCATGGAAATCAGCTGAGGCAGCGAGGAATTGTTACGGTTGTACGATATCTCACCGGTTGCGGTGCTACCAAGAACCGTTGGATGGGGTATGGCCCGGTTGGGTGAATTCAAGAAGACCGGGCTTTGGCCGGCTTTGCGACCGCTCAGGTTCAGATCCAAATTCAATGGCGCACCGATGCTGTTTTGGACCTTGAGTTTGAGTTCGGGATTGGCTAGGAAGAAGGTGCCACCTAGGTCCTTGAGGGTGGCCAGATCCAAATCAACCGCGCTGGGGCTGGAGCTGATATCCTTCTGCCCAAAATACCCTTTGACATAATTGAACTTGAGGTTGTTGAGGGCGTAGGTGAACTGGATGGAGTCGTTTTGATCGATGCTAACATTCCCCACCGAAGGCTGAATGGCCTTGGCAAAAAGGATTTGCAATTGATTAAAACCCTGGCTCAAAAGCTTGAGGTCAATGATTTTGTTGGTTAGGTCGATGTTAAGGTTGCCAGGAGGTCCGGCTTGAATCACAAAGTTGCGGAGGATCGATTGCCCGGCCAAGTCCCGAATGCCGGGAATTTGGAGTGTGCAGGCAATGCCGAGCTGCAGGGAGGAATTGAAACTGAGATCCAGACTCCCCGAATCCAACAAGATCTCATAAATTTCTTCGTTGTTGGGCATGTTGAAAGCGACCGTCGAAGTATCGTTCCCCAGGTTTTGGCCGGGTATCTGGGCCACGGCCGAATTGACCCGAAGGCCAGATCCTAGAACATTGATTGCAATCGTTTGACTCAAGGAAATAGCCACCGGCTGCGTTCCGCCAGGAATAAAGATAGAGTCTATAACAAAAGACAAATTAGAAAAGAGGGTCTTTCCGGCTAAATCAATGTTAACGGACTGGGAGC
>JBMOHV010000094.1:0-4091 GCA_049317645.1 Bacteroidia bacterium
GAGGAAAACTGGGGCGTTCTGTTCAAGGGATGAGCAGGATTTTTTTGGAATAGACACCGTAAGCAGCCGTTACCTCGACACGGTAAAAGCCAGCTGCAAGCTGGTATTCCAATCCTTCGATTCGGGTGCCAGGTTGCTCCAAGACCAGCACTACCTGGCCCGAGGCATTCCAAAAGCGAACACGCTCACAGGCATCGAGGGGATGCAGGCCCAGGTTCAGGATCCCACTGCATGGATTGGGGTACAAAACCACGTTGCCAGGATCGGTCAAAGGAGGGGGAGGCGGTGGTAACGGAGCCCGGTAACGATCGCGGTACCAGACTTCTTGAATCGTGGGTGGAAAAAACAGAATGCTGCGTTCCAAGATCCTTAGCATAGGACCGCGCTGATTGGTTTCGTTGGTGTACCAAGAGGTCTCGATTTCGGTGCGGGTGGGAAGGCCAACGGGGGCGGACCCTGCTAAGATGATGCTATCTGTAATCGTGAGGCGACTGCGAACGCGCAGGCTGGGAAATTGGCCGTAGGGGGTGCGCAAGGTCCCCCAGGCATCGACGACCGTAAACCGTTGACCTTGCCGCCGTATTTCGGCGATGGTGGGGATGTTGATGCTAAAAGCAAAAGTGCTGGTATCCCGATCCCCGTATTGCAAAGGAAAAGAAAGCAACTCGTCCGGATCGCTGTAGAAAACGGGCAGGGGGAGTCCCAAAAGACCGATACCCTGGGCGGTCTTGGCCCAACGGTTGTTGTTCAGGTTGTAAAAATCGTACAGGTTGGTCAAAGGCAAATTCAGGGAGTCCAGGCCCGGAATTGGTAATTGGGGAGGGAGCCCCAGAAATTCAAAAAGAGAACTGCTGTCAGCGGTTTTTCGGCCATAATTTCCAAACAATAGAAAATAAGGAGATTGGGTGGCATTGACATAGCGGACCACCTCGGACTCGTTGGATACCAGGTTATTTGCTAGATCCCAGGTTCTGGAAGCTCCGTTTTGATTCAGAACGAAGGCCAGAGCATTGGGATTGGCCATGCGGGCATACCGTGGGGTATCACCGGCCAAAGGGGCGCAACTGCGACCCAAAATCGGGGCTGTTTGGCCTAGAATATCCTGGGATAGGCCCATGAAAGCGCCCAAGCCCCAGCAGAATGTCCAAAGTCGAAGGTTTAACACAAAGCGAAAATACGGAGGTTGAGAGACCTTAGTTTTGGGTCAACGTATGAAAGCAGTTTATATCGTCGTGGGGGACGAGGTTCTCTTGGGACAGGTGGTGGACACCAACGCCGCTTTTTTGGGTCAGGTATTTGGGGCCGAAGGAATAGAGTTGATATGCAAATGGACCGTTCGTGATCGAGAAAACGAAATTCGGAATGCTCTTGAACGGGCGCAATCCTTGGCCGAACTGGTGGTTTTGAGCGGAGGGCTGGGCCCAACATCCGATGATTTAACCAAACCAATTCTTACAGAATACTTTGGTGGTAAGTTGGTTAGAGATTCTAAGATAGAGCAACAAATTAGCGATTGGTTTCGTGACAGAGGCCGAGAACCCGGCCCCATGAATCTGGCTCAGGCCGATTTGCCCGATAATGCTCAGCAATTGCATAATCCCCTTGGAACCGCTCAAGGTATGATGTGGCAAAAAAACGGGGTTACCACGATCGCTTTGCCGGGTGTCCCCTACGAATTCCAATACATCATTCAACATTCGTTGATTCCCTGGGCCCAATCGACCGGTAGGCTAAGGGCCATGGTTCACCGCACGCTCATGACTGCAGGTTTGGTTGAATCTAGTATAGCCAAGAAATTGAAAGAATGGGAATTACGATGGAAGCCAATGGGAATCCGACTGGCTTATTTGCCCAGGCCAGGCGTGGTTCGATTGCGACTAAGTGCCTATCCCGACGAATGGGTGGATGCTGGTTCGGAATCGGGTTGGGCCGAGACGTTGGAAAGTCGTGTTGATCAGGCCGCTGCGGAAATCCGAGAACTCTTGCCCGGCCATGTTTATGGCGAGAACGAAGCGTCTTTGGAAGCATGTATCGGGTCTCTTTTGTTACAATCGGGCCAGTGTTTGGGCCTGGCCGAAAGCTGCACGGGCGGGGCCCTTTCGGCTCGATTGCTGAAGGTTCCCGGGGCCTCCGCCTATGTCAGGGGTGGTTTGGTGGCCTACCACAACGACCTCAAGTCCGACCTTTTGGGAGTCCAAACCGAGGATTTGAAGGCCTTCGGTGCAGTCTCCGAAACGGTCGTCAGGACCATGGCGGAGGAGGCCTGTCGCTTGCTTGGCTGCGATTATGCCGTGGCCATCAGTGGCATTGCGGGGCCAGACGGTGGATCCCCCGACAAGCCGGTTGGTACGGTTTATTTTGGAATCCACGGACCGGGTTTTTCGAGGGTTTACCACCGGTCGCTGGGCACGGGCCGGGACCTGGTCGTGGAACGCGCTGTGATGATGGCTTTGTTTCTGTTGTGGCGACTTCTAAGTGGTCATGCGATTGATGAAGGAACCACGATTGCCCCCAAAACTCCCTAAATTTGCCTCATGGCTCGATTTGAATTGGTTATGCCCAAAATGGGTGAAAGTATTACAGAGGCGACCGTGCTCAAGTGGTTGAAACAAACCGGTGATCAGGTAGCACGGGACGAAGCGGTCTTGGAAATTGCCACGGATAAGGTGGATTCCGAGGTGCCTACACCGGTCGGTGGTCGCTTGGTTGAGGTTCTTCATGCAGAGGGCGCTGTGGTCAAGGTTGGGGCTGTTTTGGCGATTTTGGAAGACGCTTCCGAATCGACCACTCCATCCGCACCCCTTGCAACCGTTGCGGCCCCGTCCGCAGCTCCCACGATGCCTGTGGCTTCCGCATCGGCTGCCCAACCAACCTTGGCGGCCGCCCCAACAGGTCCATCACCGACCGAGGTGCCTTTTGTGCCCGCTCCGGTCCCCGTTATAAATCCTGGAAGCCCTGCTCCTCAACCCCCAACGGGTCGCTTTTATTCACCCTTGGTCCTGAGCATTGCCCGTCAGGAAAACCTGCCCATGGCTGAATTGGATGCCATACCTGGCACCGGAGACCAGGGAAGGCTCACCAAAAAAGATTTGCTCAACTACCTAAGCAACGGTCGTCAAGCAGCCCAAGCCGTGGCCCAGGTGCCGTCCGCCTCCCAACCCACGAACCCTCCTCTCAGCCCTTCAACCCTGGCGGCTGTTAGCGCGTTGCCCGAGGAGATTTCAGTTCGCGGTATGGTTGACCGAGAGGAGAACGGTGGTTCGGTCGAAATTATCGAAATGGACCGCATGCGCAAATTGATTGCCGAAAACATGCTGGCCTCCAAACGGATTTCGGCCCATGTAACCTCCTTTGTGGAGGCGGATGTCACCAATTTGCATTACTGGCGCGAAGAACACAAGGCTGAATTCGAAAAGCGTTTTAACGAGAAACTCACCTTCACGCCCATGTTCGTGGAAGCCGTTGTAAAGGCCATCCAGGATTACCCGATGATTAATATTTCGGTGGACGGAACCCGTATTCTCAAGCACAAAGAAATTCATATCGGCATGGCGGCGGCCCTGCCATCGGGCAATTTGATTGTTCCGGTCATACACCATGCCGATCAACTGAACTTGGTGGGTCTCACCAAAAGAGTCAATGATTTGGCCCGCCGGGCCCGTACCGGCAAACTAAAACCCGAAGAAATTCAGGGCGGAACCTTTACCCTCTCCAATGTTGGAACCTTTGGGAATGTGATGGGAACCCCCATTATTGCGCAACCTCAGGTGGCTATTCTGGCGGTAGGTGCTGTTAGAAAACGGCCTGCGGTTATCGAAACCCCTCAAGGGGACTTTATCGGAATTCGTCACATGATGTTTTTGTCCCATTCGTACGACCATCGGGTGGTGGACGGTGCCTTGGGTGGCATGTTTGTCAAGCGCGTTGCGGAATACCTGGAGAGGTGGGATCCATCCCGCGGGATTTAGACCATTGCAAGACCTAGGCGCCTCGCAGGTTTTAGGCGCCTCGCAGATTTTAGGCGCCTCGCAGATTTTAGGCGCCTCGCAGATTTTAGGCGCCTCGCAGGTTTTAGGCGCCTCGCAGGTTTT
>JBMOHV010000095.1:0-3906 GCA_049317645.1 Bacteroidia bacterium
TTCCCATTCCAAAACAGGGCATTCCGCATGGTTCAGCCACCAATGCAGGGTCCCTGCATAGCGAGGCCCCAACCCTTGGGCCCAATGATCCACCATTTGCTCGGTGGAAATTGTCTGCAAGGCAAACTTTTGATACGCCGAACCCAAGGTCGCGGACCACAGTGAATCGTTGCCCACGCTGTTGCGTAGGCTGTAAAACATCCAGGCCCCTTTGTAATAAATATCAACATCATGCGCCGCAAATCGACGACCCCGGGGACCCTGCATGGGTTTTTGGTTTTGGATTTTGCGCCGCATACGGACCATGTAGGCATCGGCTTGTTTTCGGTTCCCGTCCCGGCATTCCAAAAAAACAGCTTCCATCAGGGTCGTGAGGCCTTCATGAATCCACCAATCCGATGGATCCGAGGCACTTACCGAATTTCCCCACCATTCGTGACCGCTCTCGTGCACCAAAATAAAATCAAAGCCCCATTCGTTGTTACGAAACCCGTTTCCATAGGCTACAGCGCTTTGATGTTCCATTCCCAAGTAGGAACTTTGAATCACTTTGTATCCGTCTTTCCAAAAGGCGTATGGCCCCAGTGTTTTTTCGTAACAACTCATCATATCAACCGATTGAGCCATGTGTGAGCGCGCCTTGTTCAGGTCTTCGGGGCTCACAAAAAATTCCAACTCGCGCTCCACACCCTGGGGATCCGCATAGGGCTGCACAAAACGCGCATAGCGACCTATATTAAATGTAACATTGTATAAATTAATAGGCTGGGTCACGTTCCATGTCACGGTGCGCCTGTTTCCGACGACGGTATCCGCCACCCGACGACCGTTGGCTACCAGGTCCAGCAGGGCGGGCTTGCCCGGAACAGCCGATGGGTTTCGCAAAGCGGGGGCCTGCGATGGAGCCGCGTAGGCTGGGAAGCTCATGGTCAATGACAGGCTATCCGGCTCCTGCGCCGCATCGTCCAAGCAGGGCCACCACGATCGGGCCCCGGAGCCTTGGCAAGTCATGCCCAGCCGGGGATACCCCAGGCTGTCCGCTGACACCACCAACCCATCCTGCCACGGCGGCTTGGCGGCCGGCACCAGGTACCCCGAATAAAGTACCTCCACCGAATGCACCGCCCCGGGCTTGTACCCCTGCATGCTGAATTCAAGGCGACCGGATCCATACCGAAACGGCAAGTCCCTCCCTTCCCATCGAACGGATTCGACTTTCCATTCCCCTACCAGGTCAAGCGCCACCTTGGCCTTGGCACCGATCCCCGCCTGCAACTGCATCAACACCGTTCCACGCCAAGGCAAACCAGCGCGGGCACCCCCCAAACGAGGATTCTCGACCAAGCCCAGGGTATCCAACGCCATGGTCAACGCATAAGAGCTTGCAAACCAGCCTTTTGATGAAGCCCTCCCCGGGACCTTGGACGAAGCCAGGGCGGCAATCCCGTTCCATGAAAAAAAGCAGAGGGACCAAAGCAGGCACCAAGCCCCCCAGCGCGCATACTTGTTCATTCCTAAATTTCGATACATTTGCTTTGGGTTATGAAGAATCGCTTCACCGTTCCTGGCAAAAATGCGTGGCTTTACCTGATTTGCATCGCCGCCTTGACGACCTTATCCGCAGTTTATGCGGGATATTTTCCGCTGCATCGTTGGCTTTATCTGGGCGCCAAAGATTTTTTCGCCGGCCTTGTGGCCCTGTTTTTGGGGCTCCAATTATGGAAGGCGGGCACTCTGCCAACGGCCGCATTTTGGAAACCCCTGCTGGGCTTGGGCGGGTTTGTTCTTTTGGCAGGATACAGCCTCCTTCAACATGTTGGGCTCCAAGGGAATGCCATGGAATGGGTGTCCTCCATGCGGATATGGTTGTACCCGGTGCTCTTGGTTTGGCTGGGCTATGCCATGGCGCATTTGGATCCATCCAATGCCCAAGAACGAAGGACCGGCATGACCCGAACCCTAGGACTGATGGCGGTCGGTTCCTTGGGGATCTACGGATTGACCATCGCCCATCAATTGGAATGGTGCAAATTGTACTTTGTTGTCAAGAACATTTGCCTAGAAGGCCCCATACCCGAACAATGGATTGAACCGGTTCACACGGGCTTGGTCAGGATGGCGGGGCTTTTTTTGGACCCCGTGAACAACGGGCATTTTTGGGCATGGGGCATGGCGCTGTGGATCCTCCATTTTCGTTCGCTACCACGTTTGGTGTTTTGGTCGATGGCGTCGGTTGGCTTGGCTATTTTGTGGCTGACGTATAGCAAAGGTGCCCTTTTTCAATTTCTAACCATCCTGCCATGGGTCCTTTGGAATGGAATGCCTCCCCAATTTTCTGCGAAAAACGCCCAGCGATTTTCTCGTATTCTTCATGGGGGAATTCTTGCGGCGCCTCTGTTGTTGGTAGTCCTGATTATTGGGTTATCGCCCTATCATCTAGGCCTCCAAAATCATTGGGAAGCCATCCAGGCAACGGTGAATCAAGGAACATGGTGGGGTGAGGGCGCGGCGAACCATGGCCAGATTGCCGTGCTCAGCCATCGTCTGGGCGACCATCATCTGGGCGATAGTGCATGGGCTTCCATCGTAGGTCAGTTTGGATGGATTGGGCTCATTCTATGGGGATTAAGTTGGGTTGTCTTTTTGCGTCACCTCTATGAATTTGATTCATTCGCTGCGCTTTTGCTTTATTTGCAATGGGGGATTTCTTTGTTTTCGGAGGCATCCATGTATCCCCTATCCCTGATGGGTGTTCTTGTACAAGCAGGCTATAGCTTGTCCTTGATGCCGACAACATACGCTGCATCCTCTGCACCTTCGCCCCAAAATTTGAAGTCCTAACCCATGACCAAGAGCGCTATTTTGGACTATGTCGGCCGCAAAGCCGGAATGGATTATTTCTCCGTGCGAATGCACCGCGAACTCTGTAAACTCGGTGTTGCGAACACGTTGTACACCAACTTTGAAGTGCCCCATGATTCGGGAGTCCGCCAGGTTTTCACTTTCGAGTCGGCAGGCGTCAGCAAGTCAAAAGCCACCCTGAGGTATGCGCTTGGCATCCTTCGTGCCTTTCAAGGAATTCGTCGGGAAGGTTCGCGACATTTTATTTTTCATTATTTCAAGGGAGGCCTGCGCGAGGCGCTGGTTTTGGAGTTGGCCCGATGGCATGGTCAACGCATACACCTGCTGATACACGATGTCGAAAGGCTGGACCAATCAACCCCTCAAAATTGGTTCAAAGACCGTCTAGACAGTTTTTTGCGTAGACGGATTCTGGGTCGCGGTTGCCACCATGCCTACACCTTCAGCCAAGCGGCGGCGGATGAATTGCTGCACCATGCACCCGGACTCAAGGATCGACTGACCGTTCTCCGTCATGGGCACTTTCTGGACCTACCCCTGCCCGTCCCAACGCAGGCACAGGCCCGCCAAGAGCTTCAAATAAAGGAAGGAACCATGGCCCTTCTGTTTTTTGGACAAATCAAAGAGTCCAAGGGCCTGGATATTCTGCTGGAGGCCATGAACCTGGTCCATGACCCGGATATTCACTTGATGATTGCAGGCAGCGCCCGGGATGTGGACCCCCAGGACATGATTGAATCGTTGGTGGAGCCTTCCGTTCAAAACCAAATTCACCTGCACCATCGGTATATCAGTGATCAAGAGCGGGATTCCTTGTTCAAGGCCTGCGATGCCCTGGTCATCCCCTACCGCCGCATCTACAACAGCGGGGTCCTCATGATGGG
Organism: Bacteroidia bacterium; assembly: GCA_049317645.1. Lineage (GTDB taxonomy): Bacteria > Bacteroidota > Bacteroidia > UBA7662 > UBA7662 > SYHX01. The sequence goes on from JBMOHV010000095.1 coordinate 3,747, forward strand.
TTTGAGTTACGGCAAGTCCGTCATCGCCTCCGATCTCCCGGCCAACCGCGAAATCGTCCAAAACGGGGTCAATGGCTACCTTTTTGAGAACGGAAACGCCCATGACCTGGCCCAAAACATCCTTCGACTCAAAAATGCCTCCAACATACCTACCTTTGAG
>JBMOHV010000096.1:0-3864 GCA_049317645.1 Bacteroidia bacterium
GCCGACGAGGCTCCTGCTGCCGACGAGGCTCCTGCTGCCGACGAGGCTCCTGCTGCCGACGAGGCTCCTGCTGAACAGGCTCCCGAAGCCGCAGCGGACGCTGAATAAACCTTTTTTTTTGTTGAAAGCCCCCGCGGGTTCGCCGACCTGGGTTGGTTTCATCCAAAAACCGCACGGCCTGAACGGTCGTTTGCTGGTGCATTTGGATACAGCCGTTTCCAAGTCCCAATGGCCACCCCGCTTTGAGCATGTTTGGCTCGAAACCAGGGGGCAGAAGGTCCCTTATCGTTGCCTTGAGTCTCAATTCAAGGTTCCTGGCGGGCTCATTCTCCACCTCGAAGGCTTGAACAGCCCTCAGGATGTACAGCCTTTGGTCAAAAGCCGGGTGGGTATCGAGGGCGTACGCCTCACGCCGATTGTTTCATCGGGTTCGGCATGGGGTTTTGAGGAGGAAGACCTCCCTGGCGCCTTTTTGATCGACCCCCAGATCGGATTACGGGCCCCTTTGGTGCGCTTGCACCGGCGCCCCCCCCAAGATTTTTTGGAATTCACCGTCAACGAACAAGCGGTTTACCTGCCTTTGGTTCCGGATTTTGTCCGTCAATGGAATCCAACCAACCGAGAATTGGAAGTCTCCCTCCCGGATGGCTTGTTGGACCTCTACCTTGCGGCTGATAGCGACGAAAAGCACCACCCCGATGCGGATTGATATCTTGGCCGCCGTTCCCGAATTGCTGGACAGCCTGGTGCATCACAGCATCCTGGGCAGGGCTCAGCGCAAAGGCCTGGCCCAAATCGTGGTGCATAACCTGCGCGATTACGCGACCGGCAAATACAAAGCCATTGACGACGCCCCTTACGGAGGCGGGGCGGGCATGGTTTTGATGATTGAACCCATCGACCGATGCCTGGAGCAATTGAAATCAGAGCGCTCCTACAGCCAGGTCATTTACCTCAGCCCGGATGGACTTCAGCTCAACCAAAACCTCTGCAATCGTTTGGCCCTGGAGGGCAACCTCATCCTCCTCTGCGGTCATTACAAAGGCGTGGATGAAAGGGTGCGGGAACACCTCTGCACCATGGAGGTATCGGTGGGCGATTACGTCCTGAGCGGGGGCGAATTGGCCGCTGCCATCCTAACCGATTCCGTGGTCCGCCTACTGCCCGGGGTTCTGGGCGACGAAAGCAGCGCCCTCACCGATTCCTTCCAGGACGGATTGGTAGCGCCCCCCGATTATACCCGGCCACCGGTCTACAAAGGCTGGGAGGTCCCCGAAATCCTACGGAGCGGACACGAGGCCCGCATTGGGCAATGGCGGCACGAGGAGGCCCTTCGCAGAACCCGTGAACGCAGGCCCGATCTTTTGGATCGTTCCGAAGGGGATTCTTAGGCCAAAAAAGCAGGCACAGCCTTGCATACGGCCACAAATCGCTTATATTTGCAACCCTTTGCGGAGGTTTTTCTCTCCCGCTACGCTAAACGAAACGCCATGAGCACTGTTCTTGACCCGGTATCCTTTGTCGAAAGCCAAAAAAACGGCACCGATTTGCCCACTTTTCAGGCCGGCGACACGGTCGCTGTTTACTACAAAATCCGTGAGGGTAGCAAGGAAAGAACCCAGGTTTTTCAGGGCGTCGTCCTTCAACGCCGCAACCCAGGAGCGAACGAAACCTTCACAGTCCGCAAAATATCCAACGGTATTGGGGTGGAGCGTATTTTCCCCACCCTATCCCCTTTCATTGAGAAAGTAGACGTGGTTTCCCGCGGTGTGGTTCGCCGGGCTCGCTTGTTTTACCTGCGCGCCGCCAAAGGCAAGAAAGCCAGAATCAAGACCCGGATCGGCTAAGCCCGCTCTCCAGGCACTGGTGGAATTCTTCCAACCACTTTTCTTTCACATCCCCCAAGGCCGGTAAACGGTCTTCTTCCATCCCTTGGCGAAGCAATTCATGGTGCATGGAGGTCACGGATCTGTCCGCGATACCGCAGGGCACGATGTAATCAAAATAGTCCAAACGCGTGCTCACATTAAGTGCTAAACCGTGCATGCACACCCATCGGCTGGTTTTAACGCCCATGGCACAGATTTTGCGGGCCGTAGGCCCACCTGCATCCAACCAGACCCCGGTGTAAGCGCTGTCCCGCTGACCCTGCAGGCCCCAATGGGCCAGGGTTCGAATGATGGATTCTTCGAGGGAGCGCATGTACCAATGGATATCCGGTTTGAGGCCCTCCAAATCCAAAATAGGATAGGCCACCAATTGCCCGGGGCCGTGAAAGGTGATATCGCCCCCGCGACTGCTGCGATGAAATTCAGCACCCAGCCTTTGGAGATCGGGATTGGATAACAACAAATGATTTTGGTCTCCGCTTTTGCCCAACGTATAAACCGGTTCGTGTTCCACGGTCAATACCCAGCCGACCCCGTGGGTTGTTGCCGGTTCGCCGCGCAATTTTGCCGCCACCATCGGTTCAAATTTTTGGAGCTGTTCCTGCAAAGCAGGCTCGTAGGCCATGCGACCCAAGTCAGCTGTTTGGAACAGCGAAAAGCGCTGATGGGCTGAGGATTCCAACGCGTTCATGCAAGCACGGTCCCGTTGGTGAAATTCGCTGGAAGTGGAAGGTAGATTTCCAGCCATTCGCTGGGCGTCTCGGCGCGCCAGGTGTAGCCAGGATCCGATGCCGGTAACATCAGGGTTTGAACACCGTTCACCACTCGTTGGCCGCTTCGGTGTCGAAGCACAGCCTGTCCGCTAAGGTTCATCAGGACCACCGGGGAATCCAAACCATCGTGAGCCCGCTGGCATTCTTCTCCGGCCTTCAGGCCAAAGCGATTGCATTCAAAATAAGGACCTCGGGCCAAACGACTGCCGGGCCAACCTTCCAAGGGCTGCGGATGGGCGGCCAGGCCAGGCCCATCGCAGTGGGCCACCGAGATCGCTTCCTCCAAATGCAAGGCCCTGGGCTGGCCCTGGTCATCCAGTCGCCCAAAATCATCGATACGGTAGGTCGTGTCGCTGCTTTGTTGGATTTCGGCCAAAAGGAGTCCGGCACCGATGGTATGGACCCGGCCGGCCGGTATATAAAACACATCCCCAACCTGCACTTCGGTCCGGTGGACCACTTCCAAGAGACGCCCCTGGCGAATGCGTTCCGCGAGGTCCCGGCCGTCGTAGCCTTCCACAAAACCGTTGTAAAGGCAAGCCCCCGGTTCGGCACCCAGAATCACCCACATTTCGGTTTTGCCCAAAGCCCCAGGGCCGACCATCCGCCCCGCCTGTTCATCGTTGGGGTGTACTTGCAAGGAAAGATCTTGGGCGGTTGATAACAATTTGAACAAAAGAGGAAAGCGATCGCCGTGCACCGCCATGACCCGGTGCCCCAACAAATCAGCCCCGTAACGCTCCACCAAATCGTCCAGGCTTTTGCCCACCAACGGGCCGTCGCTGACCACCGAAACCTGCCCCTCCACCCCGGACAATTCCCAACTCTCACCGACTTGTTTCTTGCCGGCTAGGTCGCGACCGAGTTCTTGGGAGAGGTGCTCCCCCCCCCAGATTTTGGTCAGGTAGACCGGCTCAAAGCAAAGAGGATACAACATACGCAAAAATACAACCCAAGGCCAAGCCAAGCGAGGCGCTGTACCTTCGCGAGATGAAAATCCTGGAGCTACCCATTCCACTTGCGCCCCGCCCTTGGGCAGCCTTGGCAGCCGTGACCCTGGGCTCGGTGGCCCTTGCGCCGCTTTTGCCCGGTTGGGGCAACGGCATGCTCTGCCTCCTCTTGGGGATGGCTTGGGGGAACCTGTGGCCAGGTCCTTGGCAAAAAAAAGAGAACGCGGCCGTCCTGCGTTGGAACGAAAAAAA
>JBMOHV010000097.1:0-3862 GCA_049317645.1 Bacteroidia bacterium
CTATCCCACAAATGAACGGCCAGGGCAAAGCGGGCTTCGATCTCCTTGATTCTCGCTTCTTCCAACCTTTGTTGCCAAGTTCGTTGTTGGATACCGGCTTCCAAGGTATCGATAAAGGGCCTTTCGCCGATTTCGGCTGCGTAACGGACAAAGTTTAACACATCGTTGGCAATTCCCAGGGCCTCGACATAAATATCGGTTTGGCGTTGGCTGGCTTCCCAGCGATGGTAATCCTGAGCGGCATCCAGAAGGATATCGTTGATGAGGTTGTCCCTTTGGGAGGCGGCCATATCGGCCATGGCATATGCTTGGCGGAGATCCGTACGACGGCGGTTGATCCACCCTTCGCGTCCCAAGGGAACTCGGATACCGCTTTTCCATTGACCACCGGGTTGGGAGGTGGATTGAGGGTTGACCTTGGAGCCCTCGCTTTGATCGTAGCCCAGCACGATATCGGGTCCCCACAGCGTGGGTATTCGAAGGTCAAAATCCCGTAGGCCCAGTTCAAGCTGGTCTTCCCAGGTTTTGCGCTGCTGCATCAGGCTAACCCGGGGGTCCATGGCTCCACGGGCTTCACGGATCTGGGTCAGCCCTTGATCGGCCAAAATGCGGGCCTGGGTGATCACCGGATGGTTCTGCCGAACCCTGGCCAGGAACTGTTCCAGACTTAGGCTATCATCGGGTCCCTGCGATGCGAACGCCGTACTCGCCAGCAGAAACAAAACCCCCAACCCTGAACAAAAATGTGACCGCCCTAGCATTCTATTTTTTTGAATTTTGGACTGATGGACCCTTGCTGTCCTCGTTTTTTTGACGGATATCGTAGTAGTCCGGCGGGAAGCCGTTTAGTTGCCGCCACATTTCGTACCAGATGGGTACATCGTTGAGCAGGGCAATGCCCTGGGCCCCCGATCCGACCCTGAGGGCTTCGGGCCAGGCGACATCGTTGGGATCGGGACGGACCAGAACCCGGAACAGCCCGTTCTCCGAACTAAAAGCATCAATCGCTGTTACAACACCTCCAAAACTACCGACACTCAGGCCGGGCCAACCGCTAAAGACCAGGGTGGGCCACCCATCAAAAAGAAAGCGGACGCTGTTTCCTTTGCGCAAAAGGGGTAAATCCAAAGGCCTAACATACAATTCCACGGCCAATTCAGGATGAATGGGCGAAATACTGATGATCTCCTCGCCTTCCTTGACCAATTCTCCCAAACCGGTTTTGCGGGACTTGGTGATGACCCCGGTTTGGGGCGCCAAGACCCAATAGAGCCCGTTTCGGTATTGAAAATTGGCGTATTGGTTGGATAGTTTGTTGAACTCCGATTCCGCTTCAAAATAAGCCGATTGGGCCGCAAAACTTTCGGAATTGACTTTGGCAATTTTTTCCTGGTAATCGTTATCCAGCGAATTGATTTCGATTTCGGCGTTTATGATTTCGTTCCGGGACTTGAGTAAATTATTTTGGGCTGTGATTCTTTTGGCGCGGGCATCTTGGGCCTTCTGGCGTCGGGCTTCGAGCTCGTTGATGGGCTGGAGGCCTTCTTTGTAGAGGGCATTGGAACGGTCCAATTGGCTCTCGGCAATTTGGAACTGCGTCTGTGCGGCCACCAAATCGTTGCTGTCGGATTCAACTTTGAGTCTGGCTTGAATTAATTTGTTACGGGCCTGATCCAGCTTGTTGAGTCTGCTGGCTTGGAGGGCTTTGAGTTGACGCTCCAAGGCATCAACCTTGGATTGGTAGGCCTGGACCTTGGAAGCTGCTGCGGCTGCTTGATTGGCCGTACGCTGCAAGAGAGAGGTATCAAAGAAGGCTTCCTTGATTTCGGAAAGGTGAAGGAGGGTGTCTCCTTTCCGGACCGTATCGCCCTCCTGAACATACCACTTCTCGATGCGTCCTCCAATGATGGACTGCAAGGTCTGTGGGCGCTGATCCGGCCGCAAGGCTGTAACATACCCGTTGCTTTGGATGTTCTGGGTCCAAGGCATAAACAAGAAGATGAGGCCCAGAATTCCCAGGCCCACGATCCAATGCCGGATTCGGTGCGGAGGACGGGTTTTTTCGCCATGTTTGTAGGATTCGAGGTTTTCTTTGGGATAAACCTTGTCAACCGATTGGGGGGATAAATTCAACATAGGATTTTACGTAGGCTTAGGAAAGTCGCGTGATTTGCCCATTGATGAGTTCGTAACGTAGATCACAGGCTTGTTGCAAAAGGGGATCGTTGCTGAAGGCCACCAAGGTCCAGGGCTGGTTGGTGAGGGTTCGGTAGAGTTCGGCTTTTTCGTCTTGGGTTAGGGATGTAAATACATCTTCGTAAATCATTAGGCCGGGTTGATGAACCAGAGAACGCGCAAGGACCACGCGCTTGGCCGCGGTTGCGGACAGCGGAGAACCCTCTGATTGCAATGGTGTGAAGACCCCTTCTTCCAGATGTTCCAGATACGATTTGAGCCCAACTTCGTTGCAGGCTTGCATAATTTGGTCAGCCGTGCAGCCGCTGCCTAAATCGATGTTGTTGTAAAGGGTTTCTTCAAAAACCCCTTCGGTGTTTAAGCAGTGCCCCAAACGTTTGTTAAGGGTTAATCGGTCAATCCATTCCAGGGGCTTTTGGTCGATCAGCAATTGTCCTTGGGAGGCGCTATAAATCCCCGTCAATAATTTTAACAAAGTGTTTTTCCCGCTGCCACCGCGACCGCTAATGCAAATTTTTTGACCTGCTTGGACTTGAAGGTTCAAGTCGCGGAATTTCCACTGAGTGCTATCATCGTATTTGAAGCTCAAATTACTGAGGGATAAGGACAAGGGTCCTTTGGCTTTGATTTCGGAGCGTTGTTCGGGCGCAACCGTTGAGGCTTCCTTCAAGGGTAAATCCGCCACATGGGCCACCTTTGTTACGGAGGTTATCAGGTCATAAATCGAGTCCATTTGAAAAATGATTTTTTCGAGTGACGAGATAATCAGCAAAACCACAATTTCAGCGGCTACAAATTGAGCTAGGTTGATCTGTTGTTTTTGGAGTAGAATAATCCCCAAGGCCATGAGGCTTCCAATGACCAGCAATTTCATGATGACCAGGCCCCAATATTGGATTTTGAGGATACGGTAGTGGGCGTTGCGGTCCTCCAGGTAGGCATCGACCTCGGCATCCATTTTTCGGATTCCGGGTTCCAAGCTGGGGAGCAAGCGAATGGTCGTTGAAAGTCGCGCCATTTCTTCGAGCCAGAACACCACTTTGTATTTATGACCGGATTCTTTAATGCTGTAGTACAGAGCTTTCTTTCCTAAGAGAACGATTACGAAGTAGAATAACAACAACAAAATCAAGGTCAAGGCAATGAAGATGGGATGGTAGAATGAAAGAAGCAAGAGCCCAAAAATCATTTGAAAAAAAGCCGTGCTAAAATCCATAAGCGCTTTTTGGAGGCTGGATTGAATGGCAACGACATCAAAAAAGCGGTTCATCATTTCGGGCACATAACCGCGGACCAATCGCTGCAGGTCAAGACGCGGTATACGATGAACAAAATCAAAGGCACCCCGAACGAAAAGCATTTGGCGAACATGTTCGCTAATATTGAGTTGGTGGATATTCATCCAACCATTGAGGACGGTGGCCAGGACAATCACCGCCATAATCAAATACAGCGACGAGGAGGGCTGCCCGGTGATAAGGTATTGAATGATGGCCTGCAAGCCCAAAGGCAAACTGAGGGACACCAAGCTGTTCAAGAGCGCAAAGAGGTAAATCTCCTTGATTTCGGATTTGAAATTCTCCAAAAGCTTGAATAGCCTTTGAACAGGGCTCATGCTATGGTAGTTATCGTGTAGAGTGGCCATGGGTTTGATTTCAGACGGTTC
>JBMOHV010000098.1:0-3858 GCA_049317645.1 Bacteroidia bacterium
GGGGTTCTCCAAGGGGTTCAGGGGGTTCTCCAAAACAAAATCCATGGCATCAAGGCCATGACCAAAAGGTAGAGGGCGGTGGGTTTGAGGAAGGCATCGTAGGCGGCGGGTTCGCGGACCTGCCAAATTCGACGCAAGAGGCTGGAATAAGCCAGGGTCATCAGCGCCCAGCCCCAGGTCAGGGGTACGGAACGGGGAAAGGCGTAGAACAAGAGGCCCAATAACCCGACGCCCAGGAGGGCGCTGTGCCAAAGGCGACCGCCCCGATCGCCAAGGCGCACGGCCAGGGTGATTTTGTTGTTTTGGGCATCTTCTTCTCGGTCCCTCAGGTTGTTGAGGTTGAGGACGGAGGCGGCCAAGAGTCCGGTACCCAGGGCCGGTCCCCAGTCGGCCGTTGACATGGTCACGCCGTGCAGGGCCCAGATGCCGGCGTAGGACACCGGTCCAAAGAAGAGGATGACGGCGACCTCGCCGAGTCCCCGGTAACCGTAGGGGCGACGGCCCACGGTGTAGCGGACCGCGGCGGCCACCGCGAGGAGTCCCAGTCCCAGCCACAAAGCATAGGTCTTGGGAGCGCCCTGGAGGTGGCGAAGCAGGGTCAGACCGCTGGCCAGGGCGGCGGCGGCGGCGACTAGGATGGCCCATCGCATGCTTTGGGGGCTGATTTGGCCCGAGGCGACCATGCGGGCCGGCCCGATGCGGTTCCGATCGGCCCCGCTGAGGGCATCCCCGTAGTCGTTGGCCAGGTTCGACAGGATCTGCAGCAGAAAAGCGGTCAGCAAGGCCAGGCCCACGATCTCGAACTGCACCCGTCCCTGAAGGGCCAGGAGGCCAGCCGGCAAGAGGATCGCCGCCGCCGCCAAAGGCAGGGTGCGCAGGCGGAGGGCGTTCAGCCAAGCACGCGGTGAAGCCTGTGCAGAAGGAACCTTAGGGAAGGGGTCGGACATGGGGTTGGAGTTTGCATCTTCGTGCCGTGAATGTAGTATCGGTCGCGTCGGTAAGTAAAAGTCTTGGTGAAAGGGTTTTGTTTAGCCAATTGTCCTTTGGATTAAACCAAGGTCAAAAATTAGGATTGCTGGGCCGGAACGGCTGCGGCAAAACCACTCTTCTTCGAATGATTGCCGGTTTGGAGCGGCCCGATGACGGGGAAATCCGCATCAACAAACAAATCCGGACGGCCTACCTGGAACAGGACCCCTTGTTAGGGGCCACGGGCCCGGTGATGGACGCGATTTTGCATAACGACCGCCCTCAGAGCCGTTGGCTACGGGAATACTACGACCTAAGCGACCGGGATCAGCTGAGCGATGACGAAGTGGAGCGGATGAACCGCCTACACCAGGTGATGGAAGAGCAGGGGCTTTGGACCTACCAGCGGGATTTTAATCGTTTGTTAGGCGAATTGGAAATTCCGGACCTGCGGCAGGACATGTCCACCCTTTCGGGGGGTCAGCGCAAGCGGGTTGCCTTGGCCGCCATGATGGTCGCCGAAGCCGATTTGATTTTGTTGGACGAACCCACCAACCATCTGGATTTGAACACCATCGAATGGTTGGAGAACCGGTTGCGGAACCAAAAAACCACCCTGTTGTTGGTGACCCACGATCGGTATTTCTTGGAATCGGTCTGCAACGGTATGCTGGAATTGGAACAAGGCAAATTGTATTTCCACCAAGGCGATTACGCTACTTTTTTGGAAAACAAAGAAACCCGCGAACAAATCCAAACCGCCGACGCCCAAAAAGCCCGGGCCTGGTTACGCAAAGAATTGGAATGGATGCGCCGTCAGCCCAAAGCCCGTGGTACCAAGTCCAAAGCCCGAACCGAACAATTTTACAAGGTCAGCAACGAGGCCTCCAAACGCGAAGTGCAGGGTCGCCTGGAACTGGACGGGGTGGGCCGCCCGCTGGGGGGCAAGGTTCTGGAGATTTCTTACCTGACCAAGTCCTTTGGCGATCGGAATTTGGTCAAAGAATTCACCTACAATTTTGTGAAAGGGGACCGGGTCGGCGTAGTGGGCCGCAACGGTTTGGGCAAGACCACCTTATTGAATTTATTGACCGGACATCTACGGCCCGACGGGGGTTCCGTGGAGTGGGGCGAACAAACGGTGGTCGGTTATTACCGCCAAGAATCCTTGGTTTACAAACCCGGGCAGACAGTCCTGGAACGGGTCCGCGAAGTGACCGACCATATCCGCTTGTCATCGGGCAAAGAAGTATCCGCCGGCGATTACCTGCAACGCTTTTTGTTTCCACCCAAACAACAACACGACAAGGTGGACAAATTGAGCGGCGGTGAAAAGCGAAGGCTGCAACTTTTGTTGGTCTTGATCGCTCAACCGAATTTTCTCATCATGGACGAACCGACCAACGATTTGGATTTGGTGAGTCTGCAGGTTCTGGAAGATTACCTCGAAAAATTCAAAGGTTGTTTGCTTCTGGTATCCCACGATCGGTATTTTATGGACCGATTGGTGGATCACATGTTTGTGTTTGAGGGTGAAGGGTATATCCGAGATTTTCCGGGGAATTATACGGATTATCGTTTGAGCCAAAGCGAAGGCCGATTGAGCCAAAGCCAAGGCCGTTTGGGGACTTCGACCTCGGTGACCACTTCGACCGATCCCTCTGCCAACCAGGCCAACCAGTCTGCGTCAGCGACTTCCAAAAACAAGAAACGCGGCAACAAGCCCACCTACGCCCAAACCCGGCGCTACGAGGAACTTACCCAGCGCTTGGCGGTGATTCGGGCTGAGAAAACCGACCTGATCGAAAAGCTGAACCGCAGCGGTGCGGCACCGGATGACTACGCTTCGTGGGGCAAAGCATTGCAGGCCCTGGAGTCCGAAGAAGAAAAAGTGGAATGGGAATGGCTGGAACTCAGCGTGGCTCTCGAACCGTGAAGACCCTGGACAGGTTAAATCCAAAATAAATCGACCCGTCGTTCCAATTCCCCCGGGTATCGGCGATGAATTGGGCCTCGTTCAGGCCCCGGCTGTTGGTCACGTGCAGCTGAAAAACATGGCCTCCCGTTTCGATATCCATCCCCAGCGATAGGCTGTTACGGGTTCCCAACACATCGGCCTTGGGCACCCAGATGTAATCCGCGTTGAGGGATGCCCTGGGTCCTATTTTGATACGCCCCCCCGTTCCAATCGCCATCAAGGTATTGGGTATTTCGGGTCCCGAGACCAAATTTCGGTGGAGCAAGGTGGGGGTGACTTGAAGGCTGAGATCCGCCGAGATTTTTTTGGCCAAAAGCAATTGATGGTAGTACGAGAGGCGGGAGCTGAAATAATTTTTGCGTTCCGGATCGGCCCATCGTTGGGCGCTGAGGATGGTTCCCGCAACATAACTCAGCGAAATAGGCTTGGCGCCTCTTCCCCCCTCGCGTTGACGAATGATTTTGTATTTGACAAAACCATCGTAGGATTTCCCAACATTGGAACGGCCACCCCCAACCATCAAGCGTGGTGTGATACCGTAGTCCAAGGACATACGCATCGAGGCCTGGTCCAGACCCCAAAGCTCGTACCAACCCCCGTTAATGGCCCCAAAGCGGTGCATGATTCGAAAGTCCAGAACCCCGGCTGCTGCGTTTTCGATGGAATGGGTGTTGATGACGCGGGTGGATTTGAAAGTATAGGCAACTGGTTGAGCAACAGGGTTTTCGTCGGCAAGAAACAGGTCCGTTAACAAGTCCGTTGTGTCGGTGGGGCTGTTGGTGACGGTGGGGCTGTTGGGTTCGGTGGGACTGTTGGGCTGCTTGGATGGATTGATAGGAAGGCCCGGGTTGGAAAGTTCGGCTTCCTTCGCGAACGTCGATCCGGCCAAAAACAAACCCAAAAACAAACCC
>JBMOHV010000099.1:0-3677 GCA_049317645.1 Bacteroidia bacterium
TCGACCCTCCCCGAAAACCGGTAGCCATAGCGGCCAGTGTTTTGTACAAATCCCTCCTGATGATATAGAATGGATTGATCAAGACGCTGTACCATCTTGGCCTGAATTGCTGGGCTTTGTACCAGGCCTTAAATTGTTCTGTCATCGTTTTCACGAACTTGTTGGAATTCGATTGGATCCAAAGCACGCAGTGGTTTGCGAAAAACGGCAAAGACGGTATGTCCATGAGGGCTGTTGTGCGGACCCAATCCTTTGGCCAACAATTTCCCTAAAATAAAAGCCGGAATACGCGCCATCCAATTCACCAAGCGATGATCCACCATGGGATGTTTCCAACCAAACATTCGATAAATCGAAGCAATGGTCAATTGATAAATGTAATCAAAACGATGGTGGGGTTGCAAGGGGTCGTGTTGCACGGTCACCAATTCCAGGTTGAGATGCTGGGCCGCGTGCTCAAACCAGCGATCGGTATAACGGGAGATATGATGCGGTGGCAGATTGAGAGCCAAATTATTGGACTGACTGATATAGGAATCCTCGGATGGAACGGCCATGAGGAGGGTCCCGCCGGGACGAAGGGCTTTCACCATGGCATCCAGAAAGGACCTGATTTCCACGACATGTTCCAAGACCTGAAAAGCACAAACCACTTCGTGGCTTTCGGGATGAGCTTCGGCGTATTCCTGTACGGATTGAACCCGTATATCAATCCCGTACGTTGCAGCCATTCGCCTTGCTTCTTGGCTAAAATCGAGTCCGGTATACGTTAGATTCAAACCCGATTTATGCAGAAAGCGGGCAAAATTCCCTTTGCCCGAGCCTACCTCCAAAACTTTGTTTCCGCTCGCTAAGTAAGGCAGGGCCAAATCAAACTCATGCTTGTGATCAACATAGTACCAAGGCTTGTGTTGAAGGGTGTTATAAAAAGCCTCGTCTCCACCTGCCAATGGCTCGTACCACCGCAAATCACAGGCCGCGCATCGAACAATCGATAACACATCGCTTCCTCCAAAAAGTCGGGCAACCGGCGCTTTGTACAAACGACGATACAATACATCCAGGTCAGCAACCGGAAGGCTTTCAAGAACCTCTCCGTGCCCGGACGAACAAAAAGGACAAACCACCATAACGATGCAATTTAAAGATGAGAAGGCGCCAGAGTTTCAGGGCAGGGGATGGGAACATCTTGGTTCTCAGCGTGCGAATATCGGCCTTTTGTTGGTGCTTCCATTGGTTGGGGTGCCGCATTGGAAAGGGCATGGCCTCCATTGAGATTCTGGATAGACCGTGGTACACATCCGTGGTCGTATGCGTAGCGCCTTGGTGGCCAAAGCCAATATTGCTTACCAGATTCACCGATGGCAAGAGGGCGTATTGGCCATGTTTCCAGGCGGCAAAGAGAAAAGGATAATCCCAGGTATTGTAACGGCCTTGGCTGTAGCGCTCAAACGTCCTTTTCCAGGCCCTTTCCCAACGGCCCGGTCCAAAAAGTCGCTTTAGCCCCCCTCTTTGGACCCATTCATCGTAGCCCGATAGATCCAAATCCACCTTTTGCCAGGATCGCCTCCAAGCGGCCCATCCCCATATGTGGGTCAAGGCTGAGACATAGTAGCTATCATCGGAGACGCGTTTGCCTTCCTGAAAATTATCCCCACTGATCATAAAAACCCGATCATCGTCTGCGTATTTGTCAAGTAATTCGCTACAAAACCTCCAAAAATCGGGATGGGGAAGGCAATCGTCTTCCAGGATGATCCCCGCTTCTTCGTTTTCAAAAAACCAATCCAGCGCTGAGCTAACCGCCTTTTTACAGCCCAAATTCGTGTCTCTGTAGAGGGTGAACAAGCTACAGGGCCAGTCTACGCCCTCCGCAATCATTTGGCGAACCCGGTGAACGGCTTCCCTTTCATCGGGCCTGCCGTCTCGTGGACCATCGCAAGCCACATAAAGGCGTTCCGGCCGCTGGACCCGAATGGCTTTCAGGACTTCTGCCGTGGTATCGGGGCGGTTAAAAACCAAAAAAAGCAGGGGAGGCTGCACATTCTTTTCTTGGTTATCCACAATTTGTCCCTAATTTTGCGTTAAATTAGCCTACAAAACCAAGTCAAATCCATCCCTAAACCCCTTTTCTATGAAAAAAGTAGCCCTTTTACTCAGCGCCGCCGCTTTGCTGGCCCTGACCACCCCCGCTGATGCCGCTGGCCTCTTCGGCAAGAAAAAGAAATCCTGCTCCACGGAGCAAACGACAAGCACCACAGCTGGCAAAGCCGGTTGCGCTTCCGGAAAAACCGAAGGCAAAGGTTGCTGCTCCAAGAAAGCCGCTACGTCTACCAGCAGCACTGCTCCGTCGATGTAATCCTTAGGGTTGGGCCTTCGAGGCCTTTCCCTTTACGATTTCCCCTAATCCCGGCCGTGTCCACCACGAGCCGGGATTTTTTTTGCCACGGGCTTTCGTCCCGTTGGCATTTTTAGTACACCCCCCAAATCCCAGCCCGAATCCTCCCAAAAAAAAACGCCCCTCCTTTCGGAGAGGCGTTCAAGCTTAGGAAAAAGCTTTCTTGATTAGCGAACCACCACCTTCTGGGTTTCGCTGCGGTCGCCGCTGCGAACCTCGACGGAATAGATTCCCAAGGGGAGGTTGGAAAGATCCAGCGTCCAACGGGTGGAAGCAGGGTAATCGACCGATACCACTTTGCCCATGGCATTGCTTACCCGAACTTGATCCATGGTGTTGGCGTGTTGCAAATTGAACAGACCGGCGGTTGGATTGGGGTAACCAAAGAAACCTTCGTTCTGAAGAACCAAACGAGCGGCACGCAGATTCAAACCAACCAAAGGCTCGGCGTTCATATCCGCAATCTCAGAGGCGTTGTCGATTTGAATCATTCCTTCGGTATTTCCACGGGCTACGATGCGAATCAATGCTTGCCCTGCCTGGAGATTCCAATTCTTCAAAGTATACCAGGCAATGTTAAGGCGGCGACCAACTTGTTTGAAGGAAACTTCTGTTCCTGATTCGGCCAAAGCCGATTGAACATCAAGTACTTCCATACCAACAGGTAGGTCGATGAACAAGGTAACCGCACCAACATTCACAGGACGATCAACCTCGACTTCCAAGGTATACTCTCCACCACGGGTGGCGAGCAGACCACTGATTTCGGGCGTCATCGATCCGCTACGGGCTGCTATGCTTGGAGCATACGAACCGTTGACATCACCAACGCAAATCGCTTTGGAATTGACGGTTACAGTATCATTGTTAACGTTTCCACTTGTCACGGAGTAAGTCCAGTTACCAGCTGTGAAAGTGGAAATCAACCCTGCAACACGACGATTCACCAAAAGGGCATCGGCTGCGTTCACGGCGTTGTTTCCGTTGGCATCGGCGGCTTTGAGGCGGAGACCCGCCAAAGTCACGGCACCAACACTGTAACGATTCACCAAAAGTGCATCGGATGCATTAACGCCGCCCCAAGGCTTGTTCGTAGAGAAGGCGAGGTTGTAAGCCCCATTAACCATCCGATCAAATCCAAAGGCCGAACCGGCTGCGGTGGACTGGCTACCTGTATTAACTCCGCTCAAGGTGACCGTGCTGTTGGTCATAGGGGTTGATGCGGTGTTATCGTAGGTCAATGTTCCGGCTAAACGGCCCACAAACTGGTCTCCGCACT
>JBMOHV010000100.1:0-3665 GCA_049317645.1 Bacteroidia bacterium
CCGGGTTTGAAACTCAAAAAATGATTCAAAAAGCTCAACGCTTGTAACGCTGTTTGAACTTGTCGACACGACCCGCCGTGTCCACCAGGACTTGCTTGCCCGTGTAGAAAGGGTGCGATTTATGGGAGATATCCAATTTGATCAAAGGATACTCGTTGCCATCTTCCCACTTGACGGTTTCCCTCGTTTCGGTACAAGACTTGCCCAAGAACATGTATTCGTTGGACATATCCTTGAAAATAACAAGACGGTAATTTTCGGGATGGGTATTGGTTTTCATGCTGAAGGGTTCAAAATTCAGGTAAGGACCGCAAAGATACGTTGATTTAGCGAGAAATCAGCATTTTCCGGGTCAATTTACGACCCTCAAAGTTCAACGAATAGTAATAAAGGCCCTGAGCCAAGCCCGTGGTCTCCATGCGCTCTTGGTACCATCCGCCCTCACGGACCCCCAGTTGACGGGTCCAAACCGGACGACCGTACAGATCCCTAAGCTCCAAGGATGCCCTGCCGCCGCGTGGCAGATAATAAGCAATGCTGGTTTGCTCGGAGGCTGGGTTGGGGAAGTTCTGGGACAGAACCAAACCTTGGTCGGTCAATTCACGGACCGAAACCACTTCACAGGGCCCCGGTAGCAATTCAAAGCAAAAATCGTCAATCGACCAACCTTCGCCCTGGAACGCGTAGTCCGATGCGAAACGGAAGCGGAAGATCACCTCGGCATTATCGGTCGTATTAAAATTCTGTGACATGGGAACGTAGGCCTGCGATGAAACCCCGGACCAGCCAAAACCTACGATGTTTTGCTGGGAATTAAAAACCGCCAATGATTGAATAATCGCATTGTACCATTCATTGGTCAAGGTATCAAGGTAACCAAAGGAATTCCAACGAGTACCCCCATCGGTGGAATACTCGAGAGTGCCCCCATCCCCATGCAATGGCGCGTTGGAGGTGTCATTGGCCCAAAAATCCGTCATGAACCGAGTCATAAACTTGACGCGGTAACAAGAATCCTTGGCCGTTTTGAAAATTGGCGTGTAGAGGGCCGAGCTATCGTACGGCCTGTAGGTACTATCAGCCCCTATAAACCAGGCATTGGGCGCCGAGGCAGCCCCGTTTAGGAGGCCTTTGGCTGGTGTCCCAAAACTCCACGAATTACCAGAGGTGCGAAGCGTAACCGGGTTCCTTGTAAGCCAAGCAGGCTGATCCTCATCGAAATTATTGCAATAGGGGAAAATATCGATGAGAGGGAATCCAACCGCATCCACACAAAGAGTATCATCCAAAGGGAAAGCGTCCGCCTGCCCATTGGGCAGGGATGAAACCACACAGAGGTCGTTGGAACCCAGCCCCAGGTTAAAGGTATTGGTAAAGGTGTACAGGGTATCCTTCATGAAGGGCAGCGTCAACGGGGTGGTGACCGACTGCACCAAGGCTCCGTTCAATTTTAGGTCCAGCGTGGTCGAAACAAGGTTGTAATTGGGGTTGGTATTGTTACGAATCCTGGCACGAGCTGTGACCGGTGTTGTTCCGGTCGGGAAAGGGGGATCGTAGGTGACATCCATCACCTCGGCCCCGTTCGCAACCGAATTGTAAATGACAATGTCGTCTATGAAATTTCCGTTACGGTCGGTGCCACCTGTCGCTGCTGGCAAAAAGCGATAGCGACATTTGGACTGCAACTCAATGATCAAAGGATCGCCCGCCACATAGGTGGTATCCAGGCCAAAATCAATGGTCTGGAATGGATTGTTGGCCGGGGTGGCTGTCAGAGGTTGCAAGGTTGGACCCACCTGACGCCCGTTGGCAACAACGCGAAGTAGCGACAGCCGTTTATCAGCCGCATTGTCTCCTGCGATCTGCAATAATTTGAAACGAATCCGAATATTGGACCTGTTGGCCGTATTGACCGGAATCACCACCCGACTCAGGTAGGTCCCGTTCCAGGTATCCGCCCAAGGATTGAGGGGAAGAACCGTGGTAAAGGAAGCTCCAGAGAATTCCGTTCCCATGTAAAGCGAAAAATCAGGGGTATTGTTGAGGGAAGGTACCGGGGTATAACGAATATCCGTCACCGCATTGGACAGGGCCGTGTCACAATAGGGGCTGTAGCCTTGCCTCTCGAAATTATTAGCGTGGGTTAAATTCACTTGCTCACGACCAAAGAGAGTCACCTTGATCGTGTCATTGCCACGGACTGGATCCACCAGGCCAGCATTGACAAACATGCCAATCGTCGTATAACCGTTGGGTATGTTGGCAGGGGTGGTAATGACAATGGTGTCAAAGGCGTTCGGCTGAATCACACGGCTAAAGCTCTGCACAACCGGAGGCAAGGTATCGATTTGGAAACCGGCCGTGAAGTTGGTCGTGGGCGAATGTCCAATGTTACGAATTCTAAATTTAATTTGACGGAGCCCACTTGGATAACATATGGCACTCATCGGGACGATGTTATTGGCAATCAAGAGATCGTTGACCGGAATCGACTTGACGCATCGGGTGATGGTGTCGTTGTTAACCCTTGGATCCCCGCTCAATTGCGTAAAGACCTTCAAGGTATAGGTTCCTGGAGGCAGGGGGGATTGAATGGCAGGCAGCGTCACCGTTGCCTCTGTCG
Source organism: Bacteroidia bacterium (assembly GCA_049317645.1). Taxonomy (GTDB): domain Bacteria; phylum Bacteroidota; class Bacteroidia; order UBA7662; family UBA7662; genus SYHX01. The sequence continues at coordinate 2,624 of JBMOHV010000100.1, forward strand.
CAGGAGGAAGTGGCGTCGTGTAGACATAAGGCGTTGCCAAAACCGGGGCATTGTTGTCGTATCGATAATTGAAAGGAATTGCAAAAAGAGTATCCCCCCCAAAATTTCGTATCACCACTCGAATGGTATCGGTTGCTTTGAGCGAATCCGGACAGGCGACCGGTTTGAGAATTTGGCGCATACCAACTTCACGCGCTGGTGGTGGAACGATCGCCCAGTTATCCAAAATCACACCCTCCGTCGGGGTGAATCCGCTCTGAAAATCAATCCTGAAACGAACCCTGTTGTTACGGTAATTAAAGGTGGCAGGCAATTCCAGGGTATGTTCCACATAGTCCGCAAGGCCTCCCGTTGAACCCGAATTGCCGTTCCAGGCGGGACCTGCAATCCCGCCGATGGTACCGGTCGAATTGTACCAATTGACCCCCGTCGGATCCGACACCGAACCCAGGGTTTGCCATGAAGTAAACAATTCATCGACAAACGAAATCCTAAAGGCCGATCCAGCATTGCCCAAGCGGCGATTCATTCGGAAACGAAGGGACGTATTCACACTGTTACGGAAATTGTACAGCGGCGACAAAACATAGCCGCCCTGGCCAGATGTTGGGTTCCCGTTCAGTCGAGTACCCCAAACATTGGGAGGGCTGTATGCTGCGTTCAATTGATTCCCCAAGGGCACACCGCGCTCCCACGGGTTGACCGCTGTTCCCATCGTGACAGGCAGCCAATTATCAGGAATGGAATCAAAGGAGTCAGCGCTTGGCACATTGAGAATGGGAACACCGTACATGGTGACCGATGAAGAGTCGTTGCTGGTATTGCCATCCTGACCCATGGCCGTATGGGCGGTGAGGGTGAACCAACGAAGGGGTGCTGAAAGAATGGTATCCAATCGCAGGGCCGTGGTTGTGATCGCTCCGGGTCTCAATGTATCGGTTAATCGGACCTGGGTGGTTTGAGAAAAAGAACCAATCCGGACAACCACCGGCACCAGGGTGTCGACAATATTGCGCAAACCAAAATTCTGCAGTCGAACAAA
>JBMOHV010000101.1:0-3650 GCA_049317645.1 Bacteroidia bacterium
TCCCGATGGATATAAGCCCCTCCTGCGTTCTGGTTATTCGCTTGAACGGCATCGTAAATTTCTTGAAGGGTGACCCCTTGGGCTTGGAGGATATCGGGTCGAATGCTGATTTCGATTTGTTTGAGCAAGCCTCCAAAACTGCTGACATCCGCCACACCGGGAACTCCTAACAAGGCTCGACGGACCTGCCAGTCCTGCAAGGTGCGTAGTTCGGTAAGGTCGTACCGCGCCTCGTAACCGGGCTTGGCTCGTAACACATATTGGTATATTTCACCCAGCCCGGTCGTTACCGGAGCCAGGTAGGGGGTGGCCAGGCCTTGGGGAATGAGATCGCGGGCACTGATCAGCCTTTCGTTGACTTGTTGACGGGCCCAATAAATATCCACCTCTTCCTCAAAAACCACGGTGATGACCGACAGGCCCAACCGCGAAAAGCTACGCATTTCAACCAGGCCGGGAATGTTGCGGCAGGAGGCTTCGATGGGTTGGGTGATGAGTTTTTCGACATCCACCGCCCCCAGCGAAGGGGAAACGGCGATGACCTGTACCTGGTTGTTGGTGATATCCGGAACGGCATCAATGGGAAGATGCCTTAATTGGTAAACCCCCGTGATGACCAAGGCCAAGGTTAAAATGGCGACCCAGAGGGGTTGCTTTACCGAAAAATCAACGATTCGCTGCAGCATTTCCGATAGACGTTAATGCGGGTTTACGACCAGGCGTTGGGTTCGGGTCTTTTGTCCACGGGTCCATACAATCGTGTAAATCCCGTTTTCCGCTGGCTTTTGGTTGGCTTCGTTGGCCCAATTCAGGGTTGTGTTACCGGAAGGCAAGATTTGGCGCAAAACACAACGACCCAAGGGGTCCAAAAGTTGGAATTCAATTTCTTGATCGCTGTCATCACCCAGAAGGCGCAGTTGCTCTCCGCGCAGGGGGTTGGGGTGCCAGGATGGGGAATTTTGGCTTGATGAGACGGGTCCATCCCAACCGCTACTGCAAGGCAGGAATCGGTAGGACATGGTAACGCCGAGTTGTTGGTTGAAATTGGGACAAATTTCGGGCGCACCGCTCACCGAGTAATCCCCATCGGTGGTGACGATGAGCGTGTCGTCGTTGGCTCCGGGAATGGGTAAGCCTCCATTGGTCCATTGAATGTTGATTTCGTAAGGGGGCAGGAGGATCAGCCTTAGGGTGTCGCCCTGGCAGAGTGGATTCATCAAGCCTTGGGTGGAAACCACGGGTAACAAGAAAACCCAGCCGTCCACCATAACTTGGGGTGATCGCTCGGTACAGCCGTTCAAGGTGGCATCCACCGAAAACATGGAACCGGCATCGGCGCTGGTAACCCGGCGGTAGCGCAGGGTATCCCCTGATTGAAGAACCCCGTCTTTGAACCATTGGTACGCTTGGTAGGGTTGGGTCCACAGGGTATCCGAGCCACTATTTGGGCAAAAAATAAGGTTATTCGGGGTAACGGTGGGGTTGTGGGCGCATTGGGCTCTTGCCAGTCCGGCATTCAGCTGGAGCAGGACGCAGGCCAAAAGCCATGCCGACGGGGGCGTGATCCGCGCATTTCGCTTTGGGCGGAATTTCTCCGCGGTGGTTGATAGGGGGGGCTGAAGGATCATAAACCTTGGTTGACCTTCAAAGGTAAACACCAAGGCTCCAAGGGACCTTAGGAATCCAAGGTCCCTGGGGAGGTTGCCTCTTCTTCGGGGGCATCTTCCGATGTCGCGGACTTACGGGTATCCCAGGCCTTCTTCAAACCCAATCCGGCACCGGCTGCCAAGAGGATGCTCAATCCTCCGTCAATGGGCACGCCGGCTCCTCCGGTACCACCGCCCACGTTGTTGGGGTCATCGGGCGGAGGGGGCTGGGCCATCGCAACTTGGGCGCAGAGAGCCAAGGCAAGGATGGCCGAGGTGCGGCCGATACGGGTGAAAATCGAGTTTTGAAAGCATTGAAGCATAACAAAAGGTTTTACAGCGACTAAACGAATGAAGATTGGCATGAGGGGCCTAGCGACGCAGGCGGTAGTGGTACAAACCCTGAGGGCTTTGGACCCTTAGGAGGTAGTAGGTTCCTTCCAGGAGGTTGGCCGGGCTATCGTAGGTAGCATCCGGGTCGTTGAAGGTCTGGGTGCTGAGCAAGCGCCCGCTCAGGTCCATCCACTGGAGGGTGGCCGGTCCCTGACGCAAACCACGCAGGTTCAGGCGACCGTTGGATAGGTGGGCGGTGACTTTTTCAACCGACTCCAAGGCTTGGACCGCCGTCCCCTGGGCCGCAAAGACCAGGTGAAAACGATCCACCGCATCCCCGGCCTGGGCCGTGAAGGTCAGAGGCTGTCCGCTGACAACGGGGGTGAGGGTGCCCAGGCGGGTGTCTTCCAGCCAGGCTTGATGGCCGGTCGTCAGCCCGCTCAGGTCCATGGTCCAGGTATAGGCCGCGCCGGCTTGGGTATGGGTCAGGTGCAGAGGGATGCGAGTCTGCGCATTCAGGGCCAATTCAGGCAAGCTCTGGATGGAATAGGTTTGACCCTGGGCATCCTGGGTGTAGAGGTCCTGACTGGCCGTCACCCCATCGCTGACATAGCGGGCTTCGAGGTTGGCATCGTAGGCGTTGCTGGCCTGGGGCAGGAAGCAGAGCACGGTTTCCAAACCAAAGCCCGATGGTTGGTGGGTTACACGGGCTCTGGCCACATCGGCGGTCTGTTGTTGGCGAACATAGTTGGCCGGTTGATCAACACGGGCACTGCTTGGATAGGCCAGGGAAGCCGATGAGGCACCGCTGCTGGCCTGCACCATAAAGCCCTGCATGGGCGCCATGTAACGAGACCCCCCGTTGGCGGTTACTTGGGTAGATTGAACGTAGGTTCCCCAGGTTCCGGCAGCCAGGCTGCTTCCTGCCGAGAGGGTGGCGGTGCTTTTGTCCCAGCGGTAGATGGTGCCTTCGATGTTGGTCTTGGTGACTTCGTGCCAGTCCATCACCGAGGGGAAGGGATTGGCCGCGTAGTTCCAGCGGTTGGTCGCTGTTCCCAGGGCCACGGCCGGTACCGCGTCCAGTTGAAGCTCTCCGCTGAAAATCAGGGTATTGGTGGCCCCGCTGGTCCAGACCCCGTAGCCTGTGGCCTGGGGCCAGGTCGTGGTGCGATCGCTGACGGCGGTATAGCTGTTGCTAGCATTGTTATAGCCAATCACGGTATTGCTCGTCGAGGGGAGGTTGATGACGGTGTTGAGTGCCGGATTCGTTCTCAAGGGATGCCCAACGAAACGAAAACCGTTGTGATTGGCACCGCTCCAAGGCAGATACCGTTGAACCGTCACATTCCCCGTTAAATCGCTGTTGGTTCCGCCGATCACCACCGCCGTACCGTTGGCATCCGATGCCAAGGTTAGGTTGCCGTTGGTCGCGAATGTACCGTTCAGGGTCAATTTGCCGGTGGAGGAAATCGTGCGGGCCGCATTCAAAGTCACTCCGCCCGTGCCGACGGTCACGTTCAAAGGCCCGTTGCTGGCAGGCCACTCCGCACCCACCGTCCGAGCCGATGACCCGTACACCAAAGCGCCCGACGCCCCGTAGGCGATGGTCCCGTTGTTGGTAATGGTTCCACCGCTCACTGTCAGCGTCCCGTTGATGGTCAGGGTGGCCCC
>JBMOHV010000102.1:0-3645 GCA_049317645.1 Bacteroidia bacterium
ACGAAGCATGGAACCTGGTGGAGGGACCCCCTCTGCCCTTGCATTGCTGGCCGGAAGGGTCCTGTGTAGCAAAACTAATGCATTTGGAGGAGGTCTGCTTTGACCCGGAAACTCCCTTTGTCAAGGCGAGCGGCATGAACAGGTACCGGCTCTTGGATCCCATGGGTTCCCTCCTCATGAGTCTTCCCATTGAGGGAGGTCGAAGCCATCACCAACCCATGGGCCGGGTGCGCTTGGTCCAGCCCAGCCCATGGGCATCCCAGCATTGGAAACGCTTGGTCAATACCTACCGAAGGGCCCCTTACTTTGACTATTGGGCCGATGACCTCGAAAAAATCATTCGACAGCCGGATTCCTTGCTATTTGATTACAACCTACGCATTTTGGATTACCTCATGACCAAGTTGCGGCATCCCCTCAAAATTCACATCGGCTCCCAGAACCAACAAAGAAGCCTCCTCAAGAAAGCATGGCCGCCTTTGAGACCTTATTACCAACACTTTGAGGAACGTATCGGGTTTGTGCCTGGTTTGAGTGTTTTGGACCTTCTTCTTCAATGCGGTCCCAACGAAGCCAAGGCCCACCTTCTTGATCGGAGAAACGAACCTTGAACCTAATTTTGCGACATGCCTTTCTTCTTCGATTGCAAGCCAAGTGCCCCCACCCTCACGGGGAGCATATCCCTGTTATGCGCCCTCCTCGCCTTGGTTTTGGCTCATCCGGCCCTGGCCCAATTTGAAGAAAAAAGTGTTCAGGTCGGCCAAATGGGCCTGCACATCACCAACGCGGGGACGGTCGGCAGACCCAATGTCCGAAACGAGCCCCAAGGACTGCCTTCCATGGAATACCCTTTGAATTCCGGGGTTGAGCATCTCTTTGAGGCCGGCCTTTGGCTGGGTGCCTACCGAGGGGGGCAGTTGTCCGTCACGACGGGATCGCTGGACGATGCATCGGGCTATGCGGCCGGCAAGGCGGGGTTTGAGTTTAGTCCCTTGCCCGGTTGGCCCGTCCTCGAAAAGTCCAGCCTGCCAGGAAATCCCAACTATTCTTTGTCCGCCTTGGCGCACCAAGAATTCGAATTGCATTTTACCGATTCGTTGACCTATGTACCCGGATCAGGACAACCCATCGCCAATCATTTGTTACCGCTCAATGCCCGGGTTCAACTCAACAGCTTGGCTTGGAACTTTCCATTCGCCGATTATTTCACGGTCCTGCGCTACCGAATCACCAACCTGGGTCCCTTGCCTTGGGATTCCCTGTACACGGGCATCTGGAGCGATTTGGTGGTCCGAAATGTCAATGTTACCAACGACCGAGGCGGAGCCTTTTTTAACAAAGGCTCCGTGGGCGCCGAAGATTCACTACAAGCTATTTATGCCTACCACGTGACCGGAGACGATGCAGGGTTCGCCAATTCCTACGGGGCCATTCAATTCCTCGGTGCCGAAGCGGGTGGAACTTTCTACCATCCCCAATCCCTTTCCAGTCCTGGATTCAAAGTCAACCCCAACTATTGGATTTACAACCAAGCAGCCCCCACCTCTGATTTGCAGCGCTACGACCGATTACGGAACCGTGGGAATTTTGGTCCAAGCGCCAACCTGAACGTCCCGGGTAACCGGGTGCAATTGTTGGGAGCAGGACCCTTTGCCCGAATCGATAGCGGCCAAAGCTTGGATTATTATGTTGCCTTTGTCTGCGCACCTCGCCGACCCGATCAGGTTCCGGATTCCTACGCTTCAAGAACCGATCTGCGCAACAACCTGGGCTGGGCTCAGCGCACCTTCCTGGGCGAAGACACCAATGCCAACGGATTCTTGGATAACGGAGAAGACCTCAACAACAACGGAATCCTGGATCGCTTTGTGTTACCGGAGCCTCCAGCCCAGCCCAAATTGAGAACCGAGTTTACAGAGGAAGGCCTGGACTTGTATTGGGACAACGGGGCGGAGGCCTCGATCGATCCCATCACCAAAGTCAAAGACTTTGAAGGGTACCGCCTGTACCTAAGCAAGCCCGGCGATGATCGGTACCCGGATGCGACGGCACGGATGAATTTGATAGCGCAATGGGATTCGGCCGGGAATGGCATTGGGTATAACAACGGATTTGACGCGGTTCGTCTGCCCAACCCCGTCTTGTTTGACGGTGATACGGTGAGCTACCACTACAAGTACCGCGTTGGTCGCCTATTGCCAGGTTGGCAATACCTCTGCGCCCTCACGGCTCTGGACGAGGGGAACCCCGCCGTCGGCCTGGAGCCCCTTGAAAGCTCCCGAAGCAGTTCGATGCGACGCCTCTTCCCGGGAACACCCGGTCAAAACGAACCCTCCAACCCTCTGGATATCGGGGTTTACCCCAATCCTTACCGCTTGGCAGCGGCTTGGGACGGTAGCAACGCCCGATCCAGAAAATTGGTTTTCTACAACCTTCCGACACGATGCCAAATCAAAATCTACACCCTTTCAGGAGATCCGGTGGCACTGCTAGAGCACAACGCGGAGAACGATTTTAACGGAAGTACGGCCCAGTGGTTTGCAGAATTTGCAGGTAACCCCAATCAGGTGGTCATGGCCGGGGGGGAACATGCGTGGGATATCCTATCCGACAGCAAGCAGAGCATTCAGGCCGGCATTTACCTTTTTAACGTTCACGATATGGACACGGAACGGGTCTTCAACGGAAAATTCGTCGTCTTGCGTTAGTTTATCGCCGTTTCTGTCGCCTCGGGCTCTCCCTCGCTGTCCGCCGATCGGCGATCCATGACCGCCATTTCGAGGGCTACCACTTCGGTGTAGGATCGGCGAGCTCCTTCCTTGTCGTTGTAAGAACGGGTGTTAAGGCGACCGTCCAAGACGACTTCGGAACCCTTGTGAAGAAGCCGCTCGCAGATTTCGGCCAGTTTACCCCAGGCCACTATTTGATGCCACTGCGTTTCGGCCATTTTCTCGCCTTGGTCGCCCACATAATACTCGTTGGTTGCCAAGCTGAAACGGGCCATTTTTCGGCCGTTGCTGATTTCCCGGAATTCGGGGTCCCGGCCCAGGTTACCAATGAGGCGGACTTGATTTCGGATGTTTCCCATGATTTTGGATTTAAAGGGTGAAGGTTGATTGAACAAAAACAAAGTTCGATTGCCCTGAAACGAGTACCCGTAGGTTTGCGCTTATCAACCTTTATGAACCAACGAACTTGCCTTCAGTGTGGAGCAGCTCTGCAGGGGCGCAGCGACAAAAAATTCTGCGACGATTATTGCCGCAATATCCATTACCATCGTCAAACCGGGAACGGCCTACGGCAGGTGCTCAACATACAGAAAATGTTAAGAAAAAACCGTAAAATTCTGGAGGAATGCTTGCAATTATCCGAGGCAGGTAAACTCATAAGCAAAGCCTCTTTGGAGGATCGAGGGTACCGATTCAAATACCATACCCATACGGAATTGCTCCGGGAAAAAACGCCGACCTATTGTTGTTTTGATCTAGGATACCGAAGCGTGGGGACCAAAATCGAAATCGTCCGGGTCCGACTGCCCGAGTAGTGCGGGCCTATCCAAACCTATAAACCGCGAAGGGTGGATGATGGGATTCGAACCCACGACCCTCAGAACCACAATCTGATGCTCTAACCTACTGAGCTACA
>JBMOHV010000103.1:0-3591 GCA_049317645.1 Bacteroidia bacterium
TTGACCAAGCAATGTCCGTAAAGAAAATTAAATTCGATCAAATTTCATCAGCTTACGGCATGGTTCATTGCCTCAAGCAACCGCACCGGCAAGAAGTCATTGAGCTTTTGCATAAACATCTATCGATGACTGCCGCCGATATAGCCGAACGCTTGGGGATAGAGGCAACCTTGGCTCATCATCATTTGGGGGTTCTAGTCCAAAACGGATTGGTGGATGTCTCCAAGAAATCAACGGCGGTTTACCAATTAAACTACTTAAAGCTGACCCAGGTCATTGCTTCCCTCAAGGCTTTGGGATAATGTCGGTTTGCATGTAGGGCTGTAGGACCGCAGGGATCTTGATGCCTTTGCTGTCGGTATAGAATTCCAAGAGGGCCGCTAATACGCGGGGTAAAGCCAAAGCCGAGCCGTTGAGGCTGTGGGCGTGTCTGGTTTTTCCCGAGAGGCTGTCCTTGAACCGTAGTTTGAGACGGTTGGTCTGAAAACTCTCAAAATTACTCACCGACGAAATTTCAAGCCAGCGGCCCTGCCCGGCACTCCAGATTTCAAAGTCATAGGTCAAGGCCGAAGCAAAGCCCATATCGCCACCGCACAGTTTGAGGATCCGAAAGGGCATGCCCAACGAAGCGACCAAGGATTGAACATGATCGCGCATTTTTTCCAGTACAGAATAGCTATGGTCGGGGTGGACAATTTGGACAATTTCTACTTTGTCAAATTGATGAAGACGATTCAAGCCGCGAACGTCCTTTCCATACGACCCGGCCTCCCGGCGAAAACAAGGAGTATAAGCGGTGTTAAGAACGGGTAGCTCGTTCTCTTGAAGTAAACGATCCCGATACAAATTGGTAACAGGGACTTCGGCCGTCGGCGCAAGGTAGAGCCGATCTTCTGTAACATAATACATCTGGCCTTCTTTGTCGGGCAATTGACCCGTTCCAAAGCCCGAATCTTCGTTGACCAAAATAGGAGGTTGAATCTCGGTATAGCCTGCAGCCACATTAAAGTCCAGAAAATACTGGATCAATGCTCGCTGCAATCGGGCGCCTGCACCCAAATAGACAGGGAAACCAGCGCCGGTCACCTTAACGCCCAGTTCAAAATCAATGAGTTTGTATTGCTGAGCGATTTCCCAGTGGGGGTGTTCCCTCTGCGTTGATTCAGCCGATGGGTCCGAGAGATAGACCACTTCGTTCTCTGCAGGACCGTGGCCCGTAGGGACCGAAGCGTGCGGCAGATTGGGCAAACGCAGAAGTAGATTTTGGATAGCCTCCTGCAATTCGTGGAGGCGGATTTCGAGGGAGGCGTTTTCTTGTTTGATTTGAGCGACCTCGCTTTTGAGTTCAACTGCATGTTCTTGTTGGCCTTGCTGGACGGCGGTTCCGATGGCTTTGGCCTTTGCATTCAAAGTGGCTTGATTTTGCTCCACTTGGGTTTGGATTAGACGCTTTTGGTCATCCAAATTCAATAGCTGGTCAAGGATTTCACCGGCATCGTGAACTTTTTTGCGTTGGAGGGCCTCCTGGGCCATGGCGCGGTTTTCGCGTAGAAAGGGGATCTGCAGCATGTGAATCGTAGTAGTAGACAAATCTACCACCAAACAAGCCCCCTCCTTCTAATCGGCCTGCTGATCGTGGTTTCTCAGGGCCTTTTGGCGGTAAAACAACAAGACCCCCACCGCCAAACTGAGTAACAAGGCCCCGGCCAAGGCCAAATTCGTGGCATGCAGTCGTTCACTGCGGGTCTGCAAGAGGATTTTTTCGAATTCCAGTCGCTCGCTTTTGCGTTGTAGGTGCTCTGAATCGTAGGAGGCCTGTATTTCCAGAAGCTTCTCTTGGGCTTCTCGGGCCTGCACCATGCTATCCAAGAGTCTCCAAGCCTTGTAATGGGGCACGGCCTCGTCGGCTTGACCCGAAGCGGTTAGTTGGGAGGCTAGCAAAGCATGGGCCTTGCGCAGATTCAGGGTGTCTTCGCTAAGTTTTTGTTCGACACAGCGAACCACCTGCCGCGCATAGTGCAGTGCCGAATCCCGGCCACCCCCGCATCGCAGATGGCCTTCGGCTTGCAACATCAAAATTCTGGACACATAGCCCCCGTTATCCAAAGCTTTGCTGATGCTCAGGGCTTGTCGAAGGCATTGAAGAGACTCTTGGCATTGTTGAAGTTTGAGGCAGACCTCGCCCAAGTTGATCAAGTCCGATGCCATGGCCATTGAATCAAGGAGTTGGGTGTCTAGACGCCAAGCTTGGGTATAATATTTTTTGGCCTCACGAAAACGGCCGTTCATTTCTTCAACAACTCCCAAATTGTTCAGGACATAACTGACCATGGGGTCTTTGGAGTTTTTGTAGTAAAGAAGGGCGTCGCGGTAATAGGCCCCCGCTTGATTCCAATCTTTTTGTTGGGCATAGATATTGCCAAGGTTCAGGGTCAGATCGGCCTCTGCATCCTCGCGATCCAGGGCGATAGCCAAACGAACGGCTTTGCGGTAACATTCGGCCGATGCGTCCAGCGCCAAGAGGTGGAAGTAGGCGTTGCCCTTGATACTATAGCACCCCATGAGCCCGCTGCTATCGTTGGATTTGAGCAACGAAGTCTCGGCCATCAAGGCCTCCTCAATGCTAAGTTGGTATTTGTTTTGGCGCTGATAGCATTTGGATTTTAGAAGGTGCCACGTACCTCTTTGGTTCATACCCAAACGGTTTCGGCCCCCCAGGTCTTCTAACATCCGCAGAGCCTGTCCGGGTTGGGTTCGGTAAAGCTCCTCGACCCGGTTCATCACGGCGTCAACTCGGTTAGGGTCCGAATGTTGGCGACGCAGGGTGGTGTCGGTGCCGGCACGATGCTCCAGGGACAGGAAGAAAACGATCAGGAATCCGACCCCCAGGCTTTTGAATAAATAGGTATTTTTTATCAAAAGTTTATATTTCTTTAGGAAATATAATTCGATGGATGTATATTTGGTTAACATTTTCCCTTCTTTGTTCCAAAAGGGATTCCCATTCACCTCCTATATTCTAATTACACATTCGATACCCTAGGGTATGCGATTTTTTTTAAAAGCATTGCAGGCTGATTCATTTCGCCTCAGGGCCGGACCTGAGGCCTTTTAATTCATGCCGTATCTCCTCTTTTCTTCCTTGTCCCATTAAATTTTAAGCGTGACCGAATCCAAAGGTCGGGGTAGACCCCGCAAAAACAAAGTAGAAGCAGATTCCCAGACCCCTAGTACCCCGTCCGAAAACGTCGTGCTCCAACCGCCTAGACCTCGGGGCAGGCCCCGCTTGGACGCTTCCAAACGGGAGCTATTGCCAGAAATAGAAACGGGCCCCGAACCGATCATCCCCGAGCCCGAGCAAGACCTTTTTGGCGCATTTGTTGAACCAACGGTTGGCAGCGAAGGGGGCGATTCCGAGTCTTCTACATCCATGGAGGGTAAGCTTGGCATCGGGTCATCCAAAACGGATGACAATGCCACGGATTTTCGTAACATTGGCTCCCAAGGTCCCGATGCCAGCCCTCGCGATCCGCGTTCCTCGAGGGAAAAAGGGGAGCCTCGGGACAACCGAGAGCCTCGGGACAACCGAGA
>JBMOHV010000104.1:0-3574 GCA_049317645.1 Bacteroidia bacterium
GAAATGGCCTGCACTGAACCGTTCACAAAGGTGAGACCTGGCAAAGGAAGTCCATCGGCATCCCCCAATTCGGTCAAGCCCGGTGTCGCCAAATCCCAAGACAAGGAAGCGGTTCCTGATCGTAGGATGACGAAGCGTACTTTGAACAAGGTCCCTGAGATCGTGGCGGGGTTCAAATCGTACCACGACAAGCGGAATTGCGAAGCAGAAGTATTGAGTGCACTGCCAGTCCCCGAAAAGAAACCACAATTGGTAAGTAAATTCGCAGTTGTTACGGCGGGTTGTACATCGACCAACGAAGACAAACAACGAAGGCGCGTGGAGTCGTAATTGACTCCCAAGGTCATGGCGGATACCACCAAGGAACCCGAGCCTGTAACGGTCACGGGTACGAGCACGGTATCACCGACCAAACCGGACACTTGGCCCAGAGCAAGACCTTGTGCTCCGGCTCGACCCGGTAAACTCAACAAGGCGATCAAGCCTAACAGCAAGAAAAAGGGTTTTTTCATTTCAAACTTTTTTTTTCAAAAATGCTAGGGCTGTATTAAGGGTTTATAAAGCCCAAATCAACTTGAAGTGAACAAAATTTAAAGCGCATGTTAACGGGGGCGCGGTGCAAGCCTTTGGTTTTGGATGCTGACAGCTTGGGTTACCTTTGACCCAACCCTGCATGGCCCTGCGTCGACCTTCTGAACCCATCCAAAAAGCCCTGGGCTGGTCTATCCTTCAATCGGCTTTTAAGCTTACCGGACTCTACGGGGTCGGCAAACTCATGGCCCTTTGGTTCGGACCTGCCGGTTTGGCCTTAATTGGGCAATTCCAGAATTTGTTGTATTTGCAACAAAATGCAGGGGGCGCCGCGGTTCATAACGCCCTCATCCAGGGCATGAGCCAGCAAAAAGCCGAAGGCCGCGACGAAGAATCGTACCTTAGGAAGGGCCTCGCCTTGGGCATGATCCTGAGTTTAGGGGTGGCCCTGCTTTGGTGGGCGCTCTTGCCCTGGCTGTTGGACCCGGTTTTGGGTGGTGATTTCCCGCTTTGGCTGGCCATCATCCTACCGATAACCGTCTTGGGGTCGGCTTTTTGGGCCGGGGCCCTGGCCCAAGCCGCTTCGGAGCGCCATTATCGTCGGAATGCCCTGCTAAACATGGCACAAACCAGTAGCACGGTTTTGTTCTTTGGGATCCTGGGATATCAAGGGGGCTTGGTGGGTGCCTGCTTGGGCCTTGCCTTGGCCCAAATCCCTCCGGCAGTCTATGCCTACCTGCATCTAAAACCCCGCTTGGGTGAATGGTGGCTGCAGGCGTGGCGCTATGGGACCCATCGGGTTTTTTTGCATTCGCCGATGTGGCCCCTGGTTGGTATGGCCCTCTATTCGGTGGGCATGACCCAGGTGGTCCTGGTTCTGATCCGATCGCAGTTGCTGACCGAGTTTTCGGCCGAAACAGCGGGCTGGTGGGAAGGTGTTCAACGCATTGGGAATCTATGGGTTCCGGTGATTTCGACCTTGATGACCTCTCATTTTTTGCCAGCTCTTAGCCAGGCCAAAGACCGTCCAACCTATACCCGGCTCTCCCTTCAGGCGGCTTTGGGATCGTCTGCTTTGGTTGGGATCTATGCTTTGGTGGTCCTGCTCTTGGGCCATCGAGCCATCACTTTTTTGTTCAGCCAAGCCTTTAGTCCCATGCTATTGGTCCTTCCGTTGCATCTGGCCACCGATGTCATCAAGGCGGGTGTATGGGGGCTTCATAATGCCATGCTAGCTCGAAAAAAAGCCCGCTGGCTCATGCTGATTGATATGAGCTTTCAATCCCTGTATGTATTCGGTGTTTTTTGGGGAACGCCCCGCTACGGATGGGAGGCCGCGGTGTCCGCTTACGCAATTGGAATGCTTATCAATGCCATCGTGACCATTGTGTTATGGAAAAAAATTCAAATGACGGATCCAGGCCTTCATCCGAAGGCAGACCTTAACCCTCTTTGATTATCGCGTTTTGACCCCAACCCGAATTCATCCCATGGAATCGTATCTCAACAAACCTTCGGATTATTTTGAACATGCCCGCATGGATGTCCTGCGATGCCTGGGATCGGTGGAAGGAAAAAGCATCCTTGAATTGGGAGCCGGGGGAGGTTATACGTTGGCCCATGCCAAAACAGTCGGAAAAGCGGCCTATGTGGCGGGGGTTGAACTCATGAACCTGGAAGGCACCGTTCAACAAAACCCCATTTTGGATGAATTCCATATTTGTGATCTTTCCTTGGGCATTCCTTCATTGAAATGCAAAGCCTTTGATGTGTTGTTATGTCCGGATGTTTTGGAACATTTGGCGGAACCCTGGGATGTGTTACGCAAATGGTCTGTTTATCTCAAACCCGGCGGCCGTCTGCTCATTTCTATTCCCAATATTCGAGAAATCTCCGTTTTATGGAAGATTGCGGTTCGAGGGGATTTTGGTTATACACCCGACGGAATTTTGGATCAAACGCATTTGAGATTTTTTGCGCGACGAAATGCGCAGGGCTTACCCGATCCATCCCAATACGAACAAATCCAAGTGGTACCGGCCATGCACTACCAGCAAGGGCCCCGTTTTCGACCCCTGTTCAGCCGCCTCAGCCTGGGATGGGCCGATGACTTTCTCACCCATCAATGGTTTGTTACGGCCATCAAGCGTTCCTAAAAGGCCCTGATTAGCATTTTGGAGAAATGATGGTTGATCGAATTCCTTCCTTGGGGGTGATTGTGGTTCACTTTGGTCAGCCTGCTTTGACCTTGCGATGTCTGCAACACCTTCAAGAGCAACGCGGAATAGACCTAGAGGTCGTCTTGGTTGATAACAGTCCGAACGGGGATGCCCCAACCCTCCAAGATTTGGGTTGGAGGATACGGACCTTGCGTTGTTCCAATCATGGTTTTGCACATGCCAACAACCAAGGATTGGCCCAACTTCGCTCCGCGTCGGTAGAGGTGGTCTTGCTATTGAACAACGATGCCTTTGCGTTGGAAGGGGCTCTGCACGCCTTATGGTCAGCCATGACCCAGGTTCAAAGACCTGGTTTGGCGGTGATGGCGGGGGGTTGTCTTCTGAACGAAGACGGTACGCTGCAAACCAGAGGGGGGTGTTGGCTGCCTAGCCAGGGTCACGGGTTGGTCTTGAAGGGGGATTCATACCCCAAGGAGGGAGTGGTTTACGCATCGGGCGCGGCGCTTCTGCTCAACAGGGAGGCCCTGGAACGATTGAATTGGCAGTTGGACGAGGGGTATTTTCTTTATTTTGAAGAAGTTGATACCGCCGAACGACTGCGCCAGGCAGGTCCGTTGGAGGTGGTGTTGGAGGAAAAATCCCACTTTATTCACCTGCAGGGGGCCTTGGCCGGCAGTGGCAAGCGGCACCACGACCGTAGTGTCCGCAGCGAATTCCACTTTCACCGGAGCAAACGACGGTTTTATACCCAGCATTACCCGGAATACTTGCCCAAAATGCACTTTTTGCATGTTTTGGTGGTCCTCAAACGACTCTTTCAGGGAGATATAGGGCGGGCCATGGCGGTGATCCGGGGTTTTTGG
>JBMOHV010000105.1:0-3540 GCA_049317645.1 Bacteroidia bacterium
AGGAGTGTTTGGTCAAAATTAAGAAATAAGTGTAAAAAATACACCCTTTAATAAAAAGGCTGTTTTTTTAATTTTCGTTTTTTAATTTTCGCTGGTAGGGAAGCCCCGATGATCAAGAACCGGACGCGCTACCACGGAAGGCGGCCTTGCGCTTTTCGAGGAAGGCCCCAATGCCTTCGCGGCTTTCAGGCTGCTGGAAAAGGCTGCCGAAGGTTTCGATCTCTTGAAGATAGCCATCCGGGTCCCCCTGGGCCGCCAGGGCGGTGAGGCGGATGCAATGGGAAACAGCAATGGGACCGCGCTGCAGGATGCGGTTGAGCAAAGCGGTTGAGTCTTCGAGCAGAGATTCGGCGGTGGCGCTGATGCGGTTCACCAAACCCCAATGCAGGGCGGTGGCGGCATCAATGGGATCACCGCTCATGAGCATTTCGAGGGCGCGGGCCCGGCCGACCCATTCAACCAAGCGTTGGGTACCCCCGTAGCCGGGAATTAAGCCCAGGTTGACTTCGGGTTGACCCATGCGGGCGGTCGGGGCCGCGATGCGAAGATGACAGGCCATGGCCAATTCCAATCCGCCACCAAGGGCGAAGCCGTTGATGGCGGCCAAGACGGGCTTGGGTGCGGTGGCAATGGAATCCATGATGCGATGCCCGACCGCAGACAAATCACGGGCTTCGGTGGCGGTATAATGCGCAAATTCGGCCACATCCGCTCCGGCCGCAAAGGCCTTGTCACCGGAACCTGTTAGGATCACCGCATGCACGGCGGCATCGGCCATGGCCGTGGCCACCGCCTCCTCGATTTCCAAAAGGGTTTGGCGATTGAGGGCGTTGAGTTTGTCCGGGCGATTGATGGTGATGAGAGCCAAAGAACCGTGGTGTTCGTAGCGGAGATTTTGCATGGGTAACAGTTTTAGAGGTTCTTGGGTAACAGTTTTGGAGGTTCTGGGCGAGGATCGTTGGCTGGGTGGGCAGAAAGGGCGTGATTAATTTTCAGGGAGGGCGGCGGCGGCCCGTCGTAGACGGGCAACGCAGGCGCTGCGTCCGCGGAGGCCCATCCACTCAAACAGGGCAGGGCCCGAGGCTTGTCCGGTGACGGCCAATCGCAGGCCCTGGAGCAGGCTGCCCGGAGCGACCCCGTGCCTGGCGGCCACCTCCTTGAACAGGGCCTCCGCCGCCGCCGCCCCCCAAATTTCCTCCGTTGCATCATAACAACCGATTAATTCATCGAGCACCGCCGGAAAGACCCCTCCCCATTTCTTGGCGACCACCGATTCGTCGTAGGTCGTTGGTTCTTCAAAAAAGGATTCCACCTCTTTGGCAAAATCCGCCACCAACACCATGCGATCCATCACCAAGGGGATCAACGCCTTTAACACCACGTCTTCAACCTCCCATCCTTTGTCTATCAGAAGCTTACGACAAGGCTCCACCAACGAATCCACCGAACGATGCCGCAGGTATTGCTGATTGAACCACTGCAGTTTGGTAAAATCGTAGCGAGCCCCGTGCTTGTTAACACGATCCAAACTAAATGCCTGAATCAACTCGTCCATCCCAAAAATTTCACGGTTATCCCCGGGATTCCATCCCAGCAAAGCCAAAAAATTAACATAAGCCTCCGGAAAATAACCGGCCTCCCGGTAACCGGGCGTTTTCTCCCCCGTTTCGGGGTTGGTCCACTCGGTTGCATAAAAGGGCAGACCCAAACGATCTCCGTCCCTTTTGGATAATTTGCCATCTCCGTCCGGCTTTAACAACAAAGGAAGATGCGCAAATTCAGGCATCGTGTCTAACCAACCAAAGGCCTCGTATAACAATACATGCAGCGGAGTGCTGGGCAACCACTCTTCGCCACGAATCACATGGGTGATTTGCATCAACCGATCGTCCACCACATTGGCCAAATGATAGGTCGGCATGCCATCGCTTTTGAACAAAACTTTGTCGTCCAATTGCGCGGTCTGCACCACCACCAAACCCCGGATTCGGTCCTGCACCCGGACCTCGCGGCCCCTGGGCATCTTGAATCGTATGACGTAAGGCTCCCCGGCCTCCAAGCGTCGGGCCACCTCATCCGAAGGCAGGCTCAACGAGTTTTTCATGCGGACCCGGCTGATCGCATTGTACTGAGGCGATGCAACACCCGATGCCTTGAATTGCTCCCGCATGGTATCCAGCTCCTCCTCGGTGTCAAAGGCATAGTAGGCATGCCCCGATTCCACCAATTGCAGAGCGTATTGCCTGTACATGGCCTTGCGTTCGCTCTGACGGTACGGGCCAAAGGGGCCGCCCTTGTGAACGCCCTCATCAAATTCAATCCCGCACCAGCTCAGCGATTCAATGATGAATTCCTCGGCGCCGGGCACAAAGCGGGTCTGATCCGTATCCTCAATCCGTAACACCATTTGTCCACCCAATTTGCGAACCAACAAATAATTGAACAAAGCAGTTCGGACCCCCCCTGGATGGAGAGGACCGGTGGGACTGGGGGCAAAACGAACGCGCATCATGAGTATAGCTTGGAATGAAAGGACAAACTTACTAGGCGTTAACCACGGGAGGCGGGTCCATGGCGACTTTTGTGTCGCAAAACGACGGCCACTCGTCGAATTCATGAAAGAGCCCAGAACCTCCACCCCTCAGACCAACGGCGTTGGACCCTTGGCCTATATCATCCTAGGGGGGCTATCCCTGCTCTGGGGCTCTTCGTTTATCCTTATGAAGCGCATTTTGCCGGCCTTTCCACCGCTCGAACTGGCAACCATGCGCATTGGCATGGCCGGTCTGGCCATGGTCCCCCTCTGGCTCTGGCATATGCGTCGGGACCATTGGCGCTTGCTGCCCTGGTTTGCAGTGGTCGGTCTGATTGGGAACGGTATTCCCGCCTTGCTCTTTGCGGTCGCCCAGACCGGCATCCAAAGCGGAGCAGCCGGGGTTCTCAACGCCCTCACCCCCATGTTCACCTTGGTCGTAGGATGGGCTTTTTTTGGGCGACCCTCCCACCGCAGCCAAATCCTAGGCCTGGTTCTGGGCCTAGCAGGAGCCTTGCTCCTCATTCTATCCCAACACCGGGTGGCTGGTTCTTCCCAACCCGCCTTGGCCTTGCTGTTGGTTCTCGCAACTTTTTTTTACGGTATATCGGTCAACACCGTCGGTCACAAACTGCGGGGCATCACCCCCTGGCTAACCGCCTCCTTTCCCTTGGTGATCGCGTCCGTCCCGGCCCTCCTGACCCTAGGCCTCCTAGGCGACCCCATGGCCGGCGTGAACCGCCCTGGCGGGATGGAGGCCTTGGGACTTTTGATTTTTTTGTCGCTCGTCAATTCGGCCATTAGCCTGGTCGCCTTCAATTACCTGATCCAATTGGCGGGTCCTCTCTTTGCGTCCACCACCACCTACTTGATGCCCGTGGTGGCCTTGCTATGGGGGGTTTGGGACGGAGAGACCTTGCATTTTTATCACGGGGCTGGACTCTTGGCCATCGTCGGAGGAATTGCGCTGGTGAATCGCCGCACCGCTTAAACAACTTGGGCAAAAT
>JBMOHV010000106.1:0-3509 GCA_049317645.1 Bacteroidia bacterium
GGAGCTCCCCAAGGTTTTAGAATTCGCCAAACTTAAATGCTTCCCATCGGCTGGGTTCCGTGGTGGATTGATAACCCTTGGATCAATGGGGACTAGGCCGACATCGGTACCGGAGGGGATGGTTAATTGCAAACGAATCATTTGGGCATGAGCAACAGGTCCCCCAATGATGAGGATCCCTGCCATGAACAACACGGCAAGTCGGCAGGGGCGGTTAGAGCGTATTGTCCGCATAACTAACCGTTAAAGTGATCAATCCGGAATACAAACCGGGTAAGATGCTCGAAGGAACGGGTCCTAAATTCCCGTACACATAAACATAAGCTTTGTCTCTCAAGCGAGTATACCCACCATGCATAGGGGTGGGGGGTGGCGGTGGTGGTCCACCGAGTCGACGCTTGCGCAATGGAAATTGGATGGAACGAAACAGGGGTGGTACTTCGACGGCATAACTGCGTCCTGCCACCGACGTAGGTTCCCCGGTATTGCTGTAGGCGTAGCGAATCCCAACAGGAACCAAGGTTCCTGTATCGTTTCCTAGGTAACTCAAGCCGTTCGGTAGGTTAAAATCCAAGGTTAAATCGTATTCGACAGGTCCTTGAATTTCGACCACTACCACCTGAGGGTCGTTCAGTCCAATTTCGGTGATGTAAGGATTACCAACCAAAATCGGCATCTTGCTGCTGAAATTCAACCCAGCCTGATTCTCCAGGACCGTTAGCGTAATATTCTCGCCTTGAACAAAGGGTTTGAAATTGATTCGTTGAGCGGAAGCACCGCAAGCGCAGGCGGTTGCAATGGAGCTTAGGGACCAAATTTTGAGGAATTTCATTAGCTAACCCCCTCCATTTCAATCATGAATTCCGAAACGTAATTGCCAGGTTTGGCTTGGGAGATATCCAAAACGGTCCCTAACCACAAGAAATAATACCCTTGATCGCTGATGGTGATCGTGGCTTCTCCTACATCCAGTAGAATGCTGGCGGTTTGGTTGTCTTGGCCGTAACCACTGATTCGGTAATTGGCTACAACAACACCGCCGGTGCCACCCTCTTCGAGAAGGGTTTCAAAGTTCAGATACGTTAAACGAACCCGCTTTCCTGGCGATCCTTCGATGCGCATGAGTCCGGCGTAGGGGCTGGTGATTGGAGCAACGGTTACAATGCCGTTGACGGCGTTGGGAGCGTTCAAATTGATATTACGAAGGGTGACCAAGCCCAGGTTGTCCTGGATATTGGCGGATGTGGGAACGGCAAACGAACGGAAATAGTAATAGGGAACCCCCACGGGGTTTACTTGAGCCCGGGATTGCGTAAATGTGGCCAAAAAGACCAACAACAGCACCGCTACGTATTTCATATTTGAATTACCAAATGCAAATGTAGTGGATTCAATTTAATTTACCAAACAAAAATCCCAATTATATAGCAGAAGAGAAAGAGGAGTTCAAGGCCTCTTTGGGTGAATTTGGAGCAAAACTCGGTCCATCCAAGCTTCGGCTTCGGGATCGCCACCAAACTGGTAGGTGCTTGGGGAAAACCGAAGGGGTCTGGGTCGCCCATCCCCGTCCACATCCCAGGTCTGGACACGGATCGTAAACGATGTCCCCCCTTGAGGTTGGGAGGTCATCCCCTTCCCTAGGGGGTGCTGGGCCCCAAAAACCGCATAAATCTTGCCCTTTTGAGCTTGGGTGTACCATTCCCATGGTTGGGTGCCCGAAGCGGTCCATCCGTTCAGCTCAAAGCGGGCGGTCTCGGGTACTTCGCCTTGAATCCCTTCGAATTGGATGTCCAGGCTGACATGGTCCAATCCATGCGGGGGATTCCAAACCAGCGAAAGCGGGTCTTTGAGTTGAATCTCCAGGATAGAACCCCCGCTGGGGCTGTGCAACCAGCGCAAACCGGTCAAATCTCCAGGTCGGAGGCTCCCAAAGGCCTCGGGGTAGCTTAGCTCACCGTTGCTGCCCCTATCATCCCCGGCTGGATCTTGGATCTCGGCCAGGGTTTCGGCCTCTGCGAGCCAGCGCTCTAGGTTCTGAGGCAAGGGGTACCCTGCATTCAAGCTACGAAGGCCAGGCAGGCCACCGGGTGGGGGCATCAAACCCCAGACCCAAACCTCCCCGGGTTCGAGAATCCAACCGTGGGCGTTTCGCTGGGCTGTTCCACCGCTTTGTATCGTGGGTTTTTCGAGGAGGGACCATCCCTTCCCCAAGGATGCAAGAACCAAGGAATCCGAAACCGAGGTGGCTTCTTTTCCTGGGTTCATGGCCAAAAGCCAGCGTCCACCCACCAAGGCAACCCAAGCGGTGCTGCCCAAGCGGGAATCCAAAAGAATGACGGGCTCGGTGGTTTGCAATAGAGGAAATCGCAGACGAAAGTCCGTCAACTGGCGAATCAAAGGGGTAAAAGAGCCTTTTTCGAGGTCGGTCCCCAGGACCGAGGCCCTGGTTTCTGGGGTACCTATTTCGGTCCCGTAATACAAGACGGGAATTCCAGGCAGGGTATAGAGCAGGACCAAAGCCTGCGCGCTGCGTACCGAGTCCAGCCGACTCCGAAGGCGGGGCATGTCGTGGTTATCCAGAAATTGGATCCTGGTCAAAGGATTTGGAAAATGCCGTTGCTGTGCCTCCAACCGGTAGCTGAGGTGGGCGGTTCCCCGAGTTCCGCCCAAAACCTCCATCAGGGTTTTTTGGAGAGGAAATTGCAAGGCGGCCTCCATCCCTTGGCCGGGTTGGGTGTACGAGGCGGCTTGTTTTTCACCAAGGTCCGACCAAGCCTCCGAATGGGTCCACAATTCTCCAAAGGTCCAGAGGTCCTGACCCCTTCGCTGGGCCACTTGATGCATGCCGGGGTTGAAAACCGATCTTCGATGCAAAAAATCCTTCCAAAAATCGCTTTCGACATAAAGGGGGGTATCCATACGCATGCCCCTCAGTCGCCCTATTTTGACCCATTTTTGGTAGGCGCGACGTAAGTGGCGGCGCACCGCAGGGTTTTCGGTGCAGAGGTCGTCCAGACCAGACATCTGGCCTTGGAGTCGTTGGAGGCTATCCTTGTAATTGTTAATACTTGGTAAGCGATGGTAGCTTGTACTGCCAGCCTTGGGGTTCGGAAAATCCCGAAGAAAGGCTTGCTGGGGCCTATCCTCGTTGTGAATTTTTGGATCCCCGTTCGCCAGGACCTCGAAGTAATCCCCGGCATGGTTGACCACCACATCCTGGATTAGCGCGATGCCGTTTTTTTCCAAGTCCCGTCCCAGGCGTTTGAATTCCTTGAGGCTTCCCCAGCGCGGGTCCAATCGACCAAAATCCGAGGCCCAGTAACCATGGTATCCGGTCAGGCTGGAATCAGGATTAAAGTTTTGGTTGAGCACAGGAGGCGTAATCCACAACGCATTCATACCTAGGGATTTCAGGTAAGGAATTTTCTTGCGAAGTCCCTCCAAATCCCCTCCGTGATGGGAATGAGGTCTTTGGGGGTTGTAGGTGGCGGGAACAAGGCGGTTGTTGG
>JBMOHV010000107.1:0-3426 GCA_049317645.1 Bacteroidia bacterium
CGGAGGGGACAAGAACATCGGATTGGACAGATTAATCATAACATATTAAATATGAATGGCTTAGGTGCGTTGGTAATCCAGGTACTCCAGCATCGAGGGATCAACGGGGGCATCCAGGCTGAATTCAAAATTTACCACGGGAATCGTCGTGTCCGGCATGGTGGATTGATGCACCGATCCCTCAACGACCTCCAGGTCGCCCATGTAATAAAAATCTCGACCCTCCGAATCTTCCTTCTTGATGAAGAGCAAGATTCTTTGGGAATGGATGACCTGCTGGATCTCATCGCTGTCCAATTTGCGATTGGACCGGGATTGCCAGCGAAAGGTGTTGGCATTGATTAATTGATCGGCGTATCGGGTGGTGGCCCCTATTTCTTCGTTTTTGTGGTAGGTCACAAAGAGCGGTGTTACGCGATTATTCGTTCGATAACCGTACACGGTGCTGCTGATGTCCTTGGGCCAATTCAGCAAGCGGCAAACATCCTTGCGGCCGTATTTCTGGTAGCGGATGAAACCGCCAACCCAGTCTCCTTGAGCCAAAGCCTTGCGGTAAGTCCTTTGGGCATAACCAACGGAATCGTTCAGAAACTCCACAAAGGTGGGGCTCCGAAGGGCCTTGGCCAAATCAGGACCCAAGCGAAGGGATTCGCCCTCCTTTTGGACATTCCGGAACGTGTTCTCCCCGCCTAGAAACCCAAAATTCAATTGATTGGGCAGGGCCTCCCAATCCCCTTGCTGAAGGCTCAAACCGTAATCCTGTTTCAACAGACTGTTCAAAGACTTTCGGTCCAACGAGCCTTGTTGGAGCAGGAGGCTCAGGGCCAGGGATTCGGTGATTCGTTTGGCGTTGTTGATTTCGCTCGAAAACAATTCCAACAGCCTTTTTTCGTGAGGCCCAAAATCCTCACGCACCCAGGAATTTTCGACCAGAGGCAGAAAATTGGCGTAGGACTTGTATTTCTCCACATAGAGCATGGGATCCCGGTAACCGTGGTCCCCAAAATCCTGCATCATGGGAATACGGCCCAATTGGTAACGCAAAAGTTGGTAATCCTTTTTGAGATCGGCCAGCAGGGACATGTTCGCCTGGTCGATGGCCTTGAAGATTCGCTCTTTGGTTATAACATCAAAATTGATGGTCGAAGTCCCGGGGATGGTATTGCTACCGCTGCTTAACAATTTGCGTAAGGTATCCTTGTTGTAGGTGGAATCCCCGTACAAGGCAATCGGGATCAAAAAATTTCTTTGGTAATTGCCGATAAAATCGATAACGGTCAAGTATTCCTTTTGGGGGATTTTGCGAAGACCCCGTCCCAATTGCTGTACAAAGACGATGGCCGATTGGGTAGGGCGCAAAAGGATAACCTGGTTAACCCGGGGGATGTCAATCCCTTCGTTAAAAATATCCACCGTCAGGATATAATCCAGCTCCTTGGGGTCGGATTCCAAGCGTCGAATGGCTTCGGAACGCTCCTCGTCGCTGCTTTCACCTGACAAGAAAACGGTTTTGAGCCCTTTCTGGTTCAGCTTTTGGGAGAGCGTACGACCCTCTTTGACGGATGAACAAAAAATCAAACCCCGGACCACACCATCATCGCACCCGTAGGTATTGGATTGCTGGATAATATGGTTGACTCGTTGGTCTGCGCATAACAAATTAAAATCCGCATGCTCTTCCAGGACCGTACCATCCACCGTCAAATCCGCAACGCCGTAGTAGTGAAAGGGGCTGAGAATATTTTCTTCCAAGGCCCGGTGCAAGCGAATTTCGTAGGCAATCTGATGGTCAAAAAGCGAAAAAATATCAAAACCATCGGTTCGCTCCGGGGTGGCCGTCATGCCCAGAAGGAACTGGGGTTGGAAATAATTCAGGATGCTTTGGTAGGTGAGGGCCCCTGCTCGATGCGTTTCGTCCAGGACCAGGTAATCAAAGGCACGGGGGTCCAGGAGGGCCAGGTTTTCGGGACGGCTGAGGGTCTGCACCGTGCTGAACACAAAATCAGCCCCGATTTCCCGGTGGCCATCGGTGAACAAACCGTAGGTCCGTTGATTTCCCCAAAGCAAGCGATAGGATTCCAAAGCGGCTGCGGCAATTCGGCTGCGGTGGACCACGAACAACAATCGCTTGGCCCCGGCTGCCTGGGCATCAAAGGCGGAGAGGTAGGTTTTGCCGGTACCGGTCGCCGAAATCAACAAGGCCTTTCGAACCCCCTGGCTGCGTAATTCTTGAAGGCGGGTCATGGCCTCCACTTGCATGGTGTTGGGATCGGGGATCTTGATCGCGGGGCCGAGGGAGAGGGTTTGAGCTGCCTCGCTGCGGATGCGAGCGGTATAGGTTTGTTGCTGCTCGTAGAGGGACGTGTAGAGTTCCAGGTAGGGCAGGTCCACCGGCTTGGCGCGCTGGAATTCGACTTGAAACTCCGTCAAGGCCGTTTGGATCAAGTGGCTTTGGGGCGTCGCCGACACCTGCAGATTCCACTCGATGTTGGTGCACAAAGCGTTCGCCGTCAGGTTGCTGCTACCGATAATCAAATCGTAGACATCCGCCTCGTCCTTGGAGGTCGTGCGGCTATGGGAGCGATGAAACAAATACCCTTTGGAATGAAAGTTGCCCTCCACGGCCATGCGGATTTCCAGGTTATGGAATTGCATCAAGCGTTTGAGGGCCTCGGGTTGGGTAAAATACAAGTATTGCGAAACCAGGATTTTGCCGCGCTTGCCCTGGTCACGGAGGGCCAAAAGGGTTTGGATCAAGGTAGCAACCCCGCTGGTGGTCACAAAGGCCACCGAAATCCAAAATTCATCGCAGGATTGCAGGCCTCTCAGGATGGACGAAAGGACTTTTTTGTCTTTTTGGCTGTCGTTAACCAGGAATTGGGGCAGGTACAGGGGGGAGGCCGGGTAGTCTTTGTTCACAAAACCAGCCCGGAGACCTTGCTCCAATTGGCGGAGGCTCTTGTCGCCGGGGGACTGTTCAGCGCTCATGGCTTTGGGCTAACAAGCGATCGACGACCGGGAGGTCGGCGGCCGCCCAGTCCAGGGAGGGGAGTTCGTGGGTCAAGCACCAGCGATAAGCCAAGTGTTCGTGGAGGACGGGTTGTTCCTGGCTGGTTCGGCAAGCATAGCAATGCATGGTGAGTTCAAAGTCGGGGTAGCTGTGTTGAACGGTCATCAAGAAGTCCTCCACCTCCACCTCCAGGGCCAGCTCCTCGCGGATTTCGCGGAGCACAGCGCTGCGATGGCTTTCGCCGTTTTCGATTTTGCCCCCGGGGAATTCAAACTTTCGGGAAACATAGGCGTAGCGCCCGTCCCCCCTTTGCACGGCCAAAACCTTATCCTCCAGCCGAATGACCGCCGCAACGACCTCGATTTGTTTCATATCCTGATTTAAAGGTATTCTACAAAAGGGATAAATGGTGAGGG
>JBMOHV010000108.1:0-3375 GCA_049317645.1 Bacteroidia bacterium
GGCTCAGTGATTTGAGCAGTGCGGCGGCTAAACGATGATACGATTGGGATTAGCTTTTGGGAGTGCCCGGGCCCGTGGGGGTGTTGGATATTTTGGGGGCGCCCGGGTTTTTGGGCGGTATGGGGGAACCGTGGGGGTCGTGATCGGGGAAGCCGAGGCTTTGGTCGATTTGATCCAGGAATTCTTGGGGAAGTACGTGTTCGTCTTTTTCGGCCAGCCAGTGAAGCTGGTGGGGCTCAAAGCCTTGTTTTTGAGCCAAATAGCTTTCCCAAAGTCGGTGGGCCCTGACCATTTGCAAGGCTTTGTGGAGGCCTTTTTCGGTCAGGTCAGGTCGCGAGGATCCTTCGGTTGCTGTGCGAATCCAACCTTTGTTACGACAAAAAAGCTGGGCCAGGCGATAGGTTGTTGAGGACCACCCGAGGCCTTGTTGGATTTGAATGATGTTATGATGGGGGTGGCGGTGAAGTGCTTTGATCAAATCTTCGGCCCAATGTTGCCAAAGTCGAAGGGCGCGACGGAGTCGTTGGGGCCAAAGGCCTCGCTGGGGGTGGCCTACCAAAACCAGCAGGTAGATCAGGGTGGCCGTTAGCGTGATGGCCGGACCGGGGGCGGTATTCCAATGAACCGAGGCCAAAAGACCCAGGGCGGAGCTTAGCGCTCCGAGCCCCATGGCCCAGAGCAGGACGTTTCGTAGTTTATGGCTGATTATTAGTGCAGTAGACGCAGGAACGATCAGCATTGAAACCACCAGAATAACCCCCACCGATTGGAGGGAGGCCACCACGGTTAGGCTGAGCATCCAGACCGTGAAATAGTGAAGGGTCCGCGTTGGGATGCCCATGGTTTGGGCAACATCCGATTGGAAAGCCGATGCAAAGAAGTAAGGAAAAAAAAGCCAAACACACAGCACATCAAAAACCAAAACAAGACCGGCTAAGATGAGGTCGTCCCTACCGATTCCTAACACATTACCGAACAAAAAATCTTTCATGTCCAGATGCACACCTTCTCGTCGGGTCAAGGTCGAAATCCCAATGACCCCCAACGCAAACATGGCCGAAAAGACGATGCCAATAGCCGCGTCGTTGCGGGCGCCCCCTCGGTTTTGGAGCCAAGCAATGAGGACCGCAGCCAAAAGACCGGCTCCTACCGAACCAACAAAAAAGGCCAAGAGGCTGTGTCCAGCGATCATAAACCCCACCACCACCCCGGGCAAGATGGCATGGGAAAGGGCGTCTCCTATGAGGGCCATGTTCCGCAAAACCATGAAGCAGCCCAAAAGCGCGCAGGCAATGCCGGCCATAACGGCAGCAAGCAAGGCCCTTTGAAAATAGGGCTGTTCCAGGTAATCCAGGAAGGTCCAGGCGGTATCAATGACTTCCATATCAGCGTTTTTTGCGGTATTGGGCGGCATCTTCGTAACCGGGATCCACGCCCGAAAAGGCTTTGAGCAGGTTGGATTCCACCAAGACTTGGTCCGGTGGTCCTTGGGCGATCAGTCGTTGGTTAATCAGGAGTACTTGGTCAAAATAGGCGGTGGCCCGACGCAAATCGTGATGAATCATGAGGACGAGACCGCTGTCGATACGGGTAAAACGGCGGAGAATTTCAATAATTTTGGCTTCGGTCGCCGCATCTACCCCGACAAAGGGCTCGTCGAGCAAGAGGGTTTCGGCTTGCTGGGCGAGGGCCCGGGCCAGGAAGACCCTCTGTTGCTGCCCTCCCGAGAGGCGATTGAGGGGTCGGTGGCGCAGGTCCTGCAGTTCGAGGGCTTCGAGGGCTTCCTGGACGGACCGAAGGTCCGCGCGACCCAAGGGTCGCCCGGGCCCCCGCCACGGCAATCGACCCATTTGGACAATGTCCTGAACGGTGGCCGGAAAGTCCCAGTCCACCATTCCTTTTTGAGGAACATAGGCAATGCGCCTGCGGGATGATTCCAGGCTTTGGTTTCGATAAAGGATTTCGCCGTGATCAGAATCCGTGAGTCCAAGGATGGCCTTGAAGAGCGTGGACTTTCCGGCACCGTTGGGCCCGAGAATTCCATAACACAACCCGGCTTGGAACTCCGCCGAAAAAGCATTCAAGACGGATTTGTGATCGTAGGTTACACTGAGCTCGCGGACCACCAAACGAGGGCCCGCATCGTTGTTCGCAGGATGAACGGCCCCTACCAATGAACGGCCCTCTCCCAATGTACGGCCCCCTCCCAATGAAGGGTTCTCCAAGCGGTGCGGACGCAGAGACCAGGCCAAGAGGCCCAGGGCCGGGATCATCATTCCCAGGACCCAAAGCACGGATACGGGCTCCGAATCCTCGTTTTGGGCGAGCCCCGGTCTCCCAGAACCCAAGGCCTGGGCCAAGACCCTTGCATTGTTTGCCAACATCCCGGTATAGGAATCCGCCCCGCTGCCAGGAGGCCCCATGCTATCTGCATAGAGCGCCGGACCCAAACGACATCCGGCATCCTTTGCAATTTCTTGTAACATTTTGGGATTCAAATTGGCTTCCACAAAAACGCAAGGCAAATCGTTTTGGAGCACCACTTGTTTCATGTGGAGAACATCCGATGTACGAACATCGGCATCCGTACTGGTTCCTAGCAATGAAACCACCCGGAATCGGTAACGCGCCGCAAAATACCGAAAAGCATCGTGGTTGGTTGCAAGAATCCGGAACCGCTCCGGAATGGATTTCAGGATTGAATCGGATTCAAGATGCAGTTTCAAAAGACGTTGATCGTAGGATTGCCAGCGAGCAATTAACGCGATCGAATCATGTGGACAAAGCTCCACCAATGCTCGATAGATATTCCGGGCGTAGACACGGCCCAAAAGTGGATCCATCCAGGCGTGGGGATCGTAAGAACCGGCGTGTTCTGGGTCGCTCAAAGGCTCTATACCGACGCTAGCGGTCCTTTTGATGGCTTTGCTGGCGGCTTGGGCAATGATTTTGTCAAGCCAGCCTTCCAGGTTCAGCCCGTTTTTGATAATCAAATCGGCTTCGGCCAGGATCTTGGTGTCGCTGGGCACCGCTTCGTAGCGATGGGGGTCGGATCCCTGGGGAAGCAATGATATCACCTGCGCCGAAGGGCCGGCAATCTCACCTGCGATATCCGCTAGAAATCCCGTGGTTGCCACAACTTTGGGCCGCGCACTCCCGGCGGCTAGGCACACAGCAATCGTCCCCGCCCACCCGATTACCATGAATACCATCGCCATTATGGCGGGCATTTGAAGGTTCGACGACCTGGTTGCCCGATGGTTCAACGACCTGGCTATCGCATTGTTCAACAACCAAGCAAGGGGTAATTTCATGAACCAAAGTTAATTTAGTCGTGTCTAAAAATATCAACCCTCCCCCATCCGCTTCACCTCA
>JBMOHV010000109.1:0-3375 GCA_049317645.1 Bacteroidia bacterium
CAACCTCAACCCGGTCAACCCCCTGCCCCGCCATGGAAAAAACCAACCTCCCCCTATTTGAAAACCCCGAAGGAATTCAAATCGCCCAAAACCAGGTCCATGCCTGGATACAGACCTACGGCGTTCGGTACTTTGACCCCTTGACCAACAACGCCGTCCTCATGGAAGAAGTGGGCGAAATGGCCCGCATCATGGCCCGCACCTACGGTGAACAATCCTTCAAAGCAGGTGAGTCCGCCGAGCAGCTGGGTCCCGAAATGGCCGATGTGTTATGGGTTCTGCTTTGCCTAGCCAATCAATGCGGCATCGACCTCGAAAAGGAACTCCGGCTCAGCCTGGAAAAGAAAACAGCCCGCGATCAAAATCGGCACCACGCCAACCCCAAACTGCAAGCCTAGGCCAATCCCAAACGGCAAGCCTAGGCCAGCCCGGGCAACAGGTCCTCGCCCACCAGCCTTCCAAACATGGGGCAGGCGTTTAGTTCCATGCAAAAATCGATGTCCTCCTCCAGCCCGGCAGAGGCCAATCGGGCAAAATGCGATGACAATCGAATAGCCGCACGTAGATCGTGGCGATGGTTTTGCCACAAGGAACGGGCGGCCTGAACCCGGTCATTCTGGGCATGGTACCCAAGGGAACGCGTCAAAAGGCCCTCGGCCAGGGCCCCGGCCAACAAGGTATCCTCCCAACTGAATTGGCCCTGCCAACCCGAACCCAAAAGAAGGGTGGGCTGTGGATTTTGGCTGAGCTCCTCCAGCAAGGCCTCCAAACCCAAAAACGCACCCACCAAAATTTCGCCGGCCCCTGCATCCCTGGCTGCATGCAATGCCCGCGTTCCGTTGGTCGTGGTCAAGGCTATTTGGGTCCCTTGGAAGCGGGGTTCCCGAAAAACCAAGGGAGAATTTCCAACCTCAAAGCCGGGGGCCACCAGCCCATCGCGCTCGGCCGCCGGGATATACCCCTGCTCGACCAGGGCCAAACTTTGTTCGGTGGTAAGGACGGGGCGAAAAGCACGAATCCCGGCATGAAGGCCTGCACAAATGGCAGAGGTCGCCCGCAAGACATCCAAAACGACCACCCGTGCGTTTTGGACAACGGTTGTCCCCAGTTCTTCGGGGGTAAAGGCCACCTGCAACAAAAGACCCTGATTCGCCATTCTGGAGCGGTTATGACCCTAAGGCAGGGATAAAGGGCGGGCGAACCGTGACAGCACGCAGGAGGCGGTCCCTGTTCTCAACAAAAACAACGCTACCGGGCGCTGCATATTCGGCCGTCACATACCCCATCCCAATGTATCGACCCGTCGAAATGGATTCGGATCCGGAGGTCACCCTGCCGATTTCCAAACCGTCGGCATCGCAGAGGCGATAACCGTGACGAGGAATGCCTTTGTCTTCCATAACAAACCCCACCAGACGACGCGATGTTCCGTTTTTCTTTTGTTCCAACAAAAGATCTTTGTCAATAAAATCTTTTTTGAAGGAGGTGATCCAGGAAAGCCCTGCCTCGATGGGAGAAGTCTCTTCGTCGATGTCGTTGCCGTACAAGCAGAAACCCATTTCGAGACGGAGGGTATCGCGGCAACCCAAACCACAAGGCACGAGACCGCGCGCTGCTCCGCCCGCCATGAGAGCATCCCAGAGCCTGGTGGCCTGCTCGCAGGGAACATAGAGCTCAAAACCCCCTGCTCCGGTATAGCCGGTCGCCGAAACCAGGACAGAACCAATTCCGGCCACCGTGGCGTGGGTAAAATGATAGTAAGCCAAGCCGGACAAATCAACATCGCAAAGGGGCTGCAGGATCTCCAAGGCACGAGGTCCTTGCAAGGCCAACAAGGCGGTATCATCCGAATGATCCTCCAGGACTACGCTGCCATCGGTTGGCAGATGGCTGTTGAGCCATTCCCAGTCTTTGCGGAGGTTCCCCGCATTGACCACCAACAAATAAGATTCAGGGGCCAGGTTGTAAACCAACAAATCGTCCACCAAACCACCTCGACCGTTGGGCATGCAGGAATACTGAACCCGGCCAGGAAAAAGCGAAGCCACGTGGTTGGAGGTCACCTTTTCCAGAAATTCCAGGGCCCCGGGACCGTTGACCCTAAATTCCCCCATGTGCGATACGTCAAAGAGACCGCAGGCGGAACGCACCGCCAAGTGTTCGGCCTTGATACCGCTGTAACTAACCGGCATATCAAAGCCGGCAAAGGGGACCATCTTGGCGTGGAGTGCTTGATGCGTCGAATGCAGGGGTGTGGTGCGTACGGTGGTTGAATCCATGGGTTTGACGGGGATTTCGATGGAGGTTAAAAGGTTCGGAGTCGGTTCGGAGTCGCTTGGTCGGTTCGGAGGAAAATAGAAGGGGTCGACCCCCCCAAAAGTACGCTCCGGACCCGACTTATCTTTGGATTCAAAACCAAGACCCTCATGCAACTGCGCGATCCCCTGCACCTGCCCAGTCTGGCCGCTGAACTCGGCCTGGAAATCATCGGCGACCCTTCCCTGCTGGTTACCGGCATCAATGAAATTCACAAGGTGGTCCCCGGTGACCTCACCTATTGCGATCATCCCAAATATTACCCCAAGGTCTTAGCCTCCCCAGCCAGCGTTGTTTTGATTAACAGCCGAATGGAATGCCCCCCCGGAAAGTGCCTGCTGGTCTGCGACGCGCCTTTTGATGTTTACAACAGCCTGGTTCGTCGTTACCGACCTTTTAGCAACCCCATGGGCCACCAATACCATGCCGGTCAAGATGTCGAAGTCGGAGAGGACACCGTCATCATGCAGGGCGTTGTGTTAGGAGACCGGGTGCGCATTGGACGCTCTTGTGTTATCCATCCCCATGTGGTGATCTACCCCGATACCATCATCGGAGACCGGGTTGTTATTCATGCCGGGTCCATCCTGGGGGCCGATGCATTTTATTACAAAAAGCGACCCAACGGTTCCTACGATCGTTTGATAAGTTGCGGGCGGGTCATCATTCACGACGCGGTTGAAATTGGAGCGGCCTGTACCATTGACAAAGGTGTTTCTGGCGATACCATCCTGGGTGAAGGCACCAAACTGGACAACCAGGTCCACTTGGGTCATGGCGTGGTGGTTGGCAAAAATTGCTTGATTGCCGCGCAGGTTGGCGTTGGTGGCAAAACCAGAATTGCAGACGGCGTTTGCCTATGGGGCCAAGTGGGCGTTCAAAAAGACATCGATATCGGGGAAGGCGCGAATGTGCTGGGGCAATCGGGGGTTACCAAATCCATCCCCGGAGGAAAAACGTATTTTGGAACGCCGGCCCGGGATGTGCGCGATGTGCACCGCGAAACCATTGGGTTGCGCCGTCTCCTGGAGCCCTAAACGTTCCGCCGGAAGGTCAGCG
>JBMOHV010000110.1:0-3374 GCA_049317645.1 Bacteroidia bacterium
AAGGTTGAACCTGAACCGAATACCAAGTTTGCTGAATAAGATGAGCCATCCCCACTGGGCGACGCACCTATGGTTGAGGTTGGTTTAGCAACGATCATGACTTCGTCCATGCATGTTGGATTGGCCCAGGAGACGGTGAGCTGGGTGGATCCGGCGGTGAGCACTAGACTGGTTGCATTGGTGGGTGTGCAGGCCACGATGGTTTTGGTGCCGCTAGCATTCGTTGAGCCGGATTTTGTTCCAGAACTAAAAGTTAAATTTCCGGTATCGACGGCGCTTACTGAAATGGCATTACCAACGGTTGAACCAAAGGGCACGTCCGCTGTGATAAAGATGTAACCCGTGTTACCTGATGCAATGATCTGATTTGTGAAACTGGGAAACGCGTGAGAACCTGTCCCTAAGGACGATGATTTGGTTGAGAGTAAGGCATCCGTACTAGAGCTGAAGGAATTGTCGGCGGAATACCAACATTTTAGGTTGGATAGATCCGAAGCCACATAGGTGCCGGAAGTATTTATTGTAACACCTGTTAAAGTAGCATTGGCCGTCGTAACCGCTAAATCAAAACGAACCAATACCTGGTTGGTTACCCCTTCTGTTAGGTTGGATGCGGAGGCAGCTGGGGAGCTTAGTTCGATATTGGGTGTCGCCGCAGGGGCCGTGGTTGCAGTTAGGCTAAAATTATCAAGGCCTATTCCTTGGCTACTACCGCCTGTGGTATTAAAATCCCATTTGAAGTAATAGAGCGAGTCCGGAGCGAGAGATATTGCGCTTACAGAAAATGATTTTCTGACCGTTGTTCCGGATGAAAAGGTATAAGAACTGGACCCTGTGCTAAATGCCCCGGACTGACCCGCGGTATCGCTTGTCCAGGTGGATCCGTTGGTGGACCTCGAAAACGTAACTGAAGCAGCGGCTGTGTTGATTCGATATCGTTCGTAGTCAAAGGAGATGCTGAAGCCGGTGATGGTGCTTCCGGTCGAATTCTTGAAAGCAACCATGATGGCGTTGGGGCTGGCATAAGAACCAGAGGTCATAAAGCCAAGAGCGCGTTCGCTGGATGAGGAGCCCCAGTTATAACGCCCCCCTGCTGTTGGGGATCCTGAACTGGCCTGTTGAGTTACGGCTGTTAAATTGCCGCTTGTGGTGTATCCTGCTGTTGTGCCGGCTCCGGCGGCTGACATTTTCCAACCAGCCGGCAACGCTGCAGTTCCTGATGTACCCAACGAGTCAAAGTTTTGGGTAATGGCCGAGGTGCCCGATATGCTAATTTGGGACCAAGACAGACCAGGAATCATTAACAGAAATAACGAAGACAAAACTACCAATACCCATTTGGAGAGGGTCCTATGGCAATTGATGGGGGTGGTTTTGAGCTGATGGTTTGGCTTTTTCACTGGAATGGGCTTTGGGTTGTCAAGTCGGTTGGGGGTTAGAAATATCAATTTTCGACACAACTAAAATCACAAGGAATTTTAATATTTAAATCATCGTTGGGTTATTTAACTGTAAACATTCCAAATACTTTGGTTGGCAAATTCGTGGATTTCGCTTTGGCTTTTTCGGCGTATATTTGCGGTCCTTTAGCCCGTGAGGGCGCATTCCAAGGGCAAAAGGTGAGATGGGTGAGTGGCTGAAACCAACAGTTTGCTAAACTGTCGTACGGGAAACTGTACCGAGGGTTCGAATCCCTCTCTCACCGCTGGGTTTCAAGATTTAGGGCCTTCGGGCCCTATTTTTGTGCAATAGACCTTGTTTTTGGAACCAACATTTATCCATCATACCATGAAACTGCAACAACTTTACACCTCCTGCCTCGCCCAAGGCGCCTATTATATCGAGAGCGAAGGGGAGGCCGTGGTCATTGACCCACTGCGCGAAGTGGAACCTTATTTGCAGCGTGCGGAGCAGGACGGAGCCAAGATTAAATACGTTTTGGAGACCCATTTCCACGCCGATTTTGTTTCGGGACACCTGGATTTAGCGGCGGCGACCGGGGCCCCTGTGGTTTTTGGCCCGGAGGCGAAGCCGGGGTTTGAGGCGCATATCGCCGAGGATGGGGAGGTGCTGCGGTTCGGGAAGCTGAGCCTTGAGGTCCTGCACACCCCGGGGCATACGCCGGAGAGCACGTGTTACCTGTTGCGGGACGAAGAGGGTCAGCCGCATGCTTTGTTCAGCGGGGATACCCTCTTTATCGGCGATGTGGGCCGTCCCGATTTGGCCGCGGGAGCCACGGCGACCCCCGAGGAAATGGCCGCGACTCTTTATCGTTCATTGCGCACCAAAATCATGCCTTTGCCGGACTCTGTGCTGGTTTACCCCGCCCACGGTGCCGGTTCGGCCTGCGGCAAAAACATGAGCAAAGAAACTTTTGACACCCTGGGACACCAGAAGGAGGTGAACTACGCCCTTCAAGCTCAATTGACCGAAGAGGCTTTTGTGAAGGAATTGACCACCGGAATTGCCGCCCCACCGGCCTATTTCCCTCACAATGTACATTTCAACAAAGCGGGTACCGAGGCCTTGGACCTTGTTTTGGACCGGGGACTCCAACCCTTGGGGCCTGTTCAGTTCAAAACCTTGGCGGCTGATCCGTCGGTGGTCCTTTTGGACACCCGATCCCCTTCGGCCTATGCCCATGCGCACCTACCCGGTTCCATCTTTGTTGGGCTGGATGGGCAATTCGCTCCCTGGGTGGGCAGTATTTTTCCGGATATTCACCAGAAATTCCTCTTGGTGGTCGAAGAAGGCCGCGAAAAGGAAGCGGTGACCCGCCTGGCCCGCGTTGGCTATCACCAGGCCCTGGGTTATCTGCAGGGTGGGGTGGCCGCTTGGCAGCAAGCCGATTTTGAGGTCCAAAGCACCGCTTCCGTGGCAGCGCAGGATGTTCCGGGCCTTTTGGCCGACGGTTCTCCCCTGGTTTTGGATGCCCGTCGTCCCGGTGAATACAACGCCGGTCACCTGAAGCAAGCTCTTTTGTACCCCTTGGACGATGTTTTAACCGCCCAGCCGCCTATGCAGCCCACCCAAAAGGCCTTGGTCCATTGCGCTGGGGGTTACCGTTCCCTCATTTTGGTCTCTTTGCTGGAATCCCGGGGTTACCGAAACCTTGTCAATATCGAAGGGGGGTATTCGGCCCTTCGTTCGGTGGAAGGTCTGGACCATGTGGCTGGCACCTCTTGTTCCGGCTAGGTTCCTAGTCCGATTCATGGTTCTTGTTTTGGGCGAATTCACAACCGACCCTTCGCGAAGGCCATCAAGCCTCTTTTCCGTGTATATTTGCCGACTTTTCGGGGTGTAGCGTAGCCCGGTATCGCGCCTGCTTTGGGAGCAGGAGGCCGTCAGTTCGAATCTGGCCACCCCGACATCAC
>JBMOHV010000111.1:0-3274 GCA_049317645.1 Bacteroidia bacterium
CGAACGGAGCAACCCAAACCCCGTTACGCCTTCCTGGACGGTCTCCTCCTGCACATCCTTCGAAAACGTCCCCATCAAGGAAAGCCCATCTTTGAACGACTCTTTGCGAGCTTGCCGCTGTCGGCCGTCCTGCGCTTTATGGACGAAAAATCCAGCTGGCAGGACGACTTGAAAATGCTCCTGCGCTTACCCTGGAAACCCTTTTTGGTCGCCCTTTGGGAACGCCACGCCGGTTGGCCTCTGCGATTGATGCTCCTAACCCTGCTCCTTTGGGGTGGGCAGGTCTGCGCCGCCACATTGGGCGCATCGGGTTGGTACACGGTGGTGGCCAACCTGGGTCTGGTCGTGGGCATGGTCATGCTGGGGCTACCACACGGCGCGGTTGATCATTTGTTACAAAGCGGACGATTCAAAAGACTTCCCACACCCGCCATGGTGCTGGTTTATATTGGCCTTGGCTTGTTGATGTTATGGTTTTGGTTCCTGTGGCCCTGGTGGAGTCTTTTGTTTTTTGTAGGGTATTCGGCCTGGCATTTTGGCCAAGCAGATGGACGGTCCTGGGGGATGAACCGCTTCCTATCG
The DNA here is from genome assembly GCA_049317645.1 of Bacteroidia bacterium. Lineage (GTDB taxonomy): Bacteria > Bacteroidota > Bacteroidia > UBA7662 > UBA7662 > SYHX01. The sequence continues at coordinate 583 of JBMOHV010000111.1, forward strand.
TTGGCATGGGGGCTGTCGGTCCTGGCCTACATCACCGGCACCCATCCCGAAGAAACTCGTAACATTGTGCAGGCCATGACCAAGCGGGATCCGACCTGGTCCCTGCCGGTGGGTTTTATGGCGATCTGGGCCGTTGTAGGGGTTTACCGTCGTCAAAGCGAGTTGGTCTGGACCTCCCTCTGGTTGATGATTGCATCGCAACTCCCGTTGATGCATGCCTTTGGTTTGTATTTTATCGGCCAACACAGCCGAACCGGTTGGCGGGATTTGCGACGAGGCCTCCAGCTTAGTTCACCCACCCTTTGGAAGGCGGCCCTGCCTTTTCATGCCGGCGCATGGCTCCTGCTGGGCTTGTTTTACGCCCTGCCCAGGATACCCACCGGGTTCCTACGCGACGCCCAAGCCTTGGCCCCCCATGCGATTCCCCAAAGCTGGCAGGGCTTTGGGCCCGAAGGCTCGTTCTTTGTCTTCCTCGCTTGCCTGAGCTTCCCCCATGTTGTGACGATGCACCGTTTCTACATCGCCCAACATCCGAACCGCCAACGCAGCGAAAGCGAGGCACTCAGCCAACACGGGGAACGCAGCGGCGGCCTCTAATTCCCCATGACCTCTACCAACATGTTTGAAATCGTATTGGCGGCGCTGGCCGGTTTGGTCTTGTTTCTCTTTGCCGTACGGTCCCTTTCGGAGAACTTGTACGATGCATTGGGGGATACCGCCCCGACCTGGATTCGCCGCTGGACCTCCAACCGTTTCAGCAGCGTGTTGATTGGTATCTTGGTAACCATTCTGTTGGATTCGTCCTCGGCGGTCATCATTCTGACCATCGTGATGGTCAACAGCCGCATTCTCAATTTTCGCCAGGCGATGGGGATTGTCATGGGTGCCAACATTGGAACCACCGCCAGCAGCCAAATAATCGCCATGGATGTGGGGCGATACGCCCCGTTGCTGATGTTGGTGGGCTTTGGGATGATGGGCTTCCAAAAACAAACACGGGTCGCCCTGGTCGGTCGAGTGGTGATGTCCATGGGGGTTTTGTTCTTTGGATTGTTCACGATGGAAAACGCGGTTGCGCCCCTCCACCACGAAGCCTTTTTTGAAAATTGGATGCGTCAAACCGAAAATCCCTTGACCGGTGCCTGGGTTGGGGCCCTTGTAACACTGGTCATTCAGTCCTCTTCGGCGACCGTTGCAATGGCCATGGTCTTGACCAGAGAAGGTTTTCTAGGCCTGGGCGGTGGCATCGCGGTCATGCTGGGAGCCGAATTGGGAACCTGCACGACGACCCTGATGGCGACGATTCGGGGCAGTCGTCAAGCGCTCAAGACAGGTCTCTTCCATCTCCTGTTCAACTTGGTGAGCATTGTTTTGGGTTTGCTCTTGTTTGAACCCCTGGTCCAAGCCAGCGAGTGGATGAGTCGGGGGGCCAGCCTGGAGCGGGCGATTGCCAATGCGCATTTTTTGTTTAATGTTAGCGGAGTCGCCCTGTTCATCGGCCTGATTCCCTGGGTCGAAAAATTCTTCAATCGCTGGTTGCCGGATCGTCCCAACGAGATTCCGAATGAAACCTAGCAGGAGGCTTAACCCTCTTGGTCAGGGCTGTACAGCGGCAATTCGTTGAGTCCGCTGGCTAGGTTTTCGGATTCCGGGAGTACACCGCGTTCCCGCAGACCCTTCTCAATTTTCTTGTGTTGGGTACTCAAAGTGCTTAAACCAATTTCTTTGGTGGTCCGTTCTTGAGGGGGGTTGAGCCGAACCGATTTTTCGATTTCGGCGACTTCTTTGCGCATTTCCTCGGGCAATCGGTTTTCGGTTTCGGCCGCCAAACTCAGGGATTCGTTCGCAAAAAACTGATCCACCTGAAGGCGACGTTTGGTCAAATGTGCAAATCGTCCTAGAATAACAAAAATATTTCTTCGGTCCTCGGGGCTGATTTCTTTGACATTCAAGTATTCATCGACCTTCACCAGGCTAAGAATGACCGGTTCCAGGGCCTCCACCGGGATCACATAGACCGTGTATTCGATGAAACGAAAGACGGTCTGTGGCAAAGATTCGAGGGTGTTGGAGGGTACGACAAAGTACAATTGGCCAAAGACCCCCTCTTGTTTGGTGTACTTGACGGCGGCTTCGGCCTGAGTTTTGAGGTAAGTCCCAAAATTGGCCAAGTCCTCCCCTCCGGGACTTTTGGCATCCAAAACCACATACTGCTCACAAATCGAAAGCACATTATCCGGTTCGCCTTTGAGGGGAAATTTGTCCACCACGGTGACGGTGTATTTCTCAGCAATTTGACGGATTTTGTTACGGGCGTTTTCCTGATGGGTTTGCCAGGTTTGGCGAAGGCGTTGTTGTTTTCGTTCAAGTTCTTCTTGCCGGGCCTGGTGCTCCTGCAGGCGTTCTTCGGCGATGCGCTCCTTGAGCTGTGACAAGGAAGTGAGGTTGGTTTGGAGCTCGACCCTCCGCTGATTGTCAATTTGGGTCAAGGCGGCAAGTTCCGAACCCAATCGCTGAACATCGCGACGAGCGGACATCAGGTCGGCATTCAAGAGGTCTTTGTCCCTTTGGAGATCACCGGCCCTGGCCTCGGCCATTCCCGATTGCTGACGGGACTGTAGGAGTTCCCCCTGCAGAGCCTGCAAGGTCTGGTTGTTCTGAGCCGTCGAGGCCTGCGTTGCTTCCCATTCAG
>JBMOHV010000112.1:0-2903 GCA_049317645.1 Bacteroidia bacterium
AACAAGGCCGACGAGGACTAAATCCCTCGCGATGTGATCCCGACTGGGGTCGAACCAGTAACCTACTGCTTAGAAGGCAGTTGCTCTATCCATTGAGCTACGGGACCTGCAAAACCGGGGGTGCTGGGAGGGTCCTGGGGTCTCCTTCGTTCCGGAGCCTGGGGTCTCCTTCGTTCCGGAGCGGGCAAAGATAATCGGCCGGACAGGGTTATTTTTGCGCTCTTGAGCCGCCAAACGGCTGATCCCCTACCATGTCCGTACTTGTAGGCCGCAAGGCCCCCCTCTTCACCGCCCCCGCCGTCCTGGACGGCCACCGCATCGTCTCTGATTTCAAGCTCGAAAGCCTGATCGGAACCCAAACGGTTGTTTTGTATTTCTATCCCAAAGATTTCTCCGGCATCTGTCCCAAGGAACTGCTGGCCTTTCAACAGCAATTACCCGAATTCGAGAAGCGGAATTGCGCCGTGCTCGCTTGTTCAACGGACAGCGATGTGAGCCACAAAGCCTGGTTGAATACCCCGGTATCCCAAGGCGGTATCCAAGGAGTCACCTATCCGGTCATTTCGGATTTCACCAAAACCATCACCGCCCAATACGGCGTTCTGGCCGGGGAATACGATTACAACGAAGCGGGTCAATTGATCTGTGAAGGCCCCATGATGCCTTACCGCGGTTTGTTTATCATCGACAAGAACGGGGTGGTTCAGCACCAAGTGGTCAATTTCTTTACACTGGTTCGTTCGGTCAAAGATGCTTTGCGAATGGTGGATACCCTTCACCGATTCCAAGATCAAGGCGAAGTTTGCGAGGTCGAACTATAACCCGTAACATACCATGTTTGAAAAGCTAAGCGATCGCCTCGAACAGGCGATGCGGACCCTCAAAGGCCAGGGCCGTATTACCGAAAACAATGTTTCGGAAACCATGAAGGAAATCCGGCGGGCCTTGCTGGATGCCGACGTAGGCTTCAAAATCGCCAAAGACTTTACCGAAGAAGTCAAGGCCAAGGCCTTGGGGCAGGACGTGATCAAGCATGTATCCCCCGGGCAATTGCTGATCAAGATCATGAACGAGGAGCTGACCCGGTTAATGGGTCGCGAATCTTCGCCCCTGGTTCTCAAGCCCAACGGCACCTCGGTGGTGCTGATGTCGGGATTGCAAGGATCCGGTAAAACCACCTTCACCGGCAAATTGGCCTTGCTCCTCAAATCCCAAGGCAAGAAGGTCTTGATGGTGGCCTGCGATGTTTACCGCCCTGCCGCGGTGGATCAGCTCCAAATTTTGGGCGAACAAATCGGGGTGCCCGTCTATGCTGATCGGGACCAAAAGAACCCGGTCCTGATCGCCGCCCATGCCGTGAAGCAAGCCAAAACCGAAGGATATTCGGTGGTTCTGGTGGATACCGCCGGTCGATTGGCCGTGGACGAAGCCATGATGAAGGAAATCTCCGAAATTCATAACAGCATCCAACCGGACCAGACCCTCTTTGTGGTGGATGCCATGACCGGCCAAGATGCCGTGAACACCGCGGCAGCCTTCAACCAGCGTTTGAATTTTGACGGGGTTGTTTTGACCAAAATGGACGGCGATGCCCGGGGCGGAGCGGCTCTAACCATCAGTTACACGGTTGGTAAACCCATTAAATACGTTTCCACCGGCGAAAAACTGCAGGCCCTGGATGTCTTTCATCCGGACCGAATGGCCAACCGAATCCTGGGGATGGGGGATGTGGTTTCGTTGGTCGAAAAAGCCCAGCAACAAATCAACGCCGAGGAAGCTGCCAGGCTCCAGAAGAAAATCTCCAAGAACCAATTCGATTTGCAAGACTTCTACGAACAAATCCAGCAAATCAAAAAAATGGGGAACATGAAAGACCTGCTCGGGATGATTCCAGGGGTTGGCAAAGCCATCAAGGACATGGATTTTTCGGATGAAATGTTCAAACAAACCGAAGCTATCATCCAGTCCATGACCCCCTTGGAGCGCCGCGAGCCTGAAATTCTCAACGGAAGCCGACGCGAACGCATCGCCAGGGGTTCCGGGACCAAGGTCCAGGAGATCAACCAGCTCCTCAAACAATTTGGGGAGATGAAGCAAATGATGCGAAAAATGAACGGAGGAATGAACGGAGGAGTGCCCGGAGGGGCCATGGGGCAAGCCATGGGCCGCATGCGCTCCCCCTTTGGTCGCTCCTAGAATCCATCGTTGTCAAAGCTTGGCTCCCCGAAGGTTGTTTTGAGTTATCTTTGCCCCTCATTTCAAAAAAGCCTCAATGCCAGCTAAAATTAGATTACAGCGTCATGGTAAAAAGGGTCGACCTTTTTATCATATTGTGGTGGCGGATGCACGTGCTCCAAGAGACGGGAGATTCATTGAGCGTTTGGGTTCCTACAACCCCAACACCAACCCGGCCACCATCGACATTCAACTGGACAAATCCGTCCAGTGGCTCCAAAACGGAGCCCAACCCACCGACACCTGCCGTGCCATTCTCTCCTACAAAGGGGTGATGATGCGCAAACACCTGCAAGATGGAGTCGCCAAAGGCGCCATCACCCAGGAGGTGGCCGATCAGCGCTTTGCCGAGTGGATGACCGCCCGCGATGCCAAGGTTCAAGCCAAGGTGGACGGCCTCAAGGCCAGCGGCGAACAATCCCGCAAAGCTGCTCTCCAGGCGGAATCCAAGGTCAACAGCGAGCGCGAAGCCGCTTTGTTGCGCAAGCGTTCTGAATTGGCCGCTGCCTCCGAGGCTGCCGCCCTGGAAGCTGCCCGCGAAGCCGCCGGTGAAGAAGTAGCCGAGGAAGCTCCGGTAGCTGAAGAAGCTCCGGTTGTTGACGAGGCTCCTGCTGCCGACGAGGCTCCTGCTGCCGACGAGGCTCCTGCTGCCGACGAGGCTCCTGCTG
>JBMOHV010000113.1:0-2850 GCA_049317645.1 Bacteroidia bacterium
GAACAACGCGAAGACCTGGAATGCAACGTCTTCAAAACGTTTATAGCCCGCTCAAATGCAGGAACACGCTTAAACGGTTTACGCGATGATCTCCTGGCTTCCCTCGACTCCCTTGAATCGCAAGAATACAACCCCTTATCCCCTCAACAAGCTCCTCCCAGCGACTCAATCAAAGCCCGCTTGAGGCTAGCCCTTTGTCCTTAACCTAAAAAAAAATTATGCCTCCACGCAATCCAAACAATGAAAAAATTATAAGGCAACGCGACATTGATGAGATTTTTAATTCCAGAAACAGAAAATCTTATTATAAGGTTTATTGGGAGGGGCATACAATTAGTAGCTGTATTCTTCGCAATCTCGAAGGCTCCGACATGGATCATGTGGATTTTTCAAACTCCACCATAAAAGACACCGATTTTATTGGTTGTGATTTGAAAAATCTAGATTTCTCTGGAACAACATTTGTGAATGTTAGGCTGATTAATTGCCAGTTTGATTCAACTTCTTTTGATAATGCCATTGGGGAAATTCTTGTTTCATTCAACGAAAAATCCCGGTCAACACGAACAAAGAGGCCAAGGAGTACCCCGATCGATCCTAATGCCAGTATTGGAATTATTGCGGTCATCGACTCCATGAACGAGAAACCTATGAAAAAATAGCCCCCGAAACCCTCACTCCATCATCAAACCGGCGAACCTATATGCCCCCTACCTACCAAGACACCCTCTCCAGACTCCTTGCCTTCCGGGATGAGCGACAATGGGCCGCCTTTCACGATTCCCGGAATCTGGCCCTGGCCCTCTCCATCGAAGCCGCCGAACTCAACGAACTGTTTTTGTGGAAGAACGACAGCCAATCGGAGAACATTGATCCGCAACGACTCCGCGAAGAATTGGCCGATGTCCTGGCCTACGCCTTTCTCCTGGCCGCCAAACACAACCTCGATCCCTTTGCGATTGTCAACGACAAAATCGTTCAGAACAACCTCAAATACCCCGTGGACAAAGCCTCCGGCCATGCCCGCAAATACAACGAACTGTAGCGCCCGATGATTGTCTACCGCTCAACCAAAGCAGGCTTTAGGGAGGATGTCGAAGCAGGCCGCATAGACCAGATCATTCACGAGAATTTCCAAACCAAGCTAAAGCACAGGGTCTCCCCCAAGGAAGTGGAATCCTGGTGGAACTCCTTGTCCTACATGGCCACCGTGCTCAGCGATAACGCCATTCCCCCCAATACCGGAATCGCCATCGAATGCCAAATTCCCCAAACCAGCAAGCGAATCGATTTTATTCTATCGGGAACCGACCAAAGCGACCAGCCTCAGGTGGTGATCGTGGAACTCAAGCAATGGTCCAGCGCCCAAAAAACCAACAAAAGCGGAATCGTTGTCACCGCCCTGGGGAAGGGTCTGCACGAAACCAGCCACCCCTCCTACCAAGCCTGGTCCTACGCGACCCTGCTCGAGGATTTCAGCGAAACCGTCCGCGAAGAAGGCATCCGCCTCCACCCCTGCGCTTACCTCCACAATTACGAAGAAGACCAGGTCATCCGCCACCCTTTCTACCAGGAATACCTGGACAAAGCCCCGGTTTTTCTCAAAAGGGATATGCTCCAACTCAGGGAATTTATCCGTCGCTATGTGCACCAAGGCGATGAGGGTCAAATCATGTACCGCATTGACCAGGGACGCATCAAACCATCGCAACAACTCGCCGATGCCCTCCGGGGCATGCTCCGTGGCAAACGGGAATTTGTATTGCTGGACGAACAAAAACTGGTTTACGAAACCGCCCTGTACCTGGCGGACTTGGCCCAATCCGAACCCCGCAAACAAGTCATGCTGGTCGAAGGCGGTCCCGGCACCGGAAAATCCGTGGTGGCCATCAATCTTTTGGTCGAACTAACCAACCGTGGACGCCTTGTCCAATACGTCACCAAAAATTCTGCACCCCGCAAAGTTTTTGAAGCCCGGCTCACCGGTTCCTTTGCCTTGTCCCGCATCAACGCCCTCTTCAAAGGCTCCGGGGCCTATGTCGAAAGCAAGCACAACACCTTTAATGTTCTGCTGGCCGATGAAGCCCACCGGCTCAACGAAAAATCCGGCATGTACGGCAACCTTGGGGAAAACCAAATCAAAGAAATCATCCATGCCGCCCAATGCTCGGTTTTCTTTGTGGACGATCACCAGCAGGTCACCCTCAAAGACATCGGCAACAAAGCCGCCATACGGGAACAGGCCCTCCAAGCCGGAGCCATCGTACACGAATACGAACTACCCTCGCAGTTTCGCTGCAACGGTTCGGACGGGTACCTGGCCTTGATTGATCAGTGGCTGCAAATCCGACCGACGGCCCAAACAGACCTTGGTGATTTGGATTACGATTTGCGAATCGTGGACAGCCCCAACGAACTAAGGGACTTGATTCTGAAGCGCAACCAAATCGATAACAAATCCCGAATGGTCGCAGGCTATTGCTGGGATTGGAAAAGCAAAAAGAACCCCCAAGCCATGGACATCGTATTCCCTGAACATCATTTCGGGATGCAATGGAACCTCACCGAAGACGGGGCCGCCTGGATCATACGTCCTGAATCCGTTCAGCAAATCGGCTGCATCCATACCTGCCAAGGCCTGGAAGCCAGCTATATCGGGGTCATCGTTGGCCCCGACCTCGTGGTTCGCAACGGGCGCGTGGTGACCGTACCCCAGGCCAGATCCACCATGGACCAATCCATCAAAGGCTACAAAACCCTCCTGCGCCAAGACCCCATCGAAGGCGCCCGCCGCCTGGACCTCATCATCAAAAACACCTACCGAACCCTCCTCACCCGCGGTATGAAAGG
>JBMOHV010000114.1:0-2716 GCA_049317645.1 Bacteroidia bacterium
CCACGACCACGACCACGATCATGGCCATAGCCACGAGCACCAGGATCCAGCCCAATACGAGACCTTTGCCAAGCAACTCCAAAAGGACCTTCTAATTGATGTTTTGTTAAAACAACACGATGTTCGAATTGAGCGAGAAGCCATGCTTCAAGAAGCAGAGGCGCGTTTGTTCCAACAATTTTCTTCCTACGGCATTTCACCCGAACAAATTCCATTGCGTCGCTATGCCGAAGATTATTTGGCCAAAGAACAGAACGAGTCATCGGTTTACTATTCACTCAAATACCGTCATGCCGAAGACATTCTACGTTCCCAAATTCAGGTAGCCATCGAAGAAAGCGATTATCCATCGTTCAAAGTCCGGCTGGAAGAGGCCTTTGGTTCCCCTTCCTAGGCCTAAATTTTGACCGATTAGCCTTTGATTTATAGATCCACAAATACCCAACCCCCTTATTCCCATGAACTTTTCCAACGAATTTGAATCTTTCGCCACCCGTCACTTGGGAATGCACTCCAAAGCCGTTGAAGGTGGCTTGCACCGTCAACTCCAAGGTTTTACCCCTTACATCATCGAAGAGCGACCCATGAATATTGCATCCATGGATGTCTTTTCGCGCCTCATGATGGACCGCATCATTTTTATGGGGGTCGGGGTTTCCAGCGAGGTCGCCAATATCATTCAGGCCCAGCTTTTGTTCTTGGATTCGGTGGATTCATCGCGTGATATTCAGATTTATATCAACAGCCCCGGGGGTTCGGTCTATGCGGGCTTGGGTATCTACGACACCATGCAATTTATTTCCGCAGATGTTGCGACCATTTGTACCGGAATGGCCGCTTCCATGGCCGCCGTCCTGTTGTGTGCGGGTGCTCCGGGCAAAAGAACGGCCCTCAAACATGCGCGGGTTATGATTCATCAGCCGATGAGTGGTATGCAGGGTCAGGTTACTGAAATGGAAATCGCCCTCAAAGAAACCCTGAAAGTTCGGGATGAGTTGTACCAAATTTTGGCCGACCACAGCGGACAGTCCTTCGAAAAAATCACCAAGGATTCGGATCGAGACTATTGGATGAGCGCTACCGAGGCCAAAACCTACGGTATGATTGACGACGTTCTTCTGAAAAACCCCAAATCCGCTCGTTAATGCCGGCTAACAAATCTTGGACTTGCTCCTTTTGTAGCAGGGCGGTCTCCCAATCCGCTTTTATGGTGGTCGGAACCGAAGGGAGAATTTGTGAGCAGTGTATTCCGGGGGTTTACCGAATGTTCCGGGAGCGACAGGATTTACCAGCGGACGCGGTGGCAGAAACCGAAAATCGAAAGCCCAACCGTCGCAAGCCTCGTTCGGAGCAGTTTAATCCCCGGACCATCAAGGCTTTTTTGGATCAGTATGTCGTGGGTCAGGAAAAGGCCAAACAGGCCATGTCGGTCGCGGTGTACAATCATTACCGGCGCATAGGGGAAATCAGTGGTCAAGCCAAGACGGCGGCGGTGACTCCGGATATCGAATTGGACAAATCCAATATGTTATTGGTGGGTGAAACCGGTACCGGTAAAACTCTTTTGGCCAAAACATTGGCCCGTATGCTGGAATTACCTTTTTGCATTGCCGACGCTACGGCACTGACCGAGGCGGGTTATGTAGGCGAGGACGTGGAAAGTATTTTGACGCGTTTGTTGCAGGCGGCTGATTACAATGTAGAAGCGGCCCAGAAAGGGATTGTTTATTTGGACGAAGTTGACAAAATTTCTCGCAAAAGCGATAATCCATCCATCACCAGGGATGTCTCTGGGGAAGGAGTTCAACAAGCCCTTCTCAAAATGCTTGAAGGCACCATTGTCAATGTACCCCCGCAGGGTGGTCGAAAGCATCCGGACCAGAAATACATCGCGCTGGATACCCGAAATATTTTGTTCATCTGTGGTGGGGCCTTTGATGGTTTGGATAAAATCATCGCTCGCAGGGTGAATAAACAGGCCATCGGTTACCGTTCAGGGAACGATGCCCTGGCCGCCGAAGTAGGTGCATCCCTTCTTTCGCAGGTGAGCCCTGTTGATTTGCGGCATTACGGGTTGATTCCGGAATTGTTAGGTCGTTTGCCGGTTTTGGTTCACCTGGAGCCTTTGGACAGGGAATCCTTGCTCGCTATTTTGACTCAACCCAAAAACGCCTTGGTACGCCAATACGAGCATCAGTTTGCCTTGGAAGGCATGGTACTGGAATTTTCGCCCGATGCCTTGGAAGAAATCGTGACCTGTGCCTTCGATTTGAAACTCGGTGCACGCGGACTGCGTTCGATCTTGGAAGCGGCCTTGGGCCAGGCGATGTTTGAATGGCCCGGTGCTGAGAACCGCCCGGAGCGCCTTCAGGTAGATCGGGATTTTGTGAGAAATCGTCTCCAGGCCGCCGGTCTTTTGATACGCAAAGCGTCCTGATTTTGGGAACGATCACAGGTCCCAAAGTAGGGTTGGTTTGTGCAACCAGTCGTCAGGGTTCAACCAGCATGAAATTGCTACGTTGTTACGAACAAATTTTACACCAAAGGCACGGGGTCTTCTCAGAGACCCTTGATTTGGCCTTGCTGCCATCGGATTTTTTGACTTCGGTCTTGTACCAGCCCTCCAAATTATCCCATCCTGAATGGCAGCTCTGGCAGGAGAAAGTGGATGCCTTGGATGTTTTGGTTTTTGTGATTCCTGAATACAACGGATCTT
>JBMOHV010000115.1:0-2634 GCA_049317645.1 Bacteroidia bacterium
AATAATCGTCCGGTCAAAGTTTTGATGATGGGATTTGGGCGGATGGGTCAGCAGCATGCCCGTTTGCTAAGTCGCCTTAACGATTCGGTTCGGTTGGTGGGGATTGTGGATCCCCATGCCGATTTGTCGGTGATGGATTCCGACATTGCGGGTATTCCCTTCTTTCTTTCTTGCAAGGATTGGAGAGAGTCCGGAAACTCAGCGGATTTGATGCTGATCGCCAGCCCCAACGGTTGGCACCCCACCCATTTGGGCTATGCGATGGATATGCGTATGCCGGCCTTGGTCGAAAAGCCGCTCTGCATTCGCAGTTCCCAAGCCTTGGATTTGGTGAACCGGGCCGAATCGCTCGGCTTGGCATCCTGGGTGATGATGCAGGCCCGCTTGAATCCCACCCTGGTGCATCTCAAAGAATTGGTGGACGGGGGTGAACTGGGGGAAATTTTTCAAGTCGATATTCAATGTTACTGGAATCGGGATGCGTCGTATTACCGTCCTGGTGGTTGGCAAGGGGACCCCAAGCTGGATGGCGGAACCCTCTATACCCAGTTTTCGCACGTCATTGATGCGGTGCAATGGATCTTGGGACCGTGGACCGGTATTCAAGCCGATATCCACAACCGCACTCACCAGGATTTGCACCGCTTGGACGACGGGGGGCGAATCACCTTTGAAGTAGGGGGTACGGCGTTGGGAACCATGGTTTACAGCACCTCGGCTTTTGGCGGCAACCTGGACCAGTCGATCACGGTGCTGGGCTCCCAAGGAGCCGTTCGCATCAGCGGCCAATACATGAACCAGTTTTATTGGTACAAGGTGCAGGGGCGCGACAAAGCCCCGATTCTGCCGACCACCGGTCCGGATGATCATCGTTTGGCTTTGTGGAGGCAGGTGCTGTCCACCCTGGGCAAGGGCGCAAAACCTTCTTCAAAGGACCAGTCAACCCCCACGGATTTGGTGGGCTTGTCGGAGGCCGCAAAAATCGTTCAACTGATTGAGCAGATTTATCAGAGGGCCAAGCGAGGTCCCGGCACGATGGAGCATTTGGACCGCCCTATGGACGAAAGCCTGCCCGAACTGCCCACCAGGGTCTTTGCTTCGGCAGGGATCTAAGGTCGAGAGCAACCGAATCCCAGCAACCCGCTTCCCCATTTTGTTTTCCAATCATAGCCGGCTTTGTCCGGCTTTTTTTTTGCGCCAGCCCCAGGATTCCTTAGTAATCTTGGTACAAAGCGTCGAGGCGGCTTCGCAGCCCCAGGGTGAACCATACGCTTTGGCGGTCCAGTTGAGGGTCGGCGGCCTCGCCTTGGCTACGCTGGCTTCTCCATACCAGGCCGGCCTCCAGCCTCAAGTTGCTGGGGGGATGCAGAACCCAACCGCTCTGCCAGGCCACATGAAGGGTGCGCAGGGGAATACCAGTTCCAATGGGCAGGCCCAAGTCCGCCGGTCGATTTATATACGAAATCAAAGGGTCGCGGCCGACCGATACCCTGTTGTTGGAATCCAAACCGGTCCGCAAGAGGGAGGCCTGGAGGTTATGAAACCAACGGCCTCGTAACAAAGATCCGCGCCCCAGAAATTCCACAAAATTAGCTCCGGCGGGATGCGCAAAGGGTTGATTGAGATGGGTATAGCTGGTCACCGAATTCCAATGACTGTAGGTGTAGGGACGAGCTCCGTTGTGTTCTAACAACAAACGCAATCCGCGAATTCCGCCCAGGTCCGCGGATTTCCATCCCAGTTGCCAGGCGTATTTGTTGACCCACGAGCCGTTTTGGGCCAGGAGTTTGGCGACGTGAATTTCGTCGATCAGGAATTGGGCATAAGCCTGTTGTTGGGAAGTGATTTTGTAGCCGATATTCAGGCCCATCAAAGCGTTCCCAAAGGAGCCCAGCCCAAATTCAATCGGCCGCAAAAAAACAAAGGGGTTGAGGTATTCCAATTCGATGCCCCGGCGACCCAAGGTGTCCTGGGCGGCCCATACAACCGCGTGGTACAGGCCCACCTGCCAACGACGCCCCAAATTCCAGTCCAGCATTCCGTTGACACTGTATTTCTGGGCAAAGCCTTTGTCTCCGAAACCGGCTGCGGGTCCCAGACCAAGAATTCGAGGGGCCCTCAGATCGGTGTGCTTGCCCAGGGTATAAGTGTACTGCATGGGCCCCAGGGTATAGGATGCTTTGAGATGGGTATAGGGGGACGAAAAGTCCGACCATAACATCGAACGATACCCGTACCCGATAAAATTCCTCTCGTGCCCAAACAACAAGACCAAGCGGCGGTTCGGGGACCAGGCCAAGTGCGAGGTCGCCATGTAATAATCCCAAACATCCTGGGTTCCGATTAAGCGGGACTGCATTCGACCCGGGACCACTCCGTACTGGCGAATCCATGCGTCCGTGAAAGAGGGATAGACGGCGTTATGCAACCAGATATGGGAGCGAAAGGCAAAGGTGGAGCCGGCATGGCCCTGCAAGCGCACGCCTCGGATATTGGTCCAGGTTTCTTTTTGTTCCCGGCCAACTTCGAATTCCATAAGGGGGTCCAAGCGCAGGCTCCAATCCAGAGAATCCCCCTCGTATTGGACGGCGGAGCGCCCACGATACCAAGCGCGGAATTTGTTCGCCATGTTTT
>JBMOHV010000116.1:0-2597 GCA_049317645.1 Bacteroidia bacterium
CCGCCCAAACCACCGCCCCCCAACCAACCAACCAAGGACACCCCCTCTTGGCGGGCGGACCCATGTTGGGTCATGCAGGCCTTCGTTATGCTTCGGTTTGGGTCCAAACAACGGGGCCGGCCCAACTTTGTTTGGAATATCAACTGGAAAGCCAGGCGGCGGACAGCAGCCGGGATCCCTGGATTTCCTCGGTAGCCTCCAAAAGCGGAACCCTGTGCCAAGATGTGACCCCCGGTCCTGCGTACACGGCTCTCTTTGAAATGGATCAACTGCACGAAGGCGCCACGTACCGTTACCAAATTTTGGCTCCATCGGATGACGCCTCGGAATCGGAAGAAATTGAAAATTTCCAGGTCGTGGCATCCGGGACCTTCAAGACCCAACCTCATTTTGTCCATCGCTACCCAGCCCCTGATTTTACCCTGGCCATCGGATCCTGCGCCTATGTGAACGACCCGGCCTACGATCGCCCTTCGGCCTCTTACGGTGGTCAATACCAGGTCTTTGAGAGCCTGGCTTCGGAGAAACCCGATGCCATGATTTGGCTAGGAGACAATGTTTATTTCCGGGAGGGCGATTGGGAAAGTTTGTTGGGGATGATCCATCGGTACCGGCATCTTCGCGCTCTGCCGGAATTGCAACGCCTGCTGACCACCTGCCCTCATTACGCCGTTTGGGACGATCATGATTTTGGTCCCAACGACGCCACCGGTAGCTGGCCACTCAAACGCGAAAGCCTGGAAGCCTTCAAATTGTTTTGGACCAACCCATCCTACGGTATGCCGGAATTTGATGGAATCAGCTCGGCCTTTCGTGTTAGGGATGTCGATGTTTTTTTGGTGGACAACCGCTACCACCGAACGCACCAAGCCCTGGCAGATTCCTGCGATCGGCGTATGCTAGGGCAGGCTCAAATCAATTGGTTGGTGGAAGCCCTCAAATACAGCCGCGCTCCTTTTAAACTCGTGGTCTGTGGCAGCCAAGTTCTCAACAGCGAAGCGGTGCACGAGACTTTTGCCAATTACCCCTGCGAGCAGGCCTACCTGCTGCAGCGATTGGCCGACGAAAAAATCCACAACTTGGTCTTTTTGACCGGCGACCGTCACCATTCCGAACAGGCCCAGCGGACGGTCGGTGGCGTTGTTTTTCACGAAATAACCTCCTCACCCCTGACCAGCGGAGTACACAAACAGGCCGATGAGGAAAACAATCGTTACCGGGTCCCCGGCTCTTTGGGCAAAACCCGAGGCTATGCCACCCTGCGATTCAGCGGTCCCACCAAAAAACGCAGCATGCTCATCCGATTTCACAACGAGGAAGGTAAAATTTACTACGAATCCACCATCAACAGCCTGAATCCTGATCGCCCATGAAACGTCGCAGCACCCGACTCATCCATCCTGACACCTCGAGGCCCAAACCCGAAGGCGCGGTCAAAACCCCCATCTATGCATCGTCCACCTACCTCTTTGAGAGCGCCGAAGCGGGAGCCGCCACCTTTGCTTTGCAACAGGGTCGACCTCACAACCACGAACCGGCACCGTACAACTACGCTCGATTGGGTCATCCCAACCTAGATACGGTGGAAGCTCAATTGCTGGCTGTTGAAGGGGGCGAACAAGGGGTGCATGATGCCCTCGCTTTTGAAAGCGGCATGGCGGCCATCACCACCACCCTCCTTAGCCTGCTCAAACCCGGTTCTGTGTTGGTGACCACCACCCCCTTGTACGGTGGCACCCGCCAATTCATTCGCGACTTCTTGGAACCCTGGGGCGTACGAACCTACGGCCTGCAGCCATCGAGCACCGCGGAACAAGTCCTCAAGGACCTTGACGGAGCCATTCCCTCCCTCCTTTATGTGGAAACCCCGGCCAATCCCACCAACCAAATCTGGGACTGGGACCATCTCAACGCCCTCAAAACCGCGTGGAGTTCCACCGGACAGCGGGTACTCCTCCTGGCCGATAACACCTATTTGGGACCCTGCTGGCAAAAACCCCTGGAACAAGGAGCCGATTTGTCTCTTTATTCGGCCACCAAATCCATGAGTGGTCACAGCGACTTGGTCAGCGGGGCCTGCATAGGCGATGCAACGCTGATACGCGGCATTCGATCTTGGCGTAACAAATTAGGCAATACCGCCAGCCCCTTCACCTCCTGGCTCCTGTCGCGGAGTCTGGAGACCGTGGAATTGCGCATGGAGGCGACGCAACGAAATGCCCAAATCCTCGTGCCTCGGTTGAGGCAACATCCAGGCATTCAGCGCTTGGAGTATCCGGGATCCGGGGCCATGCTATCGATTTGGCTCCAGGGTCCGGAGAACCATACCAAGGCGTGGAAATTCTTGAATGCCCTCCGCATCATCCAATTAGCCGTTTCATTGGGAAGCAACGAAAGCCTGGCTTGTCATCCAGCGTCGACCACCCACAGCGGGGTGGATCCTTCGGAGCGTAGCCAACACGGTATTGGCGAGTCCTTGGTACGCTTGTCCATCGGCATCGAAGATCCGGAGGATTTGTGGGAAGATTTGTTGAAGGCCTTGGAGGCTGCCAAGGAAGACTAAGCGCCGCGAAGGAAAGTTAAGCGCCGCGAAGGAA
>JBMOHV010000117.1:0-2579 GCA_049317645.1 Bacteroidia bacterium
CGTAATCGTGCTGCCATTCGTTGCTTGCCCTCTTTGCCCAAGCCAGGATAGGTCCAAACCGACCCCGACCATACCCCCTCCAGCTCGGCCATACGGGGCCGGGGCCAAGGGCTGTTCTGCCGCAATCGATAAATCGTCGGCAAGGCCGCATAAAACGCCGCATGGGCCCTCAGGATCGCCCAGGTATGACGCGGCTCTTTTTTTATAACAAAATACACACCAGCCACCCCGTCCAGTACAAGTCGGGCGAAAATTTTGGAGAAACATTCCGACACGTGAAGGTTCTGGGCGAGGGTAAAAAGACTGTTTCGAAAGTTAAGAAAGGTTTTGCGTGGACTGCCGTAGGCCAACGAACCACCACCCAGATGATACACCACCGATTCGGAAACCGATCGCAAGACTTTTCCACTGCGCTGTATGCGCCAACACAAATCAATTTCTTCCATGTGCGCAAAATACCGGCGATCCAGTCCCCCGCATTCCCAAAAAACCTTGGATCGAACGGCCAGGCAGGCTCCGCTCGCCCAAAATACCCGATGCATTCCCTGGTACTGTCCCAGGTCTTTCTCCAAATCCTCAAAAACCCTTCCGATGCAAAAGGGGTAACCCAGGGAATCCACCATCCCACCGGCCGCTCCGGCGTATTCAAAGGAATCCCGTTGGCGGTCCGAAAGAATTTTGGGTTGCAGAGCCCCCACCGAAGCATCCTGAAGAAATGCCCGGTTCAATGGTTGCAACCAATCCGCTTGGACCTCCACATCCGAATTTAACAAAACATAGACATCCGCTTCCACCCCTTGGAGTCCTTCCATATACCCACCTGTATACCCAAAATTTGATTCGAGATGGACTGTTTTGCGATTCTCGACCTCCATTACCCCGCTCAACCATTCCTTGGACCCATCGGTGGACGCATTATCAATGACCACCAGCGTCCAATTGGGGTAATCGGTTGCCAAAACGGATGGCAAATACCTTTGGAGATGCTCCAAACCATTCCAATTGAGGACGACAACAGCAAAATGCAAAAAATCCGTGGATTGGGCCTGGGCCTGCGATTTCATGTAGTGGGGGTTTGGGTTTCCAGGCCGTCAAGCTTCCATCGACGATGCGACCAAAGCCAATACGATGGGGCACGAAAAATTTGTTGACTCAGTCGGTCCATGTACCATTGCATCAAAAATCCCGAAGGTTCCTGTTCCCAGCCTTGGGGGGCTTCCTCCAAACGAACCCGGTACTTCCCACCCTCCAGCGGTTCGATTCCCACATAGACCGGTCGCAGACCGTAGGCCCTGCTCAATTCCTCCGGCCCCTGATACATGAGGGTTCGCTGCCCCAAAAAGGTGCCCACAATCCATCGGCTATGGGGCGTCGGCGATTGGTCGGCACCCAAATACAAGGCCACGGGAGTGGCCAGGGAATCGTTTTCAAAGACTTGCTTGAGACGGGGCCTGACTTCTTTGATGGGAACCGGAACCAGCCCCTGTTTTTCCCTCCATCGACGAAGCCAACGTTCGGCCCAACGACGACCCAAGGGTTTGTAAACAAACCAAATCTGAACCGAAGGCTCCGCGGCCAACCGCCTGGCAATCCATTCCCAATTTCCGAAATGCGAAGTCAACAAAACCAACGAACGATGATCAGCCGAAGCCTGCGCAAGAACCTCTGGATTCTCCAAATGAATTTGTTGGGCCAAACCAACCCCCGAACGCCTGAGACTACAAAACAAATCCCAAAGCAATCCTCCGAGGTATCGATAAAAACCGCGCTCCATCGCTTGCCTTTCCTGGACCGTTTGGGCCCCAAAGACTCGCAAAAGATTGTCCTGCACCACTTTTCGACGGTAACCCATCCGGTACTGCAACACAAATGCCAGCAATCGCCCCACGCCTCTTACTGGTTTCGCAAGTGATCATCCAGGTGAGATCCAAAATGACCGCGGTTCATGGATTTATCCAAGTCCTGAAAGGCGGTGGTCCTGCTAAACAATTGCAGGCGCCATTGCGGGTCGGAATTTTCGCCAAAGGCATCCGAATGCAACAAGACATAATCGTTGGTGACCATATCCGGATTGTAAAACACAAAACGAACATTGCGTTGACCTTTGATTTGGTAGTACCACCACACTTCGTACGGAAAAGCCGATGGCTCGTTGTCCACCACCGTTCTGGAATTGGGCGGTCCATACTGAAGGTAAACCCGGCCTCTTTCGGTTTCGTAACCCGTGGTAATCCGAGAGGAAAACAAGGAAACGGTTTTGTCCACTTCTTCTTGGTACGCCATCCAACGGGAGACCGCCCCCTGTTCCCCGCTCCCTTTCCAAAAATGATAAACAAAATTTTGCATGGCGGACCGATTCTTGGGTTGCGCGTTCGCCAATCGATCCAAAGTTCCCCGTTGCCTGGTATCGCATAGAGGCCTCAGTGACATGCATTGCCGGTAAATCGCGTTGCTGTCCAAACCCAACAACCATTGCTCCCAAGCTTGGAGTGAATCCTGGGTCGCATCGCCTGGACGACCTTGGACCGCCAAGAGTCCGTTTTTGGCCCAGCCATCAAGTCGCCAACGGACCACCGATA
>JBMOHV010000118.1:0-2570 GCA_049317645.1 Bacteroidia bacterium
TGGCTGCCTCGTCCGATGGGGCTTGGTCAAGGAGGTCTTGGCAGGCGGGGCCGCAGCAACCGTTGAGCCGTTCGTTGCAAGCGGGGCACTGAATAAACAGTTGGTGGCAGGCTTTGCGGGCACAGTTGGTGTAGTGATCGCAGGGTTCACCGCAGAGATCACATTTTCCTAACACATCTTCGCTGATGCGTTCGCCCATGCGTTCATCAAAGACAAAGTTTCGACCCTTGAATTTGTTGGGAAGACCTTGTTCCCGAATTTGGCGGGCGTAATCAATAATTCCGCCGTGGAGTTGATTCACATCTGTGAAGCCTTTGTGTTTGAGCCAGGCCGAGGCCTTTTCGCATCGAATTCCTCCGGTACAATAGAGGAGGATTTTGCGGTCTTCTTGTCCGGCCAAGAGGCGCGGGACCTGTTCCAATTCTTCGCGGAACGTATCGACATCCGGGAGGAGGGCCCCTTCGAAGTGGCCGATTTTGCTTTCGTAATGATTGCGCATATCCACCACGAGGGTTCCGGGTTCTTCCATGGCGGCGTTGAATTCGGCCGCGTTGAGGTGACGTCCTACCTTGGAGGAATCAAAGGCCGGGTCGTCGATTCCGTCGGCCACGATTTTGGGACGGATTTTGAGGGTCAGTTTGTAGAAAGACTTTCCGTCGTCTTCGACCGCGATTTTGATGGGAATGCCTTGGAGGGCTTCGTGTTGTTGGAGGTTCGTACGAAAAGCGTCCATGGCATGTTCAGGGATGGACATCTGGGCGTTGATGCCTTCCTGGGCCAAGTAGATTCGCCCAAAGCATCCGATGGCCTGCCATTCACTGTAGAGTTGATCCCGAAAGGCGGAGGGATCCGCAATGTGGACGTATCGATAGAAAGAGAGGGTGACCCGGTGAAAGGTTTCCTCCATCAGTTGTTTGCGAAGGAGCTCGCGGTTTACCGGATTGTGCAAAACGGCCATGGGCGCGATGGAAAGGTGGGTCTTGGGTGGGTGATACAGGATTCGAACCTGTGACCCCTGCCCTGTCAAGGCAGTGCTCTAAACCAGCTGAGCTAATCACCCGAGGGTTGGCAAAAATACGCAAAAACCAGGGTGTTTAAAGCAAGGGTGTTTAAACGCTTGATGACGGGTCGTAGGGGGGTCGAAGCGGAGTTTCGCGTCCAAATGGTGAGGGTTTACAGCGGTTTGTTGCAGGGTCTGGAGGCGCGCTTGCTGACGGTTGAAGTGGATTCGGATCCCCGGTCCTTTGGGTTTTATTTGGTGGGGATGGCGGATTCGGCAGTGCGCGAAGGGCAATTGCGGATCCAAAACGCGGTACGCAATGCGGGTTTTCACTTGCCCCGTTGCCGGCATTTGGTGAACATGGCCCCGGCCGATTTGCGCAAAGAGGGGGCGGCGTATGATTTGACGATTGCCTTGGGGTTGTTGGCCGAAGCGGAGATTTTGGAATCGGACCGTTTGGGGGACTTTTTGGTGATTGGAGAGTTGTCATTGGACGGGCGGATCAAAGGGGTGCGGGGTATTTTGTCGGTGATGGATTTGGCGGATCGGCAAGGCTATCGTGGGGTCATCATGCCAAGGGCCAATCTACCCGAGGCGTTGTGGTGCCCGCGTATCAAAGCGTATGCGTTTGATTCCCTCCGCGATGTGGTGGAATTTGTTATGAAAGGGTGCCCGGAGGAGGCCGCTTCGGCTGCCTCTGTGTCGCAGCCCGATCCGGCACAGCTCGGTCCGGCACAGCCCGGTCCGGCGGCGGTACCTTCGGTACCCGGCGGCGTTGCCGCCCAGCGACCCCTGCAGCAGGTCAGGGGCCAAGCCTTGGCCAAGCGCGCCCTGCAGGTCGCTGCCGCCGGCCGCCACAACGTCCTCCTCATGGGTCCCCCTGGTTGTGGCAAAACCATGCTGGCCCATTGTTTTCCGAGTTTGTTACCGCCCATCGGCCCCGAAGAAGCCTGGGACCTCGCCCGTATTTATTCATTGTTACCCGATGGCCCGGAACGGCTCGGTGTCATGGAACGGCCCGACGGCCCGGAACGGCTCGGTGTCATGGAACGGCCCGACGGCCCGGAACGGCCGAATGCGCCGGAACGAGAGGGCGCCGCCCTTCATCGTCCCTTTCGACAACCGCATCCTTCGGTATCCCTCCCGGCCATGGTAGGCGGCGGCGCCTTTCCCATGCCCGGTGAGGTAACCCTCGCCCATGGCGGTGTTTTGTTTCTCGATGAATTGCCTGAGTTTCGACGCGATGTATTGGAGGCACTGCGCGAGCCTTTGGAGCAGGGACGGGTGATGCTTAACCGCCACCGTCAAAGCGTCTGTTACCCTGCGCGTTTTGTGTTGATTGCCGCCATGAACCCCTGTCCTTGCGGTTATTATGGAAGTACCGGGGATCGATGCCGCTGTCCGGAATCCTTGGTCATGCGTTATCAGCGACGCATAAGCGGGCCTCTTTTGGATCGCATGGATTTGGTCGTTTGTATGGACCGGGTCAGTGCCGAAGAATGGGCCGGGCACGATAACCAGTTTTCGGAGGCGATACCGCCCCCCGCAACATTGGTGCCTCAGCCCCCCG
>JBMOHV010000119.1:0-2443 GCA_049317645.1 Bacteroidia bacterium
GCGTCCATTTGGTCGGCTGTAAAGTAACGACAGGCTTGTCGAGCCGGGGGCAAGGCATGGCTTAACAGGGATAGGTCGGGACCAATGCCCTGTGGACTAACAACTTGCAATGGTTTTGAGCGAGCGGCCATGATGCCCCTCATGTTGGGAATGCGGGGTTCGGTTAATTCTTTCTGGCAGGTAATCACCGCCGGCAACGAGACTTCGACTTTTTCGCGTCCACCGTCCATGTCCCTGCTGACCGCCAGAACCCCGGCTTGGCCGGCTGGATCAATGGAGGTGGCCACATTGACCAAGGGCCAATCCAAGTATTGTGATAACATTCCACCAACCAATCCGCTGTTGTAGTCGATGGACTCTCTGCCGGTCAAAACCAAATCGTAGGACTGGCCCTGAATATAGGAGGCCAACTCGGCCGCGACTTGCCGGGAATCCAATGGTTCGGCTTCAATGCGGACGGCTTGATCGGCCCCAATGGCCAAAGCTTTGCGGAGCACCGGTTCGGCATCGGCGCCGCCGACATGAATAACGGTCACGGTACCTCCGCCGGTGGCTTCGTTCAACTCCAACGCTTTGGTCAAAGCCAGTTCATCGTAGGGGTTGATAATGTACTGAACCCCTGTTTTGTTCAGGGATTTGTTATCGGCGCTAAAGGCGATTTTGGTGGTGGTATCAGGCACCTGGCTCAGGCAAACCAATATGTTCATAGCAGAAAAGGGGTTGTGAACCTGGGCCGACCGGGTTGGACAAGGCGCAGGCTGGAACAAAAATAGGCATCAAAGCCCAAAGCGGTATTGAATCCCCGTCATGAAACCCAGACGCGTCAGGGTACTCCGCAGGACCGGGCCGGTTTCGAAGGGGGACAGCGGGTACAGCTCTTCTGAGAAGGAGGTGGTTTCCAAGTAGGCAGCCACGTCCAGGACCCAGGGGCCGTTGCGTCGCCCCGCCCCCAAGGTGAATCGGCGTTGTCGCTGGTCCGATGCCGGATCAACCAAACCCCTGGCAAAAGGGCTGGAAGACCATTGGTACCCCATCCGAAACGCGTTGAGTCCCGCAATCCATTCGGTACCCAAGCGCAGTTGTTGTCCCACCCTTAGCATGTTTTGGGTTTCCCGGTTGAGTTCCACCGCCCAGTCCGGCAGTCCGCCCCAAAAATCCCCAACGCCGGGGCCACCGCCCCAGGGCTGATAAACCCCCATGTTACGGTAGCCAATCCAATCGTAATCCAAACTAAGCAAGCCCTTTTTGCCCCAAAAAACAGCCGCCGACAAGGTGGTCCGGTTGCTCCCCCGGTAATTCCAAACAAAGGGTAACATGGTGTCCGGATTCGGAGAATAGGTCTTGATTTCCTCGGTGGGGTTGACCCAACGCGCCACCACCCCGGTTCGGTAATCTTCTTCGAGTTGAGAACGCTCCCGTCCACTGTAAGCCATGCCGATTCGGAGCCAGGGCAAGGGCTGGCCTTGAAGGCCCAAACGCCAAAAAATACCGCTGCCCGTTACATCCAGCTGCCTCTTGTAATCAAAGCTTTCGAAATCCGGGGTTTTGTTGAAGATATCTTCCTCGCGGTACAAGGAATTCCAACGATAACGAAGGGTGCGGATGCCCATGGTCAATCCCAGGTTCCATCGTTTTTGGTAAGCAGCCGACCAATGAAAACTGAGCTCGGATTGGCGACCGCGACGGAGCCTTTCTTCGCTTTGCTGAATCTGGGCATTTGGTAAGACACTACCTATCAATGCATTGGGAGTCGTATCCACGGGACCCAAGAGACTGGCATCGTACGCCAGGCCCGATCCGTAATCGTTCCATTGACCGCTGCTGTTGACATCTTCGGCCCAGTGATGCAGAAGACTGCTGTTGGTATTGTATCCGGCGAATTCGATTCGTTCCGCAAAATTTCGGTTTTGGCTAAAACCCATCCCAAGGACATGGTCCCAGTCCCCGGTTTCGCCTACCGGAAACATGAGCGAAAGGTCCTGGAGAGGAAGTCGAAATTGATTGCTCCACGATTCGTCGTTCAAGAAGGTATTTTGATAGAGGTCCGAGCGGGCCCCCAGGGTTGCTGACCAGGTCAGTCTTCGGATGCCCCCCAAAGCAGCGGGGTTCACCAAGACCGAACCGTAATCCCCTACCAAGGAGCCGTTCGCCCCTCCCATACCGGCCGAGCGCGCTGTCACCGCCCATTCAGGACGGCCGTACCGTAACAAATCATTGAGATCTTGGGCCAAGAGGTGGTGCGGGATGCTGATTGCCAGCATCAGCACCGGGATGATGAACGAAAGGTTCGCCTTCCGGCGGGTTGGATCGCCTTCCATTACCTACGGGGTGAATGGGACCCGGAACGACCCGAAGAGGAAGGTGTGGAGCGCGATGAGCCGGAGCCCGAACCGCTGGAGGAACTGGAGCGGGGCGCCGTGTAGGAGCGGGGCTCGGAGCGGGG
>JBMOHV010000120.1:0-2385 GCA_049317645.1 Bacteroidia bacterium
GAATTCAGTCCGTTGGACATATCAAACCAACGGGCCAGACCGATCCATAACACTACCCACTTTCCTGCCTTGTAGATATCCCCGTTGGGCATCAAGTCAAAGAGGGCCTCCACATGGGTCCAGACCAAAACCAGCAACATCCCTCCGATCAGCATTTGGTTGAGGGCCGCCTGCCCATGGAGTTTGGCCAGAGTTGCGTAATCCTTGGATTTCCAAGCATGGGTGATCAAGGTCCCCGCGATTTGGGAAACCGAGCGGCGAGGCATTTCGATAATGGTCCCCACAAAGAAGGACAGCGAATAAATACCGGTGGCGGCGAGGCCGGTGAGCCAGGCCAGCATCAGACCGTCAATGCGCTCGGCAATCACAACGCCGGCTCCTCCGATAATCATCCAAAGGGAATAACGAATCATCAAGGGCCGCAGGGCCCTGCGAACCCGGATGCGGGATGGATCCAGGTACAAAACCCCCATCAAATGCAAATAGCGGGCCAAGAGGACCACCAAGGCGGCGTAGGTCCCGCAAATACCCCACAAAAAGGCATCCCAACCCAGGTAACCGTGACCATAGGCCAAGGTCAAAACCGTTAACCCCGCCCTTAGCAAAATTTCGCGCAGGAGGGCGTTGACCACAATGCGCAGGTGCAGTCGGGCCCAGATTTCCAAAATATTTTGGAGCATAATCAAGCCCGTCAACGGGAGAATCATCCACCAATAGCGGTTGGCCTCCGGGGAATTGGCGGCGAAGAGGCCTTGCCAAAGATCTCGCATGGCCCAAAACAGCCCTCCAAAAAGGAGGAAACCCGCGGAGCCCACGCCCAATGAAAAAAGCAGAAACCCGTTATGCTCCCGCTCTTCGTCCTGGAAATACGGGAAAAACCGGGACATGGCGCTTTGGAGGCCCAGTTGGGTGAAGATGGAAAGGCTCAGCGCGACCCCCAAGAGCAATTCCCGAATCCCGATGAGTTCGGGGTTGAGGTAGCGGGGAAAGAAATAAAGCAGGTTCAATGCGCCCAATGCCACCCCGACATAGGTGACCAGGGTGGATTTGAAGCTTTGGCGTACGACCAGTCCCACGGCGCAAACCTACAACAAAGCAACCAAGTCAACCGATAGGAGCCTATTTTTGGGCATGATGCATATTGCCATCCTGGGATCCAGGGGCATACCCAACCAATACGGGGGATTTGAGCAATTTGCCCAACAACTGGCGGTTTACCTGGTCCAGCAGGGGCATCGTGTCACGGTTTACAATTCTTCCTTGCATCCCTACCGGGAATCGGAATACCAAGGGGTTCAAATTGTTCGGTGTTACGACCCCGAAAATTACTTGGGAACGGCCGGGCAATTCATCTACGACTTGCAGGGGATTCTGCATGCCCGGCGACAGTCCTACGATGTCCTCCTTCAATTGGGGTACACCAGTTCAGCGCTTTGGTACCCCCTGCACCCGTCCGGTGTCCCGGTGGTGACCAATATGGACGGGCTGGAATGGAGGCGCAGCAAATACCGCGGCATGGTCCGCCGATTTTTGCGTTGGTCCGAAGCCAGGGCCGCCCATCGAAGCCAGGCCTTGGTGGCCGATTCCAAGGGAATCGCCCAATACCTGCAACAGACCTACGGTTTGGATTCCACTTTTATCCCGTACGCGGCCTTGCCCGTTGATCCCCTGACTACCGAAAAGCTCGCCCTGGCTCTGGAGCCTATGGGGTTGGTGCCCGGGGGCTATGACCTGCTGATTGCGCGCATGGAACCGGACAACCATATCCACACCTTGCTGCAGGCCCATGCCCACGCGGCCGCCCTCCGTCCCACCCTTCCACCCCTGGTCCTCGTCGGCCGGCCTGCCAACGCCTTTGCCCGCGGTCTGCAGGCACGGCATCCCAACAGCCCCCACGTCCGCTGGCTGGGAGGCATCTACGAACAAGACACCCTCGAAATCCTGCGCCAAGGATGCCGCCTCTATTTCCACGGGCACAGCGTTGGCGGCACCAACCCCTCCCTACTCGAAGCCATGGCCTCCGGTTGCCGCATCGTTGCCCATAACAACGAATTTAACCGTTCGGTCCTGGGCGAAGAAGCCGTGTATTTTGACGAGGCCGCATCGCTGGGTCGGTACCTGGCCGAGGACAAGCCTTGGCCCGCATCCTGGCCCGCCAAACACCGGCAGACCGTCACCGAACAATACAGCCCCGAGCGCATCATGGGAGCCTACCTCCACCTCCTCCAACAATGCTCCAACGCATCCTGACCTCCGCAGGCCGTTGGGCGCCAAGCTCCGAAAGCCGGATCGCCGCCCTGCTGGTGGCCGGGGTCTTTATGCCGCCCATCTTGCAAGTCCTCGTTCAAGCCCTTTGGCTGGGGACCCTTTGGTGGAACCGGCGTG
>JBMOHV010000121.1:0-2373 GCA_049317645.1 Bacteroidia bacterium
ATGGGATTCAAATCCCGGGGGGACAAAGGCGGTGGGGTGGTCCAGCACACGGCGGGTCAGGGTGCGGAATTCCAGTTCCTCAAAGAGTTCGGTGAGCGCTTCCCGATCGTAGGGTTCCCATAACAATTTGTCGGGCTCAAAGGCAATAGGTACTTCGGTATCAATGGTGGCCAATCGCCGGCTTAACAAAGCTTGGTCACGAAAACCTTCGAGGTTTTCACGGAGTTTGCCTTTGAGTTCCGCGGTTCGTAACAACAATTCGTCCATCGAGCCGTATTCGGCAATGAGTTTTTTGGCGGTTTTTTCGCCGACCCCGGGAACCCCGGGAATGTTATCGGAGGCATCCCCCCAAAGACCCAGTATATCAATGACTTGCGAAGGTCTTTGGATTTCCCATTTGGCGCATATTTCGTCCACCCCCAGGATTTCGATGCCTTGCCCCGAGCGCGCGGGTTTGTAGATATGCACAAAGGGTTGAACCAATTGGCCAAAGTCCTTGTCGGGACTCACCATAAAAACTTCATAGCCGGCATCGGCTGCCCGGTGGGCCAGGGTTCCGATAATATCATCGGCCTCAAAGCCCGGTAATCGCAAGATGGGAATCCGAAAGGCTTCAATGAGCCGGTCGATAAAGGGCAGGGCGGCGGCCAGGTCTTCGGGCATGGCATCCCTTTGGGCCTTGTAGGCTTCGAATTCTTTGTGCCGAAAGGTGGGCTCGGCCGTATCAAAGGCAACGCCAATATGGTGCGGCCTTTCTTTTTGGAGCAAATCCAGCAGGGCCAAGGCAAAGCCAAAGGCAGCGCTTGTATTGAGCCCCTTGGAATTGTACCGAGGGTTTTGGGCAAAGGCAAAGTAGGCCCGAAAAATCAGGGCCATGGCATCGAGCAAAAAAAGCCGTGGACGGCGGTGAGGAGTCGTCATGGCTTTAAAAGTACGGATGCGGAAGGCATAACTTTGGGGACCATGAACGATACCCTTCCACAACCCGGTTACCGCATCGAAAAAGACACCATGGGCCAAGTCCAGGTGCCCATCGACCGTTATTGGGGCGCCCAGACGGAGCGCTCCCGTAATAATTTCAAAATTGGTCCCGAGGGCAGCATGCCTTTGGAAATCATCCATGCCTTTGGGATTCTCAAAAAGGCAGCCGCCTACGCCAACCACGAGTTGGGGGTTTTGGAGGTCGAAAAGCGGGATGCCATTGCCGAGGTTTGCGATGAAATCATCACGGGGGCCTTGGATAGCGAATTTCCTTTGGTGATTTGGCAAACCGGGAGCGGGACCCAGTCCAACATGAATGTGAACGAGGTGATTGCGTACCGGGCCCATGTTCGGCGCGGCGGTCTCTTGACGGATTCGGCCAAATTCCTGCACCCCAACGACGATGTGAACCGCTCGCAGAGCTCCAACGACACCTTTCCAACGGCCATGCATATCGCGGTTTATACGTCGGTTGCGGATCGCACGCTGCCGGCCATCGACGCGCTTCGCCAGACGTTGGATGCCAAGGCCAAGGAATTTGCGGGTTTGATCAAAACGGGGCGGACGCATTTTATGGATGCCACGCCGCTGAGCCTGGGCCAGGAATTTTCGGCCTATGTTCAACAATTGGACAACGGCAGGCGGGCTTTGACGAACGCCTTGGAGATGGTGGCGGAGCTGGCCTTGGGTGGAACGGCGGTGGGAACCGGCCTGAATGCGCCGAAGAATTACGACACGGTCGCGGCATCGCACATCGCTCGTTTCTCGGGCAAGCCCTTTCGAACCGCGCCCAACAAGTTTGAAGCCCTGGCGGCCCACGATGCTCTGGTCGAAATGTCGGGGGCCCTGCGCCGCGTTGCGGTTTCTTTGATGAAAATCGGCAACGATATACGGATGCTTTCCTCTGGACCCCGCTGCGGGATTGGGGAAATTATCATTCCCGATAACGAGCCGGGATCATCCATCATGCCGGGCAAAGTCAACCCCACGCAGCCCGAGGCCTTGACCATGGTCGCTGCCCAGGTGATGGGGAACGATGTGGCGGTGGGAATCGGAGGATCCAACGGTCATTTTCAATTGAATGTTTTCAAACCGATGATGGCCGCCAATGTGTTACAGTCGGCTCGCCTCATCGCCGATGCCTGTCAATCGTTCCGCACCCACTGCGCGGAGGGCATCCGTCCCAACACCGAAGGCCTGACCAAACACCTCAACAATTCGTTGATGTTGGTGACCGCCCTCAACCCGCATATCGGTTACGACAAAGCCGCTTCCATCGCCAAAACCGCTCACCGCGAAGGCCTTACCCTCAAAGCCGCCGCCTTGCAATTGGGTTACCTGACCGAAGAGGAATTTGACCGCTGGGTCGATCCCTCGCAGATGGTTTAAAAA
>JBMOHV010000122.1:0-2324 GCA_049317645.1 Bacteroidia bacterium
TGCCGGCTTCTTTCATACAGGACCAGGTTAACTTCGTTCTAAATTAGATTCAAAACAACCAACCTTCCGCGACACCCAACACAAGGCCCGAGCGGCGCATGCCTTGCCTAATTTCGCGGCCGCATGCCTTGTCTGCCTATTCGCCCAGCCCTGAGGCTCTTTTTGTTTCTCCTGGGAAGCTTGGCGGGTTGCCCCAACGGGGGCATTATAGCTCAAAGCCTCCCCAAACCAAGCCCGGACACCCTCGTACATGCCCCTTGGTTACGCGAGGTCCTGGTGGCCGGGACTCGTAACCGCAAAAGCACGGTCAGCCTCCCCCTGCCGGCGACCGTGATTTCGGAAGAACAAATCAAACGCTCCGCCACCCTCCGCCTTAGCGATCTCTTGCAAGACCAAAGCGGTTTGATCCTT
The DNA here is from genome assembly GCA_049317645.1 of Bacteroidia bacterium. Classification (GTDB taxonomy): domain Bacteria; phylum Bacteroidota; class Bacteroidia; order UBA7662; family UBA7662; genus SYHX01. Next base: position 412 of record JBMOHV010000122.1, read on the forward strand.
CAGCAGGGTTTTGGGACCGGAATCCAAATCCAAGGCCTGGGGCCGGAGTACAACCTCATCCTTTTGGACGGAGAACCCCTCATCGGTCGCAGTGCCGGAACCCTCGAACTGCAGCGCTTGGGATTAAACCAGGTCAAACGGGTCGAAATCGTCAAAGGTCCGTCCTCGGCTTTGTACGGTAGCGAGGCATTGGGCGGAGTCGTTAACCTGGTCACGGACGATGCCGAAGACAGCAGCAACCGGGGGTCGGCCTCCCTCCGAGTCGGCACCCTCAACACCTTGGACCTGGGCATCCAGGCCCAACAGCGCCTGAGCAAGCGCCAACCCGCTTTTTGGGACGGGGGGGTCAACTATTTTCAAACCGATCAATACAGCCTGCGGCCTTTCACCCAATCCCCGCTGCTCAGCCCCCTCCGGCGATTTTCGCAACAACAAAAATTTCGCTGGTCGCCACATCAGGACCACCACCTGCTCATGCAATGGCGAAGCAACCATGATCGAAGCGAAAGTCTCTTGTCGGCGGTAACCAATGGCCAACGCGTGGAATCGTTGGGCAATGAACAAAACGGTGAACACAACGTACGCCTGGATTGGGTTCACCAGCCCTCTCGTCATCTCAAAAACTACAAAGGACGGCTGCGCTTGTACGGTAGTCAATTTGACAAAAAACAAAGCCTCGAAAACGCAGACGGCCCTCTTTACAGCGATGGCTTCAAACAACGTTACCTCAAAGCCGAATGGCAGGGGATTTGGACTTCTTCGCCTCAATCCGAATGGGTCTATGGAATGGGAACGGTCCAAGATGCCGTTCGTAGCGAGCGTTACGGGGGAGATATGCAAGAAAGAACCAACCCGGTTTGGTATGTGTTCCAACAATGGGATCATAAGTTTAATGAACGGGCTTCGATGCTTGCAGCGGTTCGCTTTGACCGATACCAAGTCTTTGGTTCAGCGTGGAGTCCCAAAATCGCCATGCAATGGTGGCAAAATCCCTTGGTCAATTGGAAAGTCTCCATCGCACGCGGTTTCAAAACGCCTGATTTCAGGCAATTGTACCTGAATTTTATCAATCCCGCCGCAGGCAATTACCGGGTTCTGGGAAGCCTGAACGCCCAACAAGTGATTGCCGCTTTGGATTCGGCCGGGCTCATTGCATCCCGCACCAATGAATTTGCGTTGCTACAGGAATTGAGGCCGGAATATTCGACTTCGATTCAATGGGGGCGCACACGCTACGGTCGACGTGGAATCTTGGATTGGCGCTGGGAAAGCCATTGGTTCGGACACCTGCTCGAAAACATGATTGACAGTCGACCTGTCGCAATCCAAACGGATGGTTCCCAAATTTTTTCGTATATCAATATCAACCGTGCCTACACCACCGGTATCGAAAACAAACTGAGCTTGGAGCATCCACGTTGGTCTGCCAACTTGGGCTGGCATATGTTATGGACCGGCCGACCGGAGGATTGGACCCGTATCCGTAACAAAGAAGTGTACACCCGAGGCGAGGACGGATTTAGCCGACTGATGCGGGCCTCCGAATACCGGGGATTGCCATTTCGCTCCAACCAACAGGTGCAGATTGGCCTGACCAAAATTCTAGCAAAGGATTTTTATCTGCGTTGGCAGACCACCTACCGTTCCTCGTGGCTCACCGCCGACACCGACGGTAATGGCCTGTACAATCGTCAGGATTTGCGGGCTTCCGGATTTGCGGTGCATCGACTGGTGGGTGGCGGGCCGATCACTTGGAACAAGGCCGGGGTGGTGCTTCAATTGCAAGCCGGGATTGATAATCTATTTAATTATCGCGATGCGTTTTTTGTACCAAACCTTAACCCCCGTACGTTGTTTATCCAAATGGAATGGCGCCCTGCGTCCTAATAATTCCCTTCATCATCGTTCCAAAC
>JBMOHV010000123.1:0-2048 GCA_049317645.1 Bacteroidia bacterium
CCGGAATCGTAGCGATCAAAGTGGCAATGGACTTCGACGCTCCGATCCGCGTCAAATTCCTTGCCGATGAGGAGAATTGTGGCGGGGTGTTCAATACGGGGTTGTTGGTTGGTATAGGCCTTGAGGCGTTGATTTTCAAGGAGGTAGGGGAGGTCTTTTTCAAAAACATTGAGCCGTAGGTGGACATCCGAAGGATCGACCAATTCGTAAAGCGCCTCGCCGGTGCCGATGTATTGGCCGGTGCTGTGGTGAACCTTGGTTACAAATCCTTGGACCGGCGAACGTACCGGTACCTGACGCACCAAGGTGGTTTCGCTAAGATTTGTTATATCAAGGCCGAGTAGCCTTAATTTCTCCTCAAAGGCCTTGGCCTGAACGCGGGCGGTGCGCCAGTCACTGCGCGTATCGCGTTCGGTTTTGGGGTTGCCAGCATCGCTGCGCAATAGTTCTTCTTGGCGTTGAACCTCGGCCTCCAGGTTTTCGGCCCGTATCCGCGTTGACCAATAATCTTCTTGAAGTTGCAGGTAAGCGGGGTCCTCCATATAGGCTAGGATTTCGCCTTTTTTGACTTTCATACCCGGCAACAAACGGGTGGAACGCAAGAGACCCGGCATGGGCATCGAAACCGAGATGAGGTTTTGGGGAGGGGCCTCTACCTGCCCGCTCAGCAAAATTTCATGGGCTAAAGGCAACAAGCGAAGGCTGTCCAATTCAAGGCCGGCTTTTTGGGCCTGCTCCGGAGCAAGGGTCAGGATTTGTTCGGTTTCCGTCCGGTTCGTTGGCTCCTTGTCTGGATTCACGACCGGTTGGTTGCTGCATCCAGTCAGGGCGAATCCGAAATGAAGAAGGAACAAGTTGGTCCAAAAAGCGAGGGAAGCCAAGGTGGGGGGCAAGGTCTTCAAGGGATTATCGGGGTTGGTTGGTTAGATTCGGATAGTACCACTGAATCGTGGCCTCGTTGAGTTGTTCGGTGAGATCCAGTTGCTGAGCCCGGGTCAAAAGAATTCGTTCCATTTGGTTGGTCCATTGGAGCAAACTCAGTTCGCCATGAGATCGTTGGGAGTTGGCCTGGCTTTGGAGGGTATCGGCCAAAGGCAGCAAGTTTAGCCTCGAAAAATTATATTGTTCCAACAAATTATACATTCGCTCTTGGTCCCGGGTGCGTTCATTGGCCGCGTAAGCCAGCCCGTGTTGATATTGCAAAGCCGCGGATTCCGCGATTCGGCGGTCGGCTTCGACTTGCAAGCGCCAAGGCCGACCACGGAGTGGGAGGCTGATCCCTGCTTGGAGGGTGTTAAATCGCCTCGACAAGGGATAAAACTGACCATCAGGTCCCAATCCTTGGATGCTCATATTTCGAAGGCCCAGGCTGAGTCCCGGTAGGCGTTGGGCTTGGGTGAGCCTGCTCATGGCCCTGGCCTCCTGCCATTGGTTGTGAAGGCGCAACACCTCCGGATGGGTCAAGGTGTCCACCAAGGCAGGGGCTGCAGGGACCCAGCGCAGATCGGTCTTTACGGCGGCTGGCAGTCCCTTGTTTCCGGTCCAAAATTGAAAGTCTCGGGTATTTTGGTCCTGTTCCCTTCGCAAACTGGCACATCGAAGCTGGGATTCTCCCTGAATCAATAACAATTCATGGAGGTCGGAAGCCGAAACCTGCCCTTGCTGTTGTTGTTGCCGCATGGCCAAGAGGGTTGCTTTGAGTAGGGAATCCCGGTGTTCGTAGAGTTGCCAGCGGGCTTCCTGAATCAGGTAGCGGTAATAAAGACGGATAATGCCGGCTTCGAGTTCGGCTAAGGTCCTCGCCTGTTCCAGACGGGCGCCTTCCAAGCGGGTCTTGGCCAGGTCACGGCTGCGGCGATGGTAGGCCGGCAAGCGCATGGTTTGGCTGATTTGAACCGCCTGATCTCGAAGGGCCGAATTGATTTGGCCCCATTCGGTTTGAACGAGGGCTGGATCCGGAAGGGGGCCGCCCTTGGCCTCAAGCGAACGGGCTTGCCAACGGAGGGAGTCGGATCGGAGGAGTAACCAATGGAGTCGCCCTTGATGCA
>JBMOHV010000124.1:0-1978 GCA_049317645.1 Bacteroidia bacterium
CCTTGGTTAAAATACCAAGTGCCACCGGAGGAGGTAGCGCCCATGTTCACAATACGAAAAGTCACCGTAGTACCCCCACCAAGATTCTGTAAATCAGCAATACCTGATAGGACGATGGCGGTTTGAGGATTTCCGGAAGCCGTGGTAACGGTACCCCATGTTATCGGCGATCCGATGTTCACATAGGACCCCGACGCACCCACACTGTACTGCCATTGCCCGGTAGCTGGCCCGGTACTAGAGCGTCGAATCGTATAAGCAGGTATCGAGGAAAAACCAACCGTGGCTCCTGTTCCAACAGTCAACGTAATCGAAACAAAATCCCCTCTTGCGATGGTGGAATCCAAGTTTCCTGCGCCTCCCGATGTATAAGCATCCCAACCGTTACCTCCCCATGCATTGCCTGCCGGGGTACCGGTGGTTGCAACGCCGGCAGCCGTCAGCAGCACACCGGAACCACGAGTCCAACCAGGCGTCGAAACGGATGAAGCAACGTTCTGGGCCGGCAGGGGCGATGGTCCCCAGGCAGGGGTTGTAACATTTAGGCCGGTCAATTCCCAGGTCGCCAGGGTATCCGTTCCTTGGGCATGCAATGGATTTTGGAGGCCTAAGGCCCAAAGGCCTAGGACGATTAAGGTTAGAAAATGCCTTACCATGGGTAAATTTTGGAACATTGTGGGTGGTTGAAGGTTGAAAAAGGGTTGGCGAAAAATGAATTCGTTTGAATGCCGAAAGGTAGGCAGAAAACAAAGTTCGAAAAGGGGCTTAAACGCTTATCAACGGGACCTTGTTGAAAAATAGACTCTAGTAGATTTTTGTTTCCTTTTAAGAAAACCTAGAAGGCTGGCCCCAAGAGCCCAGCTCTTAATTCAAAATCCCGAATCGGCCGTTTTGGTAATCCTCAAACGCCTGCTGGATTTGGTCCTTGGAGTTCATCACAAAGGGCCCGTAGGCAGCGATCGGTTCGTTGAGCGGTTGGCCAATCATCCAAAGCACCTTGGTGCCGGCCAGGGCCTCCACACGAATGCTTGAAGACTCATCGGTAAGGCTTCGCTTGAAAACGACCAAGTGACCATTCCCTACCCCTTCCAATTCCCCTCCCAGGGAGCCTTCCACAACCAGCGCAAGGACCGTTGCCCCTCCGGGAACACGGAGCTCCAAGATTTGATCGTGCGAATCCCCTTGATTCCAGTGAAAAAGCCAAATTGGACTACAAACTGGAGCCGCTCCAGAGGCCATCCTTTGGAAGGAGTTTTCTAAAACGACTTCTTGGTCTGAAAGACAGCTCCAAGATCCATCAGCGTTTTGTCCCAGCCTACCGGCCACCAATTCAAGGGATCCACCCGCAATCGGCCAAACTTGGATTTGTTCCCTGTGGATAGAACAATAGGAAGGGGGGTCCATTTTTCGTTGTGCCGGAAGATTCACCCACAATTGCGCCATATGAAAAACCCCACCCAATGCGGTGAAGGCTTCGGATTGGTACTCCTTGTGCAAAACCCCGGAGGCGGCATGCATCCATTGAACCTCGCCCGGGCCGACGATCCCTTGGTTTCCTGCACTATCGGCGTGGGCAACTTCCCCGCTGTAGACCAGGGTCACGGTTTCAAACCCCCGATGCGGGTGCACATCCACTCCTTTGGGCTGATGAGAGGGCTTGATCTCCCAAGGCGGATTGTAATCCAACATCAGAAAAGGGTCTGTGCGCTGCATGGGCAATTGCTGACCCGGAAAAAGATGATAAACCGAAAAACCATCCCCGACCATGGATTTTTGACCAGGCCTGAAGACCCATTCGGGATTCAACAAAAGGAGGTCCATGCGAACGAAAAAGAAAAGAATAGGGGGAGAAATACCGTGATGGAAGCCCCAACTTCGTGGGAGGAGCCTTTGGGGGAGGCTTGTTCCGCCCATTTGGTGATTCCGCTGGGATTCGAACCCAGGACCCATACATTAAAAGTGTATTGCTCTACCGGCT
>JBMOHV010000125.1:0-1930 GCA_049317645.1 Bacteroidia bacterium
TGCGCGCTGAGCCAGTCGGGTCCGCGGCCCAAATCCACCACCAACGGAACCAGGAGCGAGCCCGCCCCGATCATTTCGCGGCGGACCAAATCGGCGAGGACGGCTTCTTCGCCGGGGGCCTGGTCCAGCACCAATTCGTCGTGGACTTGTAACAACAATTTGGATTGGAGGCCCTGGGATCGAAGGCCTTGGTCCAATCGGATCATCGCCACCTTGATGAGATCGGCGGCCGATCCTTGAATCGGCGCATTGATCGCGTTGCGTTCCGCAAAGGCCCGAACGGCTGCGTTGTTGGATTGCAAATCCCGCAAATAACGACGCCGACCCATCAGGGTTTCGGCATACCCTTTGGAACGGGCCTCCGCAACACATTCCTGCATATAGGCCTGCACCCCGGGATAAATCCCAAAGTACTGTTTGATCAAATCCGCCGCTTCGCCCCGACCCACCCCCAGGCGCTGGCTGAGCCCAAAGGCCGAGATGCCGTAAATGATCCCAAAATTGACCATTTTGGCTTTGCGACGCATATCGGGGGTGACCCTATCGGGCGGGATGCGGTAAACCCGGGCCGCGGTGGCGGCATGGATATCCAAACCCGACCCAAAATCCTCCAGCATTTGGGGATCGCGACTCATGTGGGCCATCAGGCGCAATTCGATCTGCGAATAATCCGCCGATAACAAGACCCAACCTTCCTCTTCCCTGGCCACAAAGGCTTTGCGAATTTCACGGCCTTTGGGGGTTCGGATGGGGATGTTTTGGAGATTGGGGTTCTGGCTGCTGAGGCGACCGGTGGCCGTCACATGTTGATGGTACGAAGTATGAATCCGTCCGCTCCAAGGCCGAATCAATTCGGGCAGGGCTTCGGCGTAGGTGGAGCGTAGCTTGAGGGCTTCGCGGTATTCCAGCACCTGGGCCACGATGGGGGATTGAAATTCCAAAGCGCTTAGCACTTCTTCGTCGGTTTTGTATTGACCGGTTTTGGTTTTCTTAGCCTTGGGATCCAGGCGTAGTTTTTCGAAGAGAATTTCACCCAGCTGTTTGGGTGAGGCAATGTTAAAGGGCTGACCAGCGAGTTGATGGATGGATTTTTCGAGGCGCTGAAGGTCCGCTTCCAGCGAGGCCGAAAATTCTCGTAGGACTTTGGTATCCAATCGAATGCCTTCTCGCTCCATCGCAGCCAAGACAGGGACCAATCGGCAGTCTACGTCAACAAATAAATCTTTTTGGCCTAGTTTTTCAAGTTCAGGCTCCAAGACGGCATACAACAAACGGGTGATATCGGCGTCTTCAGCGGCGTAAACGGCAAGCACCTCGTTGGGTACATCCCGCATGTTTTTTTGCGGTGTTTTGTTACCCTTGGTTTCTTTGATCCCAATCAATTCTTCGATGGGAATGGGGCGGTAATGTAAGTATTGTTCGGATAACATATCCAAACCATGCTTGCCGTCCGGGTCCAGTAGGTAATGGGCCAGCATCGTATCCCGCAAGGAACCCTGAGGGTACAGTCCGTAACCGGCCAGGACCTGCAGGTCAAATTTGAGGTTGTGCCCGATCAATGTCCGACTCGGGTCGCAGATCAAGGGTCGCAAAAGTTCCAGCCACGCCTGGCAGGCCGCTCGTTCATCGGGGAGCCGCACAAAGACCGCGCGGTGGTCTTCCCAGGCCACCGAGAATCCGACCATACCGGCTTCGAGGGGGTCCAAACCATCGGTTTCGGTGTCAAATGCCCAAACCGACTGGCCTTGGAGGGTGGCGAGAAGGGCTCGGTATTCGGGTTCGGTCTGGACAAGAGTATAGGTTTTGCCCCCGTCGGCGTAGGTGCGGACCGCATGGGCGGTAGGGGCCGCCCCAAAGAGGTCGGGGCTCATCGCTGTCCGCGTGCTCATCGCTTCCCCTGTGGCGGGGCTGGGAGTGGAGGTGTTGGGAG
>JBMOHV010000126.1:0-1876 GCA_049317645.1 Bacteroidia bacterium
GATGGATGAAGGAGATGGATGAAGGAGCGAAAATTATAATTCGCCGAGGGTGGATATTTTTTCGAATTCCTGCATGGGGACCACCAGGTCTTGGGAATAGCGGATGAACATTTTGCCGACTTCGTAGTCGTTCATGGCTGGGGGTTTTTGGCCCAGGGCCAAATCCACCAAGGCTTCGGGATGGTTTTGTCCACAACCGACCGCCAGGTACACCCAGGCCGGAAAGCGGGGATTCATTTCCATCAGGTAATATTCGCCGTCTTCGGTGCGCATGTATTCCAATTCGCAGGGCCCCTTCCAACGCGCCGAGGCCACCAAGGCCGCAGAGAGTCGCATCAATTCGGGGTCTTCGATGGAAACCCCGGCCCAGGCCTTGCCTTTGTCGGTGATATAGAGCTTGCGCATGGGGACCGCTCCGATGCATTTTCCGGCTCCGTCGCCCAGGGCCGTGACATTGACTTCGGTACCGCGTACATATTGTTGCACCAAAACTGGCAGGCCCCATTTGGCCGAAATTTTGTAAAAAGCCGACAAGGCTTCGTCGGCGCTGTGTGCAATTTGGGCGTCGTAGTATTTGCCTTTGACCATCAGCGGATAAACCGAGACGTCGAGGGCCCGGTGAAATTCGTTGATGGTAAAAACGGTGCTGGCCACCGGGACTTTGACCCCGTGCTTTTGACCGTATTCGTGGAGCACGGCTTTGTGGCGGGCGTCGAATTCCTGGAGGCTGGGCAAAAAAGTTCGAATGCCCAATTCGGATTCCAAGGACGGGGCCAAACGTATAAAGTTGTGGAGTTCGGCATCAAAATTGGGAATCAGAACATCGATTTTTTCGACCGATTGGAGGTAACGCAAGCGCTCCATGAGGGCGCCGGTTCCGGCAGAGGGCAGTGGTACTTGGTAGGATTTGTCCACCAAATCATGCATGTACAGTCCGGGTTCCAAGCTGTCGTAACTCAGGCCCACGATGCGGAAATCGTAACGTTGGCTTTGACGCAGGGCGCGGATCACGGGCATTCCGGGACCCGGTGAGTCCACGTTGTTCAAGCCGCTGACGGCCACGGTGCAGGTAATGCGCCCGGAGGCGTTGGGGATTGATTTCATAAAGAGCCAGGGGCGGGAACTGGGCGGGGCGGGAACTGGGCGGGGCGGGAATTAGCGGGGCTGGGCGTTGTTGGCGTCCAGGATGCGATAATTGCCTAGCATGTAGAGAAAATCGGCCAGGTCTTTTTCGAGGGAGGACCGATCGGTTGCAAAAAGGCCCTCCATGGCGTCCAGAATTTGGGCTTGGTTTTTGCCTTCCTGCAGGAGACGGACGATTTCTTTGCCCGTATCGTTGGTGCTAAACGAGTCCCCGGTGGCCGGGTTAAACAAAAAACCGTTTTCGGAGATGGCGATGTTCTGGCTGATTTTCATGCCTAGTTGACTACCGGACCAGCCCAAGGTTTAACCAGGCTCAGTTGGTAATTCGCACCGAGCCGCTGGTTTCGTTAAAAAAGACCCGATAACGGCGAAGGGGCCAACCGGCCGGGCCTCGGATGGCCTGCCCGTCTTGGAGCCCAAAGCGTGAATCGCAGCAGGCGCATTGGGTCACCATCAAAGAATCAATCACCGAAACCCGGTGGCAGGATTGGCTGGGGGCGTAGGTGCAGGCCCGATCGTAGGCTTGCAATTGATCCAATCCCGAGCGGTACAGGAGGATTCCCCGGTAGCCTGCGTCCAAATAAGCGGATTGACCCACCAATTGAAGGTGGTTGTAGGTGGGCAGAAAGAGATTGAGGCTAAAATCCACCGGAACCTGGGGGATTTGGTCGGCCGGAACCCGTCCCCTGCAGCCTTCGGTTGGCAAAAAGAGGGCGGTCAAGACCAAAGCCGA
>JBMOHV010000127.1:0-1874 GCA_049317645.1 Bacteroidia bacterium
TTCGAACCCACGACCCTCAGAACCACAATCTGATGCTCTAACCTACTGAGCTACAACCACCGTAATCCGGAACGACCCCCAAAGGCCTTTAACCGGAAGGAGGCCAAAGATAAGACCGGTACCGATTCAAAAAATACCCCCCCACAGCGGCTGCATTAAGAACCAAGACCAAGGACCAACCCAAGGCCACCCCTTCAACACCGCCAGCATCCATCGCGTAGGCCAAGCCCAGCATGGTCAACAGGGCCGAACCCACCGAGGAAAAAAAGGAAACCCGCACCAGGCCCAGGGCGGTGAAATGATGGACCAAGACATTGCTCCAGGCCAGGGCCAGGATACCCGGAGCCAAATACCACCACCAGCGGGTTAAAGACCCGTATTCGAGGCCCAAAAGAGCCTGCAACCAGGTTGTCGGCGCCAAGAGCAGAGCCAAAACAGCCGGCACCGTCCATGCCAACGCTTGTTTGGCCCAGGTCCAGGACTGTCGCACCTGGGCAATGGTCGGTTCCCCACGATGAGAACTCAAGCGCGACAGCAAGACCGTCGAATACGATTGGGTAATCAGCCACATGGTTTCGGCTGCCACCACGGCCACCGAATAAACACCCAACGTGGCCTCCCCCCAGCCAACCAAAAGGACCCCGTACTGGAGCCGATAGACCATGAATTGAGCCAGGTTGGCCGAGGCCGTCCAACGATTTTTGGACCACAAAAGTCCCAAAAGCGCCCTCGAGTCCAGAAATTCTGCCTCAGAACTCAAGGATGCATCGTTGTTGGCTCCCTCCATAGCCCTGGATTGGAGGGCGACCAAGGCCGTCACCAAAACCAAGGATGCGACCAGAACCCCCAGGTAAAGTCCGATGCTTGGAGACGAATTCAAGGCGTAGCAAAGCCCCAACCCCAAGGCCGGGAACACCGTGGTAGCGGTGCCCGTCCACCGATCAAGACCCAATCGACCGTTGCCCAATGCCAAAGTTCGTTGACCAGCCAACCAAGCCTGCAAAAAACCCGCCGATACAAGTCCCAGGCTCCACAACAAGGCATCCTCAAAACTCCCCCTCAAACCCCCTGCTGTTCCCACGGCCAGGCTCAACAAAGCCCCGCAAAAAGCAAACACAAAAAGCCAACGGACCAAGCCTTCGCGTTGGGCCCTTGATGCGGCGTACAGCATCCCGGAACCGGCCCCAAAACCGCTCAACAAAACCGCCAAGTGAACCAACGAGTATAAAAGGGACGTTTGGCCTCTCAAAACGGGCCCCATCCAAGCAGCCGTCAGCCACAGGGTGACCACCGAACCCAAGGTTTGACCAACCCGAAAGATCAAGGTAAGTGAAATCGCTTTCATGGTTTCCATGCATCAATCCAGGACAACATCGCTTGCCCAGCTTCGTGGATGCGGTAGGGTTTCAAACGCTCTTGGACCAACCGAACGGCTTGGGGGGTATTCCACGGAGGTGGATTCGAGGCCGCTGCTTCTTGCAAGGCCAGGGACCAGGTTAGAGGCTGATCATCGGGCAAAGAAACCAACCCGTCCAGTACTTGATAAAAAGCACGAAGTGGAGGGTACGAAGTCCATACAGAACAGCCATTTAGCAAGGCTTCGCCGGCCAAAATCGAAAAGGTTTCTCGATGACTGCTCAACAAAAGCGCGCGGGATGATCTCAGCTGATAACACAATTCGGATGGGCTCAAAATCCCCAACCATTCCACCCCTTTCACCTCGGCATAGTTGGCCTTGGATTCTTGGGAGTATTCACCCGCCACCCGAAGACGATACCCCTGATCGGATAAACCACTTTGGGCCCAAGCCCCAAAAAGCAGACGAGGGTTTTTGACCGGTGCCAAATCCGAAACATGCAAGAAAACCCGGGGAT
>JBMOHV010000128.1:0-1758 GCA_049317645.1 Bacteroidia bacterium
AAAGTGGATGCCTTGGATGTTTTGGTTTTTGTGATTCCTGAATACAACGGATCTTATCCTGGTATCCTCAAGGCTTTTATTGACGCATTGGCTTTCCCCAGGTCCTTGCAAGGAAAAAGGACTGCCATGATCGGTTTATCGGATGGAACCCAAGGGGCGGCCTTGGGCATGGCTCATTTTGCGGATGTTCTGAACTATGTCGGGGCGGTTGTATTGCCTTTGCGCCCTCGCCTCATCCAAATGAATCGTTACATGGAGGGGGATCAACTGGTTCACGAACCTTACCTGCGTTTGTTGGAACAACACGCGGACTCCTTGATGGCGCTGCTGCGTTGATGATCGCGTTAGGCGATAAGGAGTCCTACGCGATCGAGACACGTAGGGGTGTGGCTTCTTTTCGAGCGATTAGGATGAGGTCGCTCCCCGTGTAGAATTCCGGTAAGACCTAGTAAACGACGAAACGCGCCCTTGCGTTTTGGCCCTCTCCGCTGGCTTCAAAAAAGTACAGACCTGCTTCAAAATTACTGAGGGAGTATTCTCGGAGCCCTTCCCCTGCCTGGTACGTGTCAGTCAAGACCACCTTGCCGCTGTAATCGCTGATACGAATCTGCATGGGTTGGGTGCTTGGGCCGGTGGAGTTTGCATCTGCTTGCCAATTCAAGCGTTGGTTCCGTGTTAGCAAGGTGGGGTACAATCGCCATTCGGCTTGGATGATTCCGTTGACCGAGGCCCCAAAAGGAGTGGTGGTGCTAAAGGTCCGAATTGGCGATGAAGGGGCACAGGTTGAAGCCGGGTTCAGGGGTTTGACCGTGACGGAATAATTTCCGCTTGAGCCCAAATCAGGACCGGTGTACAAGAAGCTTGTATCGTTCACCCATCGCTCAAACATCAGCGTGATGCCCCGAACAACGCGCACATAATACATAGTGGCATTGGGCACCGATGTCCAGCGAAAGAAAACCCAGTTGGCAGGGGAGGGGGCGGCCCCAACCGCCGGTTCCAAAAGGGTGGTGGTACTGCGGACCGTATCGTAGGCCGGCATGGGAGGCAGAAGGAGATAGGACCGAGGACCGTTGCCACCGCTCGTACCGGTGAGGGTGTTCCGCATCACCGAAATTTGTTGGTTCGAAAAACGATTTTGGCAATTGTCGTTGGAATACGACATGAACAAAGTCGCATCCGGTCGGAACGGGTCCCCATTCAGATCGGTATCTTGGGGTGCGGAGCTGTTGCAAGGCCAGCGGGTTCCAATAAAATCGGCGGGCGTATCGCAAAACCGGTCTCCAGCGTTGGCGCAATTGGATGCTTGCCGGCCGTTTGCGGTATCGTTGGGATTGCGTGTAACTCTTTCGGCAAAAACCCCTTGCGGCTGGGGGCTCGTTCCTTCAAAGGGGTGTGGCAAGGCCAGGTAATGCCCCATTTCGTGGGCCAGGGTGGTATTGCCCGGTTGCGAACACGAAATACTCATCATCAAGCCTCCTTGACGCAGGGTGGTACCAGCCCCGGATCCTGGAAAAGTGGCGTAACCGCAGAGGCCCATTGCGGAGAGATCCACATAATGGATATTCACCGTTCTGGAAACATTGTAGGTGCTCATCTGGGTATTGCCTTGGCCCCAACCCGTATGGTAAAACAAGTTTCCGTCGTAGATATAATTGGGTTGGTCTTTCAAATAAAAATGGATCCCGCTGGAACGGTATTTCTGGTTGAGTTCACACAGCGTCGTAAGCAGGGCAGGCACTTGCATGTAATTGTTGT
>JBMOHV010000129.1:0-1735 GCA_049317645.1 Bacteroidia bacterium
CAGTACCACCAGAGTTGGCAGTACCGCATTGCGCTTCTGCATTGGGATGCCACCGGGAAGGATTGGTACAGGGCCGTATGGTGGCAAAGCTCCTTTCCGGTAGGTCTGGATGCCATGGCGGTACCGCCCAACGGAGATCTTGCCCGTGCGGGGCAGGGTCGCCGTGCAGAGGTATGGGAGCCTAGTTGCCTTGGGTTCGGTAGCGAAGGGCCGAAGGCGGTAGAGGGGCCAGGCTATACCGAATAATTTTCCAAAGGATACCCAGGCCATCCACGGTACGGAATTTTTTGCCTTCGCCTTGATGCCGTGCAAAGTAATGGACCGGAATTTCGACAATATGGTTGCGCCGAATGCGGGCGCTTTTGATAAGAATTTCGGATTCGACTCCAAAGCGTTCTTCGCGGAGATCCAGACTGAGCATCAAATCCCTTCGTAACAATTTGTGACCGCAGGCCATATCGGTGATGCGGATATCGATCAGCAGGGAGGTCAACCAGCTAAATAATTTGTTAGCGATGTACCGGCGGTAGCTGTGCAGGGGTCGATAAAGGCCTGGGAGGTAGCGGGATCCATTGACCATTCCGATGCCGGGCAGAGCCAGGGCCTGCAGCATGGACGGCCAATCCGACGGAAGCAATTCCATGTCCGCATCTTGGATGCCCACGGCTTGACCCACGGCTTCCCTCAATCCCAGGTGAATGGCGGCGCCTTTGCCACGGTTGCCCTTTTGCCTCAGCAGGCGGTATTCCGGGTGTTCCCGGCACCAGCCCTCCAAAATGGTGGGGGTTTCGTCGGTGGAGCCATCGTCCACCAACAGGTATTCAATATGTTGGAGGCTGCTGGGCCATGGGACCCTGGCCAAGGCTTCCAGCAAGGCCTGCACCCGACCGGCTTCGTTGTACACCGGGATGATCAGACTCAGGGAGTTCAGAGGTTGGGCCTGCGATGGGGGTGCCGTGTTCATAGGGGGTGTATAAAGTCACCAGCTGTTTTGCGATAGACCGGGTGAACCAGGGCATGGGCATGCCGAACGAGGGCTTCTAACAAGGGGTTCGGTATCCGGCCATCCATGCGGACGGTGTTCCAATGTTTTTTGTTCATGTGATAGCCGGGGAGAATTTCGTTGGGATAGCGTTCCCTTAATTCGAGGGCCCAGGCCGGGTCGCATTTGGCGTTGAATCGATCCGATTCGATCAAATCGGTCAATACAAAAATTTTGCCCAGGGCCCTGAAGGCCAAGGTATTTTCGTCAAAAGGAAGGTCCTCGGTGCTGTCGGGCAGACCAAGGCAAAGATCGCGGAGGCTTTCAAGGTTCATGGGGTGGATTCGTACCTTTGGGGTCTAAATATCGTGTATGTCTTTTGGAATCTTCTCGGTACCCCCCGCCGTTAACGAAAAAGTTCGATCCTACGCCCCTGGTTCTCCGGAGGCCTTGTCTTTGCAACAAACACTGCAGGACCTACGCTCTCGTTCGGTGGAAGTCCCTATGATCATCGGGGGACGGGAGGTGCACAGCAAACAAACCCGGCGCATAGCCCCACCCCACGACCATGCCCATACGTTGGGTCATTTTCACGAGGGTTCTGCTGAACATGTTGAATCCGCCATCGAAGCGGCCCTAGCGGCCAAGCCGGCCTGGGAGGCGTTGCCATGGGAACAACGAGCCGCCGTTTTTTTGCGCATGGCCGATTTGTTGGCCGGTCCTTACCGGGATTTGATCAATGCCTCCACGATG
>JBMOHV010000130.1:0-1725 GCA_049317645.1 Bacteroidia bacterium
GGCTGGATTCCCGTTCGGACTCTGGGTTGGTTTCAAGGCTGATTTCAAGACCCGGCGCGGGGGTGTAGGAGGGTTCGGGATGGGGGAACAGTCGTCGCAAGGCAAAATGCCCGGCGGTTTCGGTCATGCCAAAGCCCAAAAAAATCCGCCAAGGCTGACCCCCTGCAGGGACCCGCTCCAGCATTTTCCGAAGATCGGACACCGCCGGCCCGCCCCCCAGCAGCAAGGTCCCCAAGCGTTCACCGGGGTCCATTCCTTGGTCCAACCAATGTTGGAGCAGGGCCAGAGCCTGGGAGGGGACCAAGGACAAATGGTCCAGGTAACGGGTGAAGGGGGGGTGTTCGGTCTGTGGGGCGGGTTTGTTGGATAGCCTCCCGAGGTCCAAGGCGAGGGGGACGAGGTGCATGCCGTAAACCGAGGCCCGGACCAGGCTCATCCGACCACCCATGCCAGTGGCAGGGAGAACCAACCCCACGCTTTGACCGGCCGCCCAGCCCAAGGTGGCCTGGCTGGACGCCGCCGCATGTAGAATTTGTTGCCGGCTAAGTTGGCAAATCCGCGCAGGTCCGGTGGTTCCGGATGTTTGAAACTCGAAGACGTTACGGTCCTTATCCTCCCAATCCGCCAAGAAGGCTTGGGCTGCAGCGGGTAATTCAGGCAGAGTGTAAAGCATGTTAGGAAGGGGAGCCCCAGGACAGAATGCCGCTTTGAACCCGCAAGGTCGAAGGAAAATTGTTGGTATACAAAGAGCCGGTTCCCAGCCCTTGGGCCAGCGGATTTTGGGAGCGAAGGGTTTGAACCAAGGTCCAATTGGCCAAGGCTTGCAGTCCGATATTGGATTCCAGCGCCGAAGTGATCCACCAGCCCAGGCCCAAGGATTCCGCTGTTTGGATCCAAGATTCCGCCACTCGAAATCCGCCTAGAAGACCGGGTTTGAGGACCAAAAAAGCCACCCCGCTTTGGGCCAGCCAGTCTCGGCTGCTTTCGTCGGGGTAACGAACCAGCAGGGATTCATCCAGCGCAACCGGCAGGGTCCCGGTTTGGCAAATTTGGGGCAACAAGTCATCGTAGCGAACCGCCAAAGGCTGTTCAATGCTATGCACCCCCAGTTTTTGCAAGGCTTCCATCCGCATGGTTGCGGTGTCCGGGTCCAGGGCTCCGTTGGCATCCACCCGGATTTGGAGACGCTCGCTGGGATAGGCTTCCCGCATTTCCTGCAACAAATCCAATTCCGCCAACCAGTCCAAAGCACCAATTTTGAGCTTGATGCAGGTATAGCCTGCTTGGGCTTTTTGGTGGGCCTCGGTTCGCATCGTTTCGATCTCGTTCATCCATACCAATCCGTTGACTGGTAAGGTTGCGGAAGGTTCGTCCTTAAGATCAATGCTGTTTGATAGTTGTTTTAACAACGATTCAAAACCAAAAACCAAGGAGGGTTGATGCCGTCGGTAGGAATCCAATTCGGTTTCCATGGCTTGCACCAAGGAGGCGGTATCGCTGCAGTCGGCGGCCACTTCGTTGAAACGAAGAACGGCTTGGTGGAGGATTTGGTTCCAATGGGCTTCATCCACCCAATCCGGGCTAAGACCGGGCAGGGGGGCGCATTCCCCTTGGGCATGGCCGTAGGTTAACACCCAAATTTTGCGGGTGAACATGGTGTTCCGGGATGTCCGGGCCGGTTGTTTGAACCGGAGTTCAACGGATTGTACGGTGAGTATCGCGGGG
>JBMOHV010000131.1:0-1508 GCA_049317645.1 Bacteroidia bacterium
TGGACTCCCACCAAAGCCCAAAGTCAAGTGCCAGCCTAATCTTTTAGGCAGCGCACCGACATGCCGAACAACAAGAAGTTGGCATTGCGGAACATGCTCGTCGAAGCGTAATTGAGTTGCCGGCTCCAGGCCTTTCCGGGTTCCGCCTGGGTGGCAGACCACCAAAATCCATGGATGCCCTGTCCTCCAAAACCCCCAGTCGCCGCCCTAAACCCGGCCGCTCGGGCCCGGTAGCCCATCAAATTCGCGGCTCCTGCATTGGGAAAATCCCAATCCAGGGTATCCTTGAGCGCCCCACCTTCCTTATCGCCCCGGCTGATGTATTCCTGGAGCGTGGTCCATTCGGCGTCGGAAGGCACATGCCATCCGGATGGACAAAGGCCGCGGTTATCGCTGAGGGCAAAGTGATTGTAGAGCATCCCCTCCAGGGTGTCCTGGTCCGGATCGTTGGTATAGTAAGCAAAGGCACCCGCAGAGGTGGACAACCAAAGGGAGTCTTCCTCGATGACCGGAATATCTTCCCCGTTCCGGTACCTCGACGTCCGCAGATTCTCCCGCAACCAGCATTGGTCGCCGATTTGGACCGTGGGGTATGCGTTGTCGTCCACATCACGAACCAACTCGGCACCGGGGCAGGGTTTGTAAACCAGCTGGACGGTCTCTTTGCGGCAAGCCATCGATGAGCCCAAGGCCAACAAAACCAAAGTCCCCAAAATAGTCCTAGCAAAGATCTTAGATGCTTTCATGGTGTTTGAATTAAACAAATGTAGGCTGCCTTTGGCCTAATTATCCCCGTTCCACGGCTGGGGTGGCGCTTGTTGCTTGGATGGTTCTTTGAGGCAGCGAACGCTGAAGGCATCCTCTCGGTAATTAAAGGTCCGGTAAAGCCGCCCGCTAAAAAAATTAACCTCTCGGTACCAAGACATTTTGGATAGGTTGACCGTGGAGGTCCACCACATGCCGGTCAGGCCCGCATTGTAAAAGGTGCCGTCTTTGGCCCGGAGCCCCCCCGGTCTGGCACCGAAGCCTACATCATCGACGGCCTTTTCATTGGGACTCTCCCAACCCCCAACCGTAGGTTTCATCAGGGTAGATTTGAGGGAACCACCAGCAACGCGGGGTCCTCCCAGGAATTTTTCGAGTTCCGTCCATTCCCCATCGCTTGGGATGTACCAACCGGTAGGACACAGGCAACGCTCATCCACAACGGCATAATAATTGTAAATCCGGCCGTAATGCCAGTCGTTATCGGGATCGTTATCGTAAAAACTCCAAGCGGGCTGTTCGCGACGAAGGGCTTCAGCCCATGCTTCGGGGGATTGGGCCTGCTTGATCGGGTCCCCGTTCCGAAAGGTGTCAACACGCAAATTCTCCCGCATCCATACCTGCCGTCCAATCTTCGTCTCCCCCAATTCGACCGGCCTGGGATCCGGGGTTTTGCAGGCACTTACCGCCAAAAGCAAGAGCAAAAGCAAAAAAGGCAAGGGCATAGCCCCAAAAATAAGCAA